>JBDUCH010000162.1:0-8833 GCA_040003555.1 Variovorax sp. | reverse complement strand
GCAGGTTGCGGAATTCGTAGCGGAACTCGGCGTCGCGCGGCACCACGTTGTCGGCAATGCCGCCGTGGAACTGGCCCACGCTCGCAGTGCTGAATGGCACGTCGAAGCCTTCGAAGCGCGCCTCGTTCTGCTCGAAGCCCTCTGCCATGTCCCGCACCTTGCCGACCACGCGCGCGGCCATCTCGATGGCATTGATCGATTGCGGCGTGAGCGACGAGTGCGCTTCCTTGCCGCGCACGCAGCACCTGTAGCGGTACACGCCCTTGTGTGCGATCGCCGGGATCATCATCGTCGGCTCGCCGATGATGCAGGCCACCGGCTTGACGTTGGCGTCCTTCATGTCGGCGATCAGTTCCCTCACGCCGAAGCAGCCGACCTCCTCGTCGTAGCTGAACGCGAAGTGCACCGCGAACGGTGACGCGCTTTCAAGGAACAGTTCGGCGTTGGCCACCGCGATCGCGATGAAGCTTTTCATGTCGGCCGAGCCCCGGCCGTACAGGCGCGGTTCGACGCGTTCCATCTCGCCGTCCTGGCCGACGGCCTCGGGCCAGGCCTGTACGCTTGCCGAAAGGGGGTCGACGCTCCACTCCTGCCCGTCCCACGGCACCGTGTCGGTGTGGCCGGAGACGATCACGCCGGCCGGCTTGCCGGCACCGAGCGTGGCGAACAGGTTGGCCTTCCTGCGGTCCGCGCTGCGCGTGATGCGGCTGCGCACGCCGAGTCCGGCCAGGTGATCCCGCACGAAGTCGATCAGCTCGAGATTGCTGTGGGCGCTGACGGTGTTCATGCGCACCAGCGTCTGCGCAAAACTGAGACTGCGGCTGGAGAGAATGTGTGACATGCCGTCATTCTCCCGGAAGTCCGGCCGGCGCATCGGCGCTCAGCAGCGCCCAGCACATGCGTACCAGCTCGAGCTCGAACTCGGCGCTGCCGAGCACCGGGGAGTCTTCCAGCACAGCGGCGCGCACTGTGCCCATGAGGGCGCGGGTCAGCACGAAGACCTGGGCCGGCGAGGGCGGCCGAAGGCCCGGATGGGCAAGACGCTGAAGATGCAACGAGATGTTTTCCGCGGCCTGGCGCAGCGAATGGATCACCGAATCGAGGTGGTCGGCGCGCCAGGCCATGCGAATCAGCGCGCGCCGGCCGGGGTCGGGGCTTGCGAACGCGCTCACGTACACATGCACGAAGGACTGCACCACCGCCCGGGGCGGCTGGTCGCTGTCGCGGTGACGCGTGAGCAGTTCGTCGAGCGCACGCATGACGCGCGCGCGCTCCTGCACGGCCATCGCCTCCACGATCGCTTCGCGGGTCGGGAAGTACTGGTACAGCGTGCCGATGGAAACGCCGGCGCGCTCGGCGATCAGGTTGGTGGTGAGCGCCTCATCGCCGCGCTCGGCCGCCAACAGTCCGGTGGCTTCGAAGATCGCCGCAACGGTGTGCTGTGCCCGGCTCTGGCGCGGGCTGCGGCGCGGGCGGGGTTGCGTGTCGATCCCGACGGACATGGGGGGCCCTTGAATGTGAGCAGAAAGCGAGTATCGCGGCGCGGCGCGCCTGCCTACAGTCGTGGCATACCCACCCGAACAAGCCACATCATGAAGCAGCCCTTTGTCATTTACTACCGCCCTGGCCCCGCCTGGATCGAAGGCAAGTCGGTGTTCGAGCAGCCGCTGCAGGCACACCTTGCCTACATGCGCAGCCTCACCGCCGCCGGCACCCTGCGCATCGGAGGGCCGTTCACCGACGATTGCGGCGGTCTGATCGTGGTGGATGCCGCCAGCGGCGAAGAGGCGCAGGCCATCTTCGAGGCCGACCCCGCCGTGCGCGACCGCATCATGGTGGCGCAAGCGCATCCTTGGAAACTGATGGCCGGCGCACTGTGACGGCGGCGTGACAGGAAACAGTCATGCAACCCGGGTAGGCTCGCGACTTTCAACCCGGAGAGGAAAAGCACCATGACCTTGTCGCACGCCCGTTGCGCCCGCCACGCCCTGTCTGCCGCCGCCTTGCTCGCGCTCGCCGCCTGCAGCATGCCCGGTGCCGGCCCCACGCCCCTGCTCACGCTCGACGGCCGCGCGCCGCTCGTGGTGGCGCACCGCGGTGCCTCGGGCTACATCCCGGAAGAAACGATCGAGGGCTACACCCGCGCGATCGAGCTGGGTGCCGATGTGATCGAAATGGATCTGGTGGTCACCAAGGACGGCGTGCTCATCACCCGCCACGACCCGAATCTCGCCCTGAGCACCGATGTGGCCACCAAGCCGCAGTTCGCGTCGCGCAAGAAGACCATGCAGGTCGACGGCGAAACGCAGACCGGCTGGTTCAGCCAGGACTTCACGCTGGCCGAGATCAAGACGCTGGGCGCCATCAGCACCGACGCCGAGCGGCCGCAGCAGTTCAACGGCCGCTACAAGATCCCGACCTTCCAGGAGATCCTGGATCTGGCCGCCGCCCAGTCGAAAGCGACCGGCCGCGCGATTGCGATCTATCCCGAAACCAAGAACCCGACCTTCTTCCGCGACATGGGCCTGCCGATGGAAGACAAGCTTATCGCCATGCTCGAGCGTGCCGGCCTCAACAGCAAGACCGCGCCGGTGTTCGTGCAGTCGTTCGAGCCGGGCAGCCTCAAGTACATGAAGAGCAAGGGCCTGAAGACCAAGCTGATCCAGCTGATCGACGGCGACGGCATCGACATGAAAACCGGCGCCATGACCTATGCCGTGCCGGTCGATCGCCCCTACGAGTGGACGAAGGCCGGCGACAAGCGCAACTTCGACGTGATGGTCACGCCGGCCGGCCTGGCCGAGATCGCGAAATACGCCGACGGCATCGGGCCGTGGAAGCGCTACATCATCAGCATCAAGGGCACCATCGGTGCCGACGGCAAGCCGGTCGATCTCAACAAGGACGGCAAGATCAACGATGCCGATGCGAGCTCGATGACGCCCACCACGCTGGTCGCCGACGCGCACAAGGCCGGCCTGTTCGTGCACCCGTTCACCTTCCGCAACGAGAACCGGCGCCTGGCGACCGACTACAAGGGCGACGCGAAGAACGAATACCTGGCCTATTACCGGCTCGGCGTGGACGGGGTCTTCACCGACTTCACCGACACCGCGCTGGCGGCCCGCAGCGCCTGGCTGAAGGAAACCGGCCGCTGAATTGGGCTCGCCCCCAGGCTTCGCGCACTGCGTGTCGCTTCGCCAACCCCCTGCCGGGGGCAACACCAGCGGGCCGGCAAAGCCGGTTCCGCGGTGTTCTGGTAGAAAACGGGGATGAAACTCATTGATTCCCTGGTCGCGCAGGCGGCGGGCATCGCCGCGGTGCGGCGCGACCTGCATGCCCACCCCGAACTCTGTTTCAAGGAGGTGCGCACGGCCGACGTGGTCGCGGCCAAGCTCACCGAATGGGGCATTCCGATCCATCGCGGCATGGCCACCACCGGAGTGATCGGCATCGTCCAGAACGGCACCAGCAAACGCGCCGTCGGCCTGCGCGCCGACATGGACGCGCTGCCGGTGACCGAGCTCAACACCTTTGCCCATGCCAGCACCCACCCCGGCAAGATGCACGCCTGCGGCCACGACGGCCACACCGCCATGCTGCTGGCAGCCGCGCAGCACCTGGCGAAGCATCGCAATTTCGACGGCACCGTTTACCTGATCTTCCAGCCGGCCGAAGAGGGCGGCGGCGGCGCGCGAGAGATGGTCAAGGAGGGGCTGTTCGAGCAGTTCCCGATGGACGCGGTGTTCGGCATGCACAACTGGCCCGGCATGAAAGCGGGCCAGTTCGCCGTGAGCCCCGGGCCTGCGATGGCGTCGAGCAACGAGTTCACGATCACCATTCGCGGCAAGGGCGGCCATGCCGCGTTGCCGCACACGGGCATCGATCCGGTGCCGATCGGCTGCGAGATGGTGCAGGCGTTCCAGACCATCCTGACGCGCAACAAGAAGCCGACCGATGCCGGCGTGATCTCGGTGACGATGTTCCATGCGGGCGAGGCGGTCAACGTGGTCCCGAACAATGCCGAGCTGCGCGGCACGGTGCGAACCTTCACGCTCGAGGTGCTCGACCTGATCGAATCGCGCATGAAGCAGATTGCGACGCACATCTGCGCGGCGCACGACGCCGAATGCGACTTCGAGTTCATTCGCAACTACCCACCCACCGTCAACACGGCCAACGAAGCCGACTTTGCGCGCCGCGTGATGGCCGGTATCGTCGGCGCAGACAACGTGCTGGTGCAGGAACCGGCGATGACCGCCGAAGACTTCTCTTTCATGCTGCTGGCCAAGCCCGGCGCCTATGCCTTCATCGGCAACGGCGACGGTGCGCACCGCGACATGCACCACGGTGCCGGCCCGTGCACGCTGCACAACCCGAGCTACGATTTCAATGACGACCTGATTCCCCTCGGCGCGACCTGCTGGGTGAGCCTGGCAGAGCAGTTCCTGAAGCCGGGCGGGGCCGCGGCATGATCGGGGTGGTCGAGGCGTTTTCTCCGGGCTACGCCGAGGCACGCCGCAAGTTCCTGCAAGGCTGCGTCGCCGCCGGCCTGAAGGTCGACACCCATCCGCATCCGCTCAAGGGCCGCGACGGCGAAGCGCTCGCCATGGACGTGGCGCTCGACGGCGCGGCCGATGCGAAGCACCTGCTGATCGTCACCAGCGCCTGCCACGGCATCGAGGGGCATTGCGGCAGTGGCGTGCAGGTGTTCGCGCTGCATGACGCTGAGTGGCGCGACAAGGCGCGCGCGGCCGGCGTCGCCGTGCTCTATGTGCATGCGCTCAATCCGCACGGTTTTTCCCACGGCCGGCGCGTGACGCAGGAAAACGTCGACCTGAACCGCAACTTCGTCGACTACACGCAGCCGTTGCCCGTCAACGAGGCGTACGCGGGCCTGCACACGCTGCTGCTGCCGGCCGAGTGGCCTCCGTCGCCGAACAACCAGGCCGCGATCGCCGCCTGGATCGACACGCACGGCGTCGCCGCCTACCAGGCTGCGATCAGCGGCGGCCAGTACCGGTTCGACGACGGTCTGTTCTTCGGCGGCAAGGCGCCGACCTGGAGCAACCGCACCTTCCGCCAGGTGCTGCGGGCGCACGGGCAGGCGGCGCAGCGGCTGGCCTGGATCGACCTGCACACGGGGCTCGGGCCCAACGGCATCGGCGAGCGCATCTTTGCCTGCCGCGACGACCCGGCCGCCTACGCGCGCGCCAACGCCTGGTGGGGCACGCCCCAAGCGCCGGTCACGTCGATCTACGACGGCTCGTCGACCTCGGCTTTGCTGACCGGCCTGATGTGCACCGCGATGTACGAGGAATGCCCGCAGGCCGAGTACACCGCGATCGCGCTCGAATACGGCACGCAGCCGATCCTCGAGGTGATGAGTGCACTGCGCGCCGACCACTGGCTGCACGCCCATCCGGATGCCGCACCAGAGCTGGCCGATGCCATCCACGTGCAGATGCTGGAGGCGTTCTACACCGACACCGATGCCTGGAAAGGCCAGGTCATCAGCCAGGCGCGGCAGGCGATGTTCCAGGCCGTTGACGGCCTGGCTGCTATGTCTTGACCGCTATGTCCTGATCCGGCCGTCGCCGGTGATCATCGACAGCTCGACGAACTTCGACGCCACATGGTTGCGCGCCGAGAACGACACGTCGAATCCTCCGAACTGCTGCTTGTCGATGCCTTCCAGCCCGGCGATCAGGCTGTCGCGCGAAAGCTTGCCGGGGGAACGTTTGAGGCCTTCGGTCAGCACCTTGGCGGCCAGATAGCCCTCCATGCTCGAGAAGTTGGCCTTGGTATTGCCGCCGCTCTTGCGCACTGCATCGCTGAATTCGCGCGTGAGGCCGTTGGCCGCGTTGTAGGGCGAGGGCACCACCTGCGTGACCACCACGCCAGCGCCTTCCTTGCCGAGCTCGTCGGCCAGCGCCTGCGTGCCGACGAACGACACGTTGTAGAACGTGCCGCCGTAGCCCGCCTTGCGCGCTTCGCGAATGAACGCGGCGCAGGCCTTGTAGGCGCCGATCTGCACCACCGCGTCGGGCCGCGTGGCAATGATCGATTTCACCGCGCCCGCCACTTCGACCGAATTGCGTTCCACCGTGGCCTGCGCCAGCGGTTTGAGATCCTGCTGTGACAGCGCCAGCGTGACCCCGTCGAGCCCGGCCTTGCCGTACGCGTCGTTCTGATAGAACACCGCGATCTTCTTCAGCCCGAGGTGGGTGAGCTGCTTCACGATCAGCGCGGTCTCGTCGTTGTACGAGGCCCGCAGATGGAATACGTTCTTGTGGAACGGCTCGCGCAGCGCCATCGCGCCGGTGAAAGGCGCGATGAACGGCACCTTGTCTTTCACGGCCAACGGCAGCGCGGCCAGGCTGGTTGGCGTGCCGATGTAGCCGAACAGCGCAAAGACGTCGTCGTCGATCAGCTTGCGCGTGTTGGCCGCGCAGCGGTCGGGCTCGTAGCCGTCGTCCAGAAAGCGCAACTCGATGTCGCGCCCCGGCTGGGCGTTGTAGCCGTCGAGGAACAGCTTGGCGCCCTGGTAGAACTGGATGCCGAGCTGTGCTGCCGGGCCCGAGAACGGGGCGGATTGGCCCAGCACGATCGGCGTTTCACCTTGCGCTCGCGCGATCTGGAAGTTGCCGAGCATCGCCGCGCCCGCGGCCGCTACGGAAAACTGTCTGCGATTCATCATTGAGGAAACCCCTCCGCACGCGAATGGCGTGCGCAAACTAGACTTGACCGATGGTCATTGCCACGGCTTTATCGACAACTCCCCAAACCACTGTGCTCGGCGCCTGCCCGCACGATTGCCCCGACACCTGCGCACTGGTCACGACCGTGCAGGACGGCGTGGCGGTCAAGCTGCAGGGCAACCCGAACCACCCGCATACCGGTGGCGTGCTGTGCACGAAGGTGTCGCGCTACATCGAGCGCAACGACCACGCAGAGCGGCTCACAACCCCGTTGCGTCGCGTCGGGCCCAAGGGCGCCGGCCGGTTCGAATCGGTGTCATGGGACATCGCGCTCGACGCGATCGTTGCTCGCCTCAAGGCGCTGAAACATCCAGAAACTATTTTGCCCTACAGCTACGCCGGAACCATGGGTTTGGTGCAGGGCGAATCGATGGATCGTCGTTTTTTTCACAAGCTGGGCGCATCGTTGCTCGATCGCACGATCTGTTCGACCGCCGGGGGTGAGGCCTTAAGTTTTACATTGGGTGGCAAGGTCGGCATGCGGGTCGAGTTTTTTGCCGAGTCGAAGCTGATCCTGATCTGGGGCAGCAACTCGATCGGCAGCAACCTGCACTTCTGGCGCCACGCGCAAGCGGCCAAACGCAACGGCGCACGGCTGGTGTGCATCGACCCGCGCAAGACCGAAACCGCCGACAAGTGCGACGAGCACATCGCGCTGCTGCCGGGCACCGACGGGGCGCTGGCGCTCGCGCTGATGCACGAACTCATCGTGCACGACTGGCTCGACCACGACTACATCGCCCGCCACACGCTCGGTTGGCAGCCATTGCGCGAACGCGCACTGCAATGGCCCCCGGCGCGCGCGGCCGCGGTGTGCGGCGTACCCGAAGCCCAAATCGTGGCGCTGGCGCAGGCCTGGGGCACCATGAAGCCGGCCGCGATCCGCCTGAACTACGGCATGCAGCGCGTGCGCGGCGGCGGCAACGCGGCCCGCGCGATCGCCTGCCTGCCGGCGCTGGTGGGCGCCTGGCGGCATCGTGCCGGCGGCTTGCTGCTGAGCGCGTCGGGTCACTTTCCGGTTGACCGCGCGGCGCTGCAGCGGCCGGATCTGCTGGCCGGACGCACCCCGCGCACCATCAACATGAGCACGATCGGCGATGCCTTGCTCGACACTGCCAACCCGGTCGAGGCGATCGTGGTCTACAACAGCAATCCGGTGGCGGTGGCGCCCGATTCCGGCAAGGTGGTGGCCGGCTTTGCGCGCGAAGACCTGTTCACCGTGGTGCTCGAGCAGTTCCAGACCGACACCGCCGACTACGCCGACTTCGTGCTGCCCGCGACCACGCAGCTCGAGCATTGGGACATCCACACCAGCTACGGCCACACCGATGTTCTGCTGAACCGGCCGGCCGTGGCGCCGCGCGGCGAGGCGCGCAGCAACGCCTGGGTGTTTCGCGAACTGGCGCGGCGCATGGGCTTCACCGAGCCCTGCTTTGCCGACGACGACGAAGCGCTGTGCCGCAGCGCCTTTGCACCCGGCGTGATCGATTTTGCGCAGCTCGAGGCGCAAGGGTTTGCCAGCCTCGCATTGCCCGAAGCGCCCTTCGCCGAAGGCAAGTTTCCGACGCCTTCGGGCCGCTGCGAATTCTTCAGCGCCCGGCTCGCCGCGCACGGCCAGGACGGGCTGCCCGACCACCTGCCCAACTACGAAGCGGCCGGCAGCTCGCGTGAGTTTCCGCTGGCCATGATCTCGCCGCCGGCGCGCAACTTCCTCAACTCCACTTTCGTGAATGTGAAGAGCCTGCGTGCAATAGAAGGCGAGCCGCTGCTCGAAATCCACACCGACGACGCTGCCGCGCGTGGCATTGCCGACGGTGCCACGGTGCGGGTCTTCAACGCACGCGGCGAACACCGCTGCCGCGCCGAGGTGTCGCGTCGCGCGCGGCCGGGCGTGGTGCACGGGCTCGGCATCTGGTGGCGCAAGCTCGGCATGGACGGCACCAACGTCAACCAGCTCACCAGCCAGCGCCTGACCGACATCGGCCGCGGCCCGACGTTCTACGATTGCCTGGTGCAGGTGGAAGTCGACGACAGGAGCGCCGCCGCATCATGACGCGGCGCCGCAAGGCCGC
>JBDUCH010000476.1:0-2640 GCA_040003555.1 Variovorax sp. | reverse complement strand
GCGCGAGTGGTGCGAGCGCGAAGGCCGCACTCCGCGCCCGGACGAGCAGGCCGCCATCGCAGACGAGCAGACCCGGCGCATCGCCGACGCGGCGGCGCAGGGCGTGGTGGTGGCCGACACCACGGCGTTGATCACCGCGGTCTACAGCGACCTGCTGTTCGACGACCACTCGCGCTACGCCGACGCACTGAAAGCCCAGCGCGGCTACGCACTGACGCTGCTGATGGCGCTCGACCTGCCATGGGTGGCCGACGGCCTCCAACGCGACGGCCCGCATGTGCGCGAGCCGGTCGATGCGCGCGTGCGGGCCGCCTTGGCGGGCGCCGGCCTCGGCTACGCCGTGGTGCATGGCAGCGGCGACGAACGGCTCTCCAACGCATGGAATGCCATCAACTCAATCGCATCATCCGAAGGCGCAGCGGGTGCCGCAGCCCGATCTGGCACAGGAGCAGGCTGGCGCTGGCCCTGCGACAAGTGCTCCGATCCGGCGTGCGAGCACAGGCTTTTCGGCGATCTGCTGGCGCGACGACCGTAGGCGCCGCGTACAGGGCCTACTGAACGATGGTCGTCCCGGGCGGCCGATCCCCGCGCGCCTTGAAGATCTGTGCAGCATCGACCGCGTCGAAGCGGTACTGCTTGCCGCAGAAGTCGCACCCCACCTCGATGTCGCCGCGCTCGGCCAGGATCTCTTCGGCCTCTTCCTCGCCGAGGCCGCGGATCATGCCGGCCACGCGTTCCCGGCTGCAGGTGCAGGCGAAATGCGGGCCGTGTGCGCCGGCCTGCGGCTCGAAGCGCAGCACCTTCTCTTCCCAGAACAGACGGTGCAGGATGGTGTCGATGTCGAGCGTCAGCAGCTCGTCGCGCGTCAGGCTCGATGCCAGGATCGAGATGCGGTTGTAGTCCTCGTTACGGCCGATTTCATCTTCATTGGCTTCTGCCGCGCTGCTGCCTGAAAGATTGGCCTCGCCCTTCACCGGCAGGCGCTGGATCAGCAGGCCGGCCGCCACCGTGTCGTCGGCCGCGAGCACCAGCGTGGTGTCGAGCTGCTCGCTTTGCAGCATGTAGTGCTCGAGCACGTCGCTGAGCTTGCCGAGCTTCTCAAATTGATTGCCGAACAACGGCACCACGCCCTGGTAGGGCTGCTGGCCCGGCACCTTGTCCTTGGGGTCGAGCGTGATGGCGCAACGGCCCTTGTTGTGCAGGTTGACCATGTCGGGCAGCCCCGCGTCGGCCGCCACCTCGCCCACCACCTTGGCCGTGGCGCGCAGGCTCAGGTCGGCCTGCACTTCCGCCACCGCCACCTTGACCGGCCCGTCGCCGAACACCTGCAGGATCAAGGCGCCGTTGTACTTGATGTTGGCCTGCATCAGCGCAGCCGCCGCGGTCATCTCGCCGAGCAGCTCGACCACCGGCGGCGGATAGGCGCCGGTGGCCGTGTTGGCAGCGCGCCGCGCCAGGATTTCCGTCCACGGCTGGGTCAGGCGCACGATCATCCCGCGCACCGGCAGGCCGTCGAACAGAAACTTGTGCAACTCGCTCAAAACATTCCTTTGATGATCGGTCGCCCGTTCAGGCGATTTTCCGGAGACCCTTCGCAAAGCGGCGGCCATTGTCTACATAGTGCTCGGCGCTCTGCCGGAGCTTGGCGGCGGCCGCGTCGTCGAGCGTGCGCACCACCTTGGCGGGCGAACCGACGATGAGCGAGTTGTCGGGAAACTCCTTGCCCTCGGTCACCACGCTGCCGGCACCGACGATGCAGTTGCGGCCGATCTTCGCGTTGTTCAAGACCACCGACTGAATGCCGATCAACGAGTTGTCGCCGACCGTGCAGCCGTGCAGCATGACCTGGTGGCCGATGGTGACATTTTCCCCAATGGTCAGCGGGCAACCGATGTCGGCATGCAGCACCGACAAGTCCTGAACATTCGAATTGCGCCCGATGGTCAGCGTTTCGGTGTCCCCACGCAGCACCGCGCCGAACCACACGCTGGCGTTCTCGCCGAGGATCACGTTGCCCATCACCTCGGCGCTGTCGGCGACCCAGGCGTCCTTGCCGAGTTGCGGCGCCACGCCGTCGAGTTCATAAATCGCCATCGTCACAGTCTCCAGCGGGGTCAAAACTAGAATTGTAGGGATGCATCACCGATTGAGCGCGCTGGCCGCGCTGCGCATCACAGACCCCGCACAGAAAGTGGCGCAAACGCGCGCTGCAGCTGCCCAGGCAGCTATAGCTTCCATAGCATCGGACGAACTGGATCGGGCTGCGGAAGACGCCGGCGTGCCGGGCCGCCCGGAGCGCCCGATGCGCGTGGCCGCCACCGCCGTGCCGCAACGCTCGCCCTTCACCGACGAAGGCCGTGCAGCGCTGATCCATTCGATCTGCCACATCGAGTTCAACGCGATCAACCTCGCGCTCGATGCGGTCTGGCGTTTCGGCGGCATGCCCGAGGCCTATTACCGCGACTGGTGGCGCGTGGCCGACGAAGAGGCGCAACACTTCACGCTGCTGCACGCGCACCTGCGCGGCATGGGTTGGCAGTACGGCGACTTCCCGGCCCACGACGGTCTGTGGACCATGTGCGAGAAGACGAAGCACGACGTGGTCGCGCGCATGGCGCTGGTGCCGCGCACGCTGGAGGC
>JBDUCH010000475.1:0-2640 GCA_040003555.1 Variovorax sp. | reverse complement strand
ACTGGCTCATGCCGTTGGTGACCACGCGGCCCGGCTCGCTGGTGGCCGCGACCACGGTGCCGCCGGGGCACATGCAGAAGCTGTAGACCGAGCGGCCGTTGCTCGCGTGGTGCACCAGCTTGTAGTCGGCCGCGCCGAGCAGCGGGTGGCCCGCATGGCGGCCCCAGCGCGCGCGGTCGATCAGGCCCTGCGGGTGCTCGACGCGAAAGCCGATCGAGAACGGCTTGGCCTCGATGTGCACGCCGCGCGCGTGCAGCATCTCGAAGGTGTCGCGCGAGCTGTGGCCGAGCGCCAACACCGCGTGGTCGCAGCGCAGTTCGCTGGTGGTGCCGGTGGCCTGGTCGAGCACGGTCAATCCACGCAGATGGCCGTCTTCGATCCGCACGTCGGTCACGCGCTGCTCGAAGCGCACTTCACCGCCGAGCGCGATGATTTCCGCGCGCATCGTCTCGACCACCTTCACCAGCTTGAACGTGCCAATGTGCGGGTGCGCGACGTAGAGAATCTCGGGCGGTGCGCCGGCCTTGACGAACTCTTCCATCACCTTGCGGCCGAGGAAGCGCGGATCCTTGATCTGGCTGTAGAGCTTGCCGTCCGAGAACGTACCGGCGCCGCCTTCGCCGAACTGCACGTTGCTTTCGGGGTTGAGCACGTTCTTGCGCCACAGGCGCCAGGTGTCCTTGGTGCGCTGCCGCACGGTCGTGCCGCGCTCCAGCACGATCGGCCTGAAGCCCATCTGCGCCAGCAGCAGCGCCGCGAAGATGCCGCAGGGGCCGAAGCCGACCACCACGGGCCGCAACGGCAGACCGGCGGGGGCCTGGGCCTGGAGCCGGTAGGCCATGTCGGGCGTGGGCGTCACGCGCGGGTTGCCGGCCAGCTTGGCGAGCAACACGGCTTCGCGGCCCGGGTCAACCAGTGTGACGTCGACGATGTAGACCTGAAGCAGGTCGATCTTGCGCGCATCGAAGCTGCGCTTGTGCACATGGATGTGGGCAACGGCATCTGCTTCGACGCCGAGCAGGCCCTGCACCGCGCGCGGCAGCGCATCGGAAGGCGGATCCAGCGGGAGTTTGATTTCGGAGAGGCGAATCATCGTGCGGCTCGTGGTTATCAAGCAAGGTGCGAATCTTAGGCCAGACAGCGTGACCGAAGTCGCAATCCGACCGGCAAGGGCAGGGCGAGGCGACCAGAAAATACGAGCCTCGAACAACAAGGCAAAGATCAGCTTGCGAGCGATACGCTCGACGAGCTTCAGAACGATCCGGTGGCCGTCAATCCGGCGATGAACGACCTGAACGACGCGCTGAGTCGCGTCGCCTCCGACATCTACCGCATGCGCGCCGTGCAAGCGCTTGCCGTCGCAAGGCAGGACGGCTAGACCGCAGAGGAAATCGAAGAGGCCGGCCGCGTGCCACTACGAGTCGGCGCCCTTGGCCTGGTCGCAATGGCAGGCCGATCGCTGGCAACTGCTGCGCGACGAGCGCGCCAGGGCGGTGACGCGCTGCACCGAGGTGCTGGACGCCACACCAGAGAAGTTCCGGTGAATTGGCGCGTGTGCTCGCGACCGGGTTGGATGCTCAGGCCGGCAGCGCCGGCAAGAAGCCGTCCACCGACAGGTAGCGCTCGCCCGTGTCGTAGTTGAAGCCCAGCACCACCGCGTCGGCGGGCAATTCGGGCAGCTTCTGCGCGATGGCGGCGAGCGTGGCGCCGGACGAGATGCCGACCAGCATGCCCTCTTCGACCGCGCAGCGGCGCGCCATCTCGCGCGCCGGTTCGGCGTCGACCTGGATCACGCCGTCGAGCAGGCTCACGTCGAGGTTCTTCGGAATGAAGCCTGCGCCAATGCCCTGGATCGGGTGCGGCGACGGCGCGCCGCCCGAGATCACGGGCGAGGCCACCGGCTCGACCGCGAACACCTTGAGCTTGGGCCATTTCGCCTTGAGCACTTTCGCGCAGCCGGTGATGTGGCCGCCCGTGCCCACGCCCGTGATGAGCACGTCGATGCCATCGGGAAAGTCGACCGCGATCTCTTCGGCCGTGGTGCGCACGTGCACGTCGATGTTGGCCGGATTGTTGAACTGCTGCGGCATCCACGAATTGGGCGTGGTTGCGACGATCTCTTCCGCCCGCGCGATCGAGGCCTTCATGCCACCGGCGCGCGGCGTCAGGTCGAAGGTTGCGCCGTAGGCCAGCATCAGGCGGCGGCGCTCGAGCGACATGCTGTCGGGCATCACCAGCACCAGCTTGTAGCCCTTGACCGCCGCGACCATCGCGAGGCCGATGCCGGTGTTGCCGGAGGTCGGCTCGACGATGGTGCCGCCGGGCTTGAGCGCGCCCGATTTCTCGGCGTCTTCGATCATCGACAGGGCGATGCGATCCTTGATCGAGCCGCCCGGGTTCGCGCGCTCGGATTTGATCCAGACCTGCTGTTTCGCAGCGCCGAACAGGCGCTGGATGCGGATGTGCGGCGTGTTGCCGATGGTCTGGAGGATGTTCTGGGCTTTCATGGAATGGTCTCCTGGCATCTTCAAAACAGTGGATCGCCATTGTGGCGAGATAATCCGTTCCGTGAAGCACGCCAGACCGCCGCTGGTGCAAGTCTCGAAAGAGCGCACTGGAGGAACGTCCGGACTGCACAGG
>JBDUCH010000010.1:0-28514 GCA_040003555.1 Variovorax sp. | reverse complement strand
ACTACTCCGACACGCTGGCGCGCAAGACCTTCAGGTTTTCGCTGATCCACCTGAGCGTGCTGTTCGCGGCGCTGCTGGTCGATCACTACCTGTTTTGAGAACGTTGCGATGAACAAGCGAAATGCTATTAAATTAATAGCTGGCAGCGCAGGATGGGCAGGCGCTGCCGCCGCTTTGGGTTTGAATCTTTCGGGCTGCACCGAGGCCAGGCAGAGCTTCAATGCGGTCGACCTCACCGGTGCCGACTACGCCAGGGACTTCTCGCTGGCCGACACCGACGGCAAGGTGCGCACGCTGGCGGACTTCAAGGGCAAGGTGGTGGTGCTGTTCTTCGGCTATGCGCAGTGCCCCGATGTCTGCCCCACCACGATGACCGAGATGGCCCAGGTCAAGCAGCAGCTGGGCGCCGACGGCGACAAGCTGCAGGTGGTGTTCATCACCGTCGATCCGGCGCGCGATACGCCGACCGTGCTGAAGGCCTACATGGGCGCGTTCGATCCGGGCTTCGTGGCCTTGATCCCGACGCCCGAACAACTGGCCGCCGTTGCCAAAGACTTCAAGGTCTACTACAAGAAGGTCGACGGCTCGACACCGACCAGCTATTCGATGGATCACTCGGCTGCCAGCTACCTCTACGACCCCTCGGGCCGGCTGCGGCTTTACGCGCGCTACGGCGCGGGCGCGGCGCCGATGCTGGCCGACGTCAAGGCGTTGCTGAAGTCCTGAGTCCGCAGTGGCCGGATCCGTCGCTCTCCAGGGCCCGGCGACGATCACTCATTCTTGATTCCGCGCGCCCTGATCACGCCGCCGAGCTGCGCCGTATCGGCCTTGATGCGGTTGGCCAGCCCTTCGGACGACGAGCCCACCGCCTGCCAGCCCTGCTGGAACAGCTTGGCGCGCACCTCGGGCGAGCGCACGATCTCGCTCACCAGCGCCGACAGCTTCGCGACGATCGGCTTCGGCATCGAGGCCGGGGCCGCCACCGCGTTCCAGATCTCGAGCTGGAAGCCCGGCAGGCCGAGTTCGGCCAGGCTCGGGTACTCGGGCACCAGCGTGCTGCGACCGGTGCTGGTCACGCCGATCACCTTGAGCTTGCCGGCGCGCGCCTGCGCACTCACCAAGGCCGGCGGCAGCAGCGCCCACTGCAACTGGCCGCCGATCATCCCGTTGATCACTTGCGGGTAGCCAGGGTAGGGCACGTGCACCGACTGGGTCTTGAGCTGCGCGTTGAGCAGCTCCATGCCCAGATGCCCCACGGTGCCCACGCCCGGAGTGCCGTAGCTCCAGCTGCTGCCGGATGCGCGTGCGGCCTTCAGCAGCTCCTGCGGCGTGTTGCCCGGCGTGGCGGCCGGCACCGCCAGCACCAGCGGCGCCGTGCCCACCAGGCTCACTGGCTGCAGGTCGGTCAGCGGGTCGTAGCCGAGCTTGCTGTTGAGCAGCTTCGCGATCGTCATGTTGCCGTTGATCATCACGCTGATCGTGTGGTTGTCGGTCGCGTGCGCCACCACTTCACCGGCGATGTTGCCGCCGGCGCCGACGCGGTTCTCCACGATCACCGGCTGGCCGAGCGCCTTCGACAGCGGCTCGGCGATCGTGCGGGCCGACAGGTCGGGCGTCGAGCCGCCCGGAAAACCCACCACGATGCGCAGCGGCTTGTTCGGCCAACCGTCGAGCGGCGAGGCTGCGATGGCGGGGCCGGCGGCGAGCAGTGCGGCGGCCAGTGCGGTGAACGAGCGGCGCGAGCGTGAAGTGATCATTGATGTTGTCCCGGTGGAGTTCGGCGGACGCAAAGCCGATGAGTATAAAAAAGCCCGGCACGCGGCCGGGCTGTTCTTCGGAGCGAAGCGGACTTCAGGCGAAGGTCGCGAGCGACTTCTTCATCTTCTTCATCGCCGCCACTTCGATCTGGCGGATGCGCTCGGCGCTCACGCCGTACACCGCGGCCAGGTCGTGCAGCGTCATGCCGCCCGAGCCGTCGTCGTTCACCTTCAGCCAACGCTCTTCCACGATGCGGCGGCTGCGCTCGTCCAACGCCTCCAGCGCGGTCGAGATGCCGTCGCTCGAGAGGCGGTCGCGGGCGCGTGATTCGAGCTGCGCGGTCGGCTCCTGCGTGGCGTCGGCCAGGTAGGCGATCGGACCAAACGCCTCTTCGCCGTCGTCCGAGGGGCTCGGATCGAGCAGGATGTCGCCGCCCGACAGGCGGGTTTCCATCTCGAGCACTTCTTCGGGCTTGACGTTCAGCCTGGCCGCGACCTGGCCGACCTCGTCGGGGCTCAGCGTATCCCGGTGCGTGCCTTCGTCAAGCGCGGCGGACTCGGCCTTGAAGCCCTGCTTCATCGACCGCAGATTGAAGAACAGCTTGCGCTGCGCCTTGGTGGTCGCCACCTTGACCATGCGCCAGTTCTTCAGGATGTACTCGTGAATCTCGGCCTTGATCCAGTGCATGGCGTAGCTCACCAGCCGCACGCCCTGGTCGGGGTCGAAGCGCTTCACGGCCTTCATCAGGCCGACATTGCCTTCCTGGATCAGGTCGCCGTGCGGCAGCCCGTAACCCAGATACTGGCGGGAAATGGAAACGACCAGGCGCAGGTGCGACAGCACGAGTGCGCCGGCGGCCTCGAGGTCGTTATGGTCGCGCAGCTTGCGGGCAAAGCCCTGCTCTTCTTCGAGCGTGAGCAGCGGCAGCCGGTTGGCGACCGAAATGTAGGCGTCCAGATTGCCCAACGGCGGCACGACCGACCACGGGTTGGCCACAGCCAGTTGGTTGGCAGAGACTCCAGACAGGGTTGTCATTGAGGAAACTCCTTTGGTTCGGATCATATTAGCACTCGGTTAGAGGGAGTGCTAAGGTCAGGGTTCCCCCTTATTTCAATCGCCGCGATAGCCTGTGACTGTCGGTGTGTGCGCACTCCAGCGGCACTCCGGGCCGCGACCGGCGCCAGAGCGATCCGAACTCGCCAGGGCAGGGGATCGCGCGAACTGCGTCATACCGGGCCGGTGTACTCCCCCCGCGCCGGGTAATCGTTCTTGATGACGAAGTCCAATGCCTGCACCATCTCGCCGAATGGCGGGCGCACGAAGGGCATCGACTGCACTGAGACGTAATAGATCGAGCGATCCCGTTGAACGAGGATCACACCTGGTTCTGAAAAAAGAGGTGGCTCCTCGATGCCGATGGAGGTCTTGCCCTGAGACGCGGAAACGTACAGACCCCAGCGTCGCGCGTCAACCAGCGACAGTCCCCAGCCGATCCGCAGGTTGGACGCGCCAATCTTCTCCGACATTTGTTGCGCGCGCGCTTGCGTGTCGGAGCTGATCGCGATCGGTTGCACACCGCGCTCGGCGAAAGCGGGGGTCAGCCGCTCGAGCTCCTTGAGGTAGTTGGCGCAGATGGGGCAATGCAGGCCACGATAAAACACGACCAGCGTGAGCCGCTCCGGCATTTCGCAGACTAGGTCAAATGTGCCGTGAGCGAGAGTCGGCACGACCAGATCGGGGGCTGTTTGACGCGGTGTCAGCATGCAATATCCTTTTCTCGGAATTTCCGTTTGATTGACATGGAGTCACCAGTCTCACATGATTCGAATCATGAAAAATCCGGAATCCATGATTGAGAGTCCTGATTCGGTGAGAAAGTGGGATCGCCTGGCAGCCTTCTTCGAGATTTACCCGCTCTCAGTCAGAAAGCTGCAGGGGAGGGCATCCACAGGCCGTCCGGCTCTGTTTCTGCTGGGCGGGAACAATGGCGCGGAGGCGGTTTTATTGGTCGTGCGCGATCCGGTCATTCCGCAGGCCGCGCTCGCAGCCGTTGAGGTGGAATTCGGCGGGCCAGGCAACCCGCTGCTCAAGGCGCTGCCCGACACGCTCCAACTCAGCGCGAACGACCATCCCGCCCTCAGGGCGACGGCGCAAGCTTTCCTGCTCGAGGCGCAGGGCAATCGCTGCGGCAGCAGCCGAGCATTGGACCGGCTGGGCGAGGTGCTGGTACTGATGGTCATGCGCGCCGCCATCGAAGCCGGCGCAGCGGTACCAGGCCTGCTCGCCGGTCTTGCTCATCCCGAGTTGCATCGAGTCCTCGTGGCCATGCACGATGCGCCGGCCCATCCCTGGGACGTAGACGAGCTCTCGGACATCGCCGGTATGTCACGCAGTCGATTTATGGATTTGTTTCCTCGCCTCGTAGGCGACCCACCGAAGGCCTACTTGACGCGCTGGCGTCTTGAGTTTGGCCGTCGCGAACTGCAGAAGAGAGGCGCCAAGGTCAAGGCGGTGGCCGCGCGCTCCGGGTTCGGAAGCTCGGAGGCGTTTTCAAGGGCGTTCCGGCGCGAGTTTGGATACCCTCCAATGGAGTCCAGGTCTTCCCCCTCCGGACCATTGCTGCCATAGAGCCGCAGGTTTCTCGGGTTCAACCTTCTCACATTGGACTTTTCCAAGTCTTTTGGAGATCGAATGAATAAAAAAGGATTACATGCCAACTAGTTACTGGGGTTAACTGACGGCTGCGTGCACATTGACATCGGCATGTCGCCGAGGAGAACAACAAACCATGGCCCGCCTGATCCTGTTGACGAAAACCGCCGCCCCCAAGCTGATCGACCTTGCCGCCGATCGAACGTTGATCGGCCGAGAGGTGGACAACGACGTGCAGATCGAGCGCCCGCGCGTCAGCCGACACCACGCGGAGCTGATCGTGGAAGACGACGCCACCTGGGTGCGGGATCTCGGCAGCAGCAACGGCACCTTCGTCAACGGCCGCCAGGTGCAACGCCAGGCGCTGTACCACGGCGACGTGATCCGCGTCGGCGACTGCGACATCCGCTACCTTACGCGCAACAGCAGCACCAACTTCGGATCGCTCTCGGAATTGGGCCTGGTCAGCTGACGGCCTACCAGCGCACGCCCAACCTGGCGTACAACTGCGTCACCACGAACAGCGGCCCGACCCAGAGGTACTGGATGTCTTCGAAGAAAGAGGGCTTCTTGCCTTCGATCTTGTGCCCGACGAACTGGAAGATCCAGGCGACCACGAACACCACGGCCGACACCGCTACGAGGTAGGCGCCAAGCGCATGAACCAGCGCCAGCAGGGCGACGGTGCCGACCGTCATGGTGGCGAACAGCACCGGCGAGCGCAGCGACGCGTAGTAGACGAGGCTGGCCGCCACGAAGGCATAGGCCACCCAGGGATGCAGCGCGAACAGCAGGCCGACGATGCTGAGCATGATCGCGGGGATGGCGACGAAGTGGATCAGTTCGTTGGTCGGGTTGCGATGGCTCTCGCCGTAGTGGGCGAGCAGACGGTCGACCTTGCGGTCGGTGCCGGGAAGGGGGGCGTGGGCAGTGTGCATGTCAGTCTCCGGAGCGCCGTGCGATGCGGCGATCAGGCCATGATGCCAGAGCACCCCGGGCGTGTCAGCCGAGTAGCGCCTGCGCGAACTCGCGCGCGCTGAAGGTCTCGAGGTCTTCCAGCTTCTCGCCGACGCCGACGAAGTACACCGGAATCGGCCGCTCGCGCGCGATCGCGGCCAGCACGCCGCCCTTGGCAGTGCCGTCGAGCTTGGTCACGATCAGGCCGGTCAGGCCCAGCGTGTCGTCGAAGGCCTTGACCTGCGCCACCGCGTTCTGCCCGGTGTTGCCGTCGATCACCAGCAGTACCTCGTGCGGCGCTGTCGCATCGGCCTTCGTCACCACGCGTTTGATCTTCTTGAGCTCGTCCATCAGATGGAGCTGCGTCGGCAGCCGGCCGGCCGTGTCGACCAGCACCACGTCCTTGCCGCGTGCCTTGCCGGCCTTGACCGCGTCGAAGCTCACGGCCGAGGGGTCGCCGCCCTCGTTGCTCACGATCTCGACCGTGTTGCGATCGGCCCAGACCAGCAGTTGCTCGCGCGCCGCGGCGCGGAAAGTGTCGGCCGCAGCCAGCAGCACCGAGCAGCCTCCGTCGGCCAGGTGCTTGGTGAGCTTGCCGATCGAGGTGGTCTTGCCGGCGCCGTTGACGCCCGCGACCATGATCACCGTCGGTGCGTGCTCGCCGATGACAAGCGGCTTTTCGAGCGGCTTGAGCAGATCGGTCAGCACGTCGGCCAGCAGCACGCGCACCTGCGCGGCGTTGCTGGGCATCGTGCTTTTGACGCGGCGGCGCAGTTCCTCCAGCATCGACTCGGTGGCCTTGACGCCGGTATCGGCCATCAGCAGCGCGGTTTCGAGCTCTTCGTAGAGTGCCTCGTCGATCTGCGCATTGACGAAAACGGCCGTGATGCCGGTGCCGGTCTTGCGCAGGCCGGTCTTCAGCTTGCCGAGCCAGCCGGCGCGCTCGGACTCGATCGGCGCCACGGGTGGCGGCGCAGCGCGGTAGGGCGAGACCTTCGGGGGCGGCGGTGGCGGCGGCGGCGCGGGCGGCAGGTTGCGCAGGAACGCCGGCACCTCCTGGGGCACCGTCGCGGGTGCCGCGGCCGGGGGAGGCGGCGGTGGCGCAGGCGGCGGGGGCGCCGGCGGCAGCTCGGCCTCGGGCTTTTTTTTCTTGAAGAAACTGAACATCAGGGGGTTTTTACAATCCGACCCATTCTATGAAACGCCCCTCGCCACGCCGCGCTGCGTCCGGTGCGGTGCTGGCCACGGCGCTCCTCGCGCTCTGGGCCATGCCCGTCGCTGCCCAAAGCCCACCCGCCGCTTCTTCCTCCACATCGTCCTCCCAGGCGCAGCAGTTCACGCTCGCCAACGGCATGACGCTGATCGTCCAGCCGGATCGCCGCGCACCCACTGCGGTGCAGATGATCTGGGTTCGGGTCGGCTCGATGGACGAGGTCGACGGCACCTCGGGCGTGGCCCACGCACTCGAGCACATGATGTTCAAGGGCACCAAAGACCTGAGGCCCGGCGAGTTCTCGCGCCGCGTGGCCGCACTCGGCGGGCGCGAGAACGCCTTCACCACGCGTGACTACACCGGCTACTACCAGCAGATCCCGATGGGCAAGCTGGAAGACATCATGAAGCTGGAGTCCGACCGCTTCGCCCACAACCAGTGGGCCGACGACGAGTTCAAGCGCGAGATCGAGGTGGTCAAGGAAGAGCGCCGCATGCGCACCGAAGACCAGCCGCGCGCGCTGCTCGGCGAGCAGCAGACCGCGGCCGTGTTCGTCGCCTCGCCCTACCACCGCCCGGTGGTCGGCTGGATGAGCGACCTCGACGCGATGACGCCGCAGGACGTGCGCGACTTCCACCAGCGCTGGTACTTGCCGGCCAACGCCGCGATCGTGGTCGCCGGCGACGTCGACGTGGCGCAGGTGCGCAAGCTGGCCGAAAAATACTATGGCGGCATCCCGAACCGGGCCGTGCCGCTGCGCAAGCCGCGTACCGAGCCCGAGCAGCGCGGCATCCGCCGCATCGAGTTCAAGGCGCCGGCCGAGCAGTCGTACGTGTCGCTGGCGTTCCGCACGCCCAAGCTGGAGACCCTGGACGGGGAAAGCGATGCCTGGGCGCTGGTGGTGCTCTCGGCCGTGCTCGACGGCTACGCCGGCTCGCGGCTGGATCGCGCGCTGACCCAGGGCCCGAACCGGGTGGCCGACTCGGCCGGCTCTTATTCGGGCTTCATCGGCCGCGGGCCGCAACTGTTCGGCCTCGATGGCGTGCCGGCCGCCGGCAAGACGCCCGAGCAGGTCGAGGCCGCGTTGCGCGCCGAAGTGGCCCGCGTGGCGAAGGAGGGCATCGGCGCGGCCGAGCTCGCCCGCGTCAAGACGCAATGGGTGGCCAGCGAAACCTACAAGCTCGACTCCGTGATGGCGCAGGCGCGCGAGCTCGGCAGCAACTGGGTTCAGGGGCTGCCGCTGGACGCGAGCGGCAAGGTCATTGCCAAGCTGCAGGCCGTGACGGCCGAGCAGGTGCAGGCGGTTGCGGCCAGGTACTTCGGCGACGACCAGCTCACGGTCGCCATCCTGCGGCCGCTGCCGCCCGAAAAGAACCGCCGGCCGCGCGGCTTCGCGGCGCCCGCGGGTGACCTGCGCTGAAAGATCGAATCCTCATGTTTGCTACAAAAAAGATAGCGCCTTGCGCCCTGCTGGCTGGCGCGCTGGCACTTTTCGGCCTGAATGTTCAGGCCGCCGTGCCGATCCAGCACTGGACGCTGCCAAACGGCGCGCAGGTCTGGCTGTCGAGCGTGGACACGCTGCCGATCCTGGATTTCCAGCTCGACTTCGACGCCGGCAGCCGGCGCGATCCGGCGCTACAGGCTGGCCTGGCCAGCGTCGCGGCCGGCATGGTCGAAAAAGGCGTTCGCGCGGCGCCGGACTCCGGCCCCTATCCGCAGGCGATGGATCAGAACGCCCTGGGCGAAGCCTGGGCCGACCTCGGTGCGAACTTCGACGCTGGCGCCAGTTCCGAGCGCACCAGCTTCACGCTGCGCACGCTGTCGGATCCGGCGCTGTCGGGCAAGGCCGTCGCGCTGGCAGCGCGCCAGATCGGCGAGCCATCCTTCCCTGAAGACATCTGGCAGCGCGAGCGCGAGCGCATTGGGGCGGCCATCAAGGAGGCCAACACCAAGCCGGCCACCGCCGCCTCGCGCGCTTTCGGGCAGGCCGTCTACGGCAACCACCCCTACGGCCAGGACGCGACCGAAGCCACGCTGGCACGCATTGACACCGCCGCGATGCGCACGCGCTACGAGCAACTGATCGTGCCGTGCCGGGCCAGGCTCAGCATCGTCGGCAACGTCACGCGGCCGCAGGCCGAGTCGATTGCGATGATGCTGTTGTCGCGCTTGCCGGCGCAGCCGGCAGGCTGCGCAGCCTTGCCGCCGGTGCCGGAGATTGCTGCGCTGACGGCGCCGAAGGAAGAGCGCATCCCGTTCGATTCGGCCCAGGCGCACGTCTTTATCGGCGAGCCGGGCTACCAGCGCAGCGATCCCGATCACTTCGCGCTCACGCTCGGCAACTACGTGCTCGGCGGCGGCGGGTTCGTCTCGCGGTTGACCGACCAGGTGCGCGAGAAGCGCGGCCTGACGTACAGCATCTACAGCGGTTTCTCGCCGGGCCTGCATGCGGGAGCGTTCCGCATCGGCTTTCAGACCCGGCCCGACCAGGCGGCCGAGGCGGTGAAGGTGTCGCGCGAAGTGCTCGCGAAGTTCGTCGCCGAAGGCCCGACCGAGGTCGAACTCAAGGCCGCCAAGGACAACCTGATCGGCGGCTTTCCGCTCCTGCTCGACAGCAATCGCAAGCTGCTCGGCAATGTGGCCAACATCGCCTGGTACGGCCTGCCGCTCGACTACCTCGATACCTGGACGGCGCGCATGAACGCGGTGACCGCAGCCGACGTCAAGGCCGCATTCGCGCGCAAGCTGCAGCCGGAGCGCATGGTGACCGTCATCGTCGGCGGCAGTTAAGCTTGGCTGCATGAGGAAAGACCCCGCACCCAAGCCCGCCGCCAGCAAGCCCGCCCGCGTGCCCCGCCACAAGGCGCCGTTGCCGCGTCAGATCCGCATCATCGGCGGGCTGTGGAAGCGAACCCGGCTGGCTGTGGCTGACAAGCCCGGCCTGCGGCCGACGCCCGATCGCGTGCGCGAAACCCTGTTCAATTGGCTCGCCAGCCTGGCCGGTGTCGGCGGCGGCGAGTTGCCGGGTTGGCATTGCCTCGATGCCTTTGCCGGCACCGGCGCGCTCGGCCTGGAAGCCGCGTCGCGCGGGGCCGCCAGCGTGCTGTCGTGCGAGCAGGATGCGGAACTCGTCGCGCAACTGCTGGCGATCAAGACCAAGCTGGGCGCGCAGGCGCTGCGCATCGAGCGCGGCAATGGCGTCACCGCGCTGGAGCGTGTGCCGGCCGGCAGCCTGCACGCGGTGTTTCTCGATCCACCGTTCGAGCAGCCCGCGTTGTACGAGCCCGCGCTGCGCGCGGCCGCACGTGCGCTGCATGCCGACGGTGCGGTGTACCTCGAGGCGCCGCGGCGCTGGACGGACGAAGAACTGGCCTCGCTGGGGCTCATCGGCTTCCGCTACCTGAAGGCCGGCGCGGTGCACGCGCACCTGCTGCGGCCGCTCGTTGCCGCGACGGCATAATCCGCCGACCCAGGCCAAACCGGCTGACCGAGGAGGAAGACGATGTCCAACGTGATCGCGGTATACCCCGGGACATTCGATCCCATGACGCTGGGCCATGAAGACGTGGTGCGGCGCGCCACCCAGCTCTTTTCGCATGTGATCGTGGCGGTGGCGGCGGGCCACCACAAGAAGGCGCTGTTCTCGCTGCAGGAACGCATCGAGATGGCGCGGGAAGTGGCGGAGCCGTTCAAGGATCAGGTCACGGTCGAGAGCTTTTCCGGCCTGCTGCGCGACTTCGTGGTCGCGCGCAACGGCAAGGCCATGGTGCGCGGCCTGCGCGCCGTGACCGACTTCGACTACGAGTTCCAGCTGGCCGGCATGAACCGCTCGCTGATGCCCAACGTCGAGACCGTGTTCCTCACGCCGAGCGACAAATACCAGTTCATCTCCAGCACTTTCGTGCGTGAAATCGCGATGCTCGGCGGCGAGGTCGACAAATTCGTCTCACGCGGCGTTCAGCAGAAGCTGGCTGCCAAGGTGCGCAGCCTCGGACGTGAGTGACTGAAGCCCCGCCGCCCAGGCTGTATCCGCTCGGCGACGCCGCGCTGCTGTTCGAGTTGCCGGCGCCGGCGCGGCTCGACGTTCAACAGAAGATCTGGGCGCTCGCGGCCGAAGCCGCGGCGTGGCCCGGTGTCGGCGAGATGCTGCCTGGCATGAACAACCTCACGCTGATGTTCGACCCCGCGCAGACCGATGCCGAAATGCTGGGCGCACGCGTGCTGGCGCTCTGGCCCAAGCTCAGGCCGACCGCGATTGCCGGGCGCGAGGTGCGTATCCCGGTTGCCTATGGCGGTGAGGATGGCCCCGATCTGGCGGATGTCGCGGCCCACACCGGCCTGACCCCGATAGAGGTGGTTCGCCGCCACTGTGCCAGCGAATACACCGTCTATCTGCTTGGCTTTTTACCGGGCTTTGCATTTCTCGGCGGCTTGGCGCCCGAACTCGCCACGCCGCGCCGTGCCGAACCCCGCTCAGCCGTGCCGGCTCGCTCGGTCGGCATCGGCGGCGAGCAGACCGGTGTCTATCCGCTGGTGTCGCCGGGCGGCTGGCAACTGATCGGGCGCACGCCGCTCGAGATGTTCGATCCGGCCGCCAAAGAGCCGACCTTGCTGCGCCCCGGCGACCGCGTGCGCTTTGTCGCGGAGAGCGTCAGGACGTGATCACCGTCATCCGGCCCGGCATGCTGGCTTCGGTGCAGGACTTGGGCCGGCACGGGCATCGGCACCTGGGCATCTGCCCCGGTGGTGCGCTCGACCCGCTGGCGCTGACGCTGGCGAATCGTCTGGTCGGCAACCCCGATGGTGCGGCCGGCCTCGAACTCACGATGGGGGGCTGCGAGCTGCGTTTCGGCAGCGCCACGCGCATCGCCCTGGCCGGCGACGACTTCGGCGCGCGCCTCGACGGCCAGCCGGTCTGGCCCTGCTGGAGCGTGCCGGTCGCGGCCGGCCAAACGCTCAGACTTGCCGACGCCAACGTTTCGGGCGGCAAGCCCGGCCTGCGCAGTTGGCTCGCTGTCGACGGCGGCATCGACGTGGCACCGGTGCTGGGCTCGCGCAGCACCGATCTCAAGGCCGGCTTCGGTGGTCATGAGGGCCGTGCACTGCGAAAAAACGACGAGCTGCCGCTCGGCGCTTCGTCGCTCAGCGCGGCGCAACGCGAGCGCCGTGCCTTCGGTCTGCGCCCACCGGCCTGGGCCCACGGTGAGGGCACGACCGGAGCGATCTCGCTGCGCGTGATGCCGGGCCCTGAATACGAGCAGTTCACCGTCGCGGCGCGCGCCGGACTCTGGAGCGACGGCTGGCGCATCACGCCGCAAAGCAACCGCATGGGCAGCCGGCTGGCCGGGCCCGAACTCAAGCGCAGGCGCAGCGTCGACATCCTCTCGTCGGGCGTGATCCCCGGCACGATCCAGGTGCCGCCCTCGGGCCAGCCGATCATCCTGATGGGCGATGCGCAGACCACCGGCGGCTATCCGCGTATCGGCGTGGTGATCCGCGCCGACCTCTGGAAGCTCGCGCAGGCGCCGCTCAACGGGCGGTTGCGGCTGGTCGAGGTCGATGCCGCAGCGGCGGGTGCCGCGTGGGATGCGCAGCAGCGCCACCTGGCACAGGTTGCCCATGGTCTGGCGGCCATGGGCTGGCCTGTTGCGGCGTAGACTTGTTCAGGAAAGCCGCGGAATCGGCTGGGGGCGAGTAACCATGTTTATTGACCTGAACGCCGACCTGGGCGAAGGCTGTGACAACGACCAGGCGCTGCTGACGCTGGTGAGTTCGGCCAACATCGCCTGCGGCTGGCACGCGGGCGACGCGAAGACCATGCGCCAGTGCGTGCGCTGGGCCATGCAGAACGGCGTGGCGATCGGCGCACATCCGAGCTTTCCCGATCGCGAGAACTTCGGCCGCAGCGAAATGAACCTGCCGGCCGACGAAGTCATCGCCGGCATGCTCTACCAGATCGGCGCGCTGGCCGCGATCGTCAAGGCCGAGGGCGGCCGGCTTGCCCACGTCAAGCCGCATGGCGCGCTCTACAACCAGGCGGTCAAAGACCCGGCGCTGGCCGATGCGCTGTGCGAGGCGGTCAAGCGCTTCGACCCGTCGCTCAAGTTCTTCGGGCTGGCCGGCAGCGGCATGATCGAGGCCGCCACCCGTGCCGGCCTGCAGCCGGTGGAAGAGGTGTTCGCCGACCGCGCCTACAGCGCCGACGGCAGTCTGGTCAGCCGCAAGCTGCCCGGCGCGCTGATCGAAAGCGACGCCGAAGCCATCGCCCAGACGCTTTCGCTGGTGCGCGACCATCGCGTGACCGCCATCGATGGCAGCACCGTTTCGGTCAATGCCCAGAGCGTCTGCCTGCATGGCGACGGCGCCCATGCGCTCGAATTCGCGCAGCGCATCCGGGAAATGCTGGCCGGCGAAGGCATCGCGGTCCGCGCGACGGCCTGAACCGCGCGGATCTTTTTTCCGGATTTCCGCACAAGCGGGCGGATTCGCCGATAATGCGGGGGCTTTCCTGCGGTTTTCTGCGGGCAGGCGTTGACGGTGATAGGTCGGTTTCGCGCCACAGCGGGTTTTGTTTGTTGTGATTCTGGGACTCCATCGCTTTTGTTTCTTGTTTTGTTAGGAGTCCCAAATGGGCAAAAAACTGTACGTGGGCAATCTGTCCTACTCGATTCGCGACAATGATCTGGAACAGGCCTTCGGCCAGTACGGTTCTGTCAGCAGCGCCAAGGTCATGATGGAGCGCGACACCGGTCGTTCCAAGGGTTTCGGCTTTGTCGAAATGGGTACCGACGCAGAAGCGCTGGCAGCCATCGAAGGCATGAACGGCCACGCACTCGACGGCCGTAGCCTGACGGTCAACGAAGCCCGTCCGATGGAACCCCGCCCGGCCGGCGGCGGCTTCGGCGGCGGCGGCGGCCGTAGCGGTGGCGGCGGCGGTGGTGGCTACAACGGCGGCGGCGCCGGCGGTGGCCGCAGCGGTGGCGGCGGTGGTTACGGTGGTGGCGGCGGCGGCAACCGTGGCGGCTACTGAGCACACCCTGCTCTGAATAAAAAAGGCTCCCTCGGGAGCCTTTTTTGCGTCTGTGGCAACTGTGTCGCGTGGGCTCAGGCGTCAAGCCGGGCCAGCCAGGCCCCCAGCGTCGCGTTCACATGTGCCGGTTTTTCCATCGTCAGCATGTGGCCGCAGTCCGCCACCCACACCAGTTCGACGGCCGGCGCCAGTGCGGCGATATCGCGGGAGCATTCGGGTGGCGTCAGCCGGTCGGTGTCGCCGCACATCACGAGCACTGGGCAGCGCAGGCCGGGCAACTGTTCCCGCGCATCGGGCCGTTGCATCAGCGCCCGGTTTTGCCGGATCAATTGCGTGGCGCCGGCGTCGAGCATCATCTGCAGATAGGCATCGACCAGTTGCGTATCGGCCGCCTGCGCCGGGTGAAACGCAAACGCCACGTTCGGCCCGATCACTCCGGCGATGTCGCCGCGCTCAAAGAGTTCGATGGCGGCTTCGCGCAGTTCCCGCATGTCGGGTGTTTCGGGCCGCGGGTTGGTGCCGAGCAGTGCCAGCCCCTCGATGCGCGCGGGCGCCTGCCGCGCCGCTTCCATCGCGATCATGCCGCCCATCGAGGCGCCGCACAGCACCAGCGGGCCTTCGTGCTCGCGCAGCAGCGCGGCTGCCATGTCCTGGATGGTCGCGTGCCGCATGTGCACGTCGCTCACGGAGGGTGCCATGCTGGCCGGCAGCACCGGCCACTGGGCCTGCCAGAGACGGTCGTCGCAGGCGAGGCCGGGAATCAGAACGAGTTGAGGCATAGCGCTCGATTCTGGCATCGCGCCGAGGCTTCGGCATTGGGCGATGGGACAATGGCAGCACCCACTATGCCCATTGCCACCGAACTGATTCTGATCCGCCACGGCGAAACCGACTGGAACCGCGAACTGCGCTTTCAAGGCCACGTCGATGTACCCCTCAACGACATCGGCCACGAGCAGGCGCGCCGCCTCGGTCTGCGCCTGGCCGGCGAGCCGGTGCAGCAGGTCGTGAGCAGCGACCTGCTGCGTGCGCAACAAACCGCCACACCGGCGGCGCAGCAACTCAAGCTCCCGATCGTCACCACCGTCGGCCTGCGCGAGCAGCACTTCGGTGTGGCCGAGGGTCTGCGCGCCGAGGAAATCCGCGAACTGCATCCGCGTGCCTGGGAAGACTGGCTCCTGTTTCGCGAAGACCATGCCGCGATGCCCGAAGGCGAATCGCCACGCGCGTTCCATGCACGCATCCTCGAGGCGCTCGGCCGCATCGTCGTGGCGCATGCGGGCCAGAACGTGCTGGTGGTCACCCATGGCGGTGTGCTCGACATGGTGTGGCGCACCGCGCAGGGCCTGAGCCTGAGCGGCCCGCGCCAGAGTGAGATCCCGAACGCCGGCTTCAACCGCATCCGCATTGCCGATGCAGGCGATCCGGCACGCATCCAGATCCTCGACTGGGCCGACACCGGCCATCTGGCCGACCTGCCGCCCCAACCCACCTACGACCAGAAACGGCACCTGGAGCCACGCTGAATGCAAACGGTCTGGGTCGATACCGACATGGGATTCGATGACCTTGCGGCGATCCTCACCCTCGTGCATACCGACGGCTGGCGTATCGACGGGCTGTCGCTCGTTGCCGGCAACGCGCCGCTCGAGACGGTGATCGACAACGCACTGCGCGCCGCCGCATTTTTCAATTGGCAGATGCCGATCCATGCCGGCCGGGCCATGCCGTTGGCGGGCGAGCTGATCACGGCGCAGAACATCCTCGGTGCCGATGCAATGGATTCGGCCGGCCGCAAGCTGCCGCAGGCGCAAGCCATGCTCTCGTCAGTCGATGCAGTCACCGCACTGGCGGCGTGGCTTGGTGCCGTACCGGCCCCGGCCACCGTGCTCGCGCTCGGCCCGCTCACCAACATCGCTGTGCTCCTGCGCGCCTGGCCGCAACTCGCGTCGCGCATCGGCCAGCTGATGTGGATGGGCGGCAGCGCCGGCCCGGGCAACCACACGGCTGCCGCGGAGTTCAACGCGGCAGTCGACCCCGAAGCGATCAACGTCGTGCTCGACGCAGGCGTGCCGCTGCGCATGGTGGGGCTGGACGCCTGCCGCCAGGTGCGCGTGAACGCCGACGACGCCGACCTGCTGCGCGCCATCGGCACCGGGCGGGCGCTGGTGCTGGCCGATCTGCTGCTGGGTTATGTGCGCATTGCCGGGCGCGACGGCAAGACGCCGATGGCGCTCTACGACCCCACGGCCGCGGCCGCGCTGGTCGCGCCCGGGGCGATGCAGTTCCGGCCCGCGCACGTCGTGGCCGAATGCCGGGGCGAACACACGCGCGGCATGACGGTGGTGGAGTGGCGAGTACCGCGGCGCGCCGTGGCCAACGCCGAAGTCGCCAGCGTGGCCGACGAGCCTGCGATCCGGCATGCCGTGATCGGTGCACTTTCGCGCGCTGCGGCGGCGTGAATGCCGGGCACGGACGGTTCGCGGCGTAGCATGGCGCCGATGATCGAACTCGAAGCTTTCTGCCATTCGATTCCCAAGGTCGAGTTGCATTGCCACCTGCTCGGTACCGTGCGCCATGCCACCTTCAAGGCGCTCGCCCATGCGGCCCGCGCACCGCTGGCCGACGCTGAAATCGACGGCTTCTACATCCGCGGCGAGAAGCCCGTGGGTGTGCTGAAGGCATTGCGCGCGCTCGATTCGCACCTGCTGCGTACACCCGACGATCTGCATCGCATCACCTATGAATACCTGGAGGATGCGGCCGCGCACAACGTGCGCTATGCCGAGTTCTTCTGGAACCCGACCGGCACGGTGCAGAAGTCGGGCATGCGCTACCTGCAGGCGCAGGAGGCGATCGTGCGTGCGATCAACGACGCCGAGGCTGACCACGGCATCACCGGCCGCCTCGTGCCCGCGATCGACCGCGAGGCTTCGCCGGAAGCCGCGCTCGAGATGGTGGCCTGGGTCAGGGCGCATCGGTGCGCGGAGGTGGTCGGCATCGGCATCGACTACAGCGAAATCGATCGTCCGCCCGAACTTTTTGCCGATGCCTATGCGGCGGCCCGCGCGGCCGGCCTCAAGACGACAGCCCACGCCGGCGAGTTCGGCATGCCCTGGACAAATGTGCGCACGGCGGTCGAAGTGCTGAAGGTCGACCGCATCGACCACGGCTACACCATCGTCGGCGCACCCGACTATGCGCGCCGCTGCGCCGAGGCCGGTATCGTGTTCACGGTGGTGCCGACCAACTCCTACTACCTGCGCACGCTGCCGCCGGAGCGCTGGGCGCTCGACCACCCGATCCGGAAGATGCCTGGGCTCGGCCTGCGCATCCACCCGAACACCGACGACCCGACGCTGCATCTCGTCACGCCGACCGGCGCCTGGCAGAAGATGGTCGAGGCCTTCGGCTTCTCGATCGACGACCTGCGCGGCTTCATGCACAACGGCCTCGATTCGGCGTGGATCGACGACGCCACGCGGCGGCAGTGGCGCGCGGCGTTCAGCGCCGACTTCGACCGGCTGCGTGCCATGTTGTCGCCGCACGCCGTCGGCACCGCGGCGCGGTAGCTGCCGCTCAGTCCCGCAGCGCCCAGCCGTCGTTCACGGCGCGCAGCAGCGGGCTGTCGAAAACGCCCACCACCTTCTCGGCCCGTTCCGCGCCCAGCTTTGCGGCCCAGTGCGTGCCTTGCCGCATCGCGACGCCACAGGCCACCACATCGCCGCCGAGCGCTTCGATGAGGTTCCACGCGGCGAGCAGCGTGGTGCCGGTGCTGATCGCGTCATCGACCAGCACCAGCCGCCGGCCCTCGATCAGGCTGCGCTGGTTCGGATCGAGGTAGATGCGCTTGCCCGGCACCGGCGACGTGATGGATTGCACCGGCGCCGACAGCGCCTCGTCGTACCAGAACTTGCGCGAATAGCCCATCGGCACATAGCGCGCATGGCCCAGCGCACGGGCCACGACGGGCGCCAGTGCCAGGCCGAGCGTGGGCAGGCCGATCAACAGCTCGGGCCGCAGCGGCAGGAGCTTGTCCGCCAGCATCGCGCCCAGCGTATCGGTCACTTCCAGCGATGCCTGGTTCAGGATCAGCGACGCCACCGCATGGGTCGGCTCGCCGGCCAGCTGGCGAATCGGCAGCACCAGCACCCGGCCACCGGGCAGCCGCGCGGGGAAGCCCCGGCGCCAGGGGCCTTCGATGCCGGACGCTTCATCCGCCGCGACGATGCGTTGCCAGTAGCCGGTGGTGACCTCGGTGAAATGCCGTGCCATTCGAGAGTTGCTCATGGCAGTTGCTGCCGGCGCGGATCGGGCACCGGCGTGGCGGCCAGCAGCTTGCGGGTGTACGGGTGCTGCGGCGTGTCGAGCACCGCATCGGCGGTGCCGGTCTCGACCACTTTGCCGCCGGTCATGACCATCACCCGGTCGGCCATCGCGCGCACCACGCCGAGATCGTGCGTGATGAACAGGTAGGCCAGGTTGTTCTGCCGCTGCAACTCGGCCATGAGCTTGAGGATCTGAGCGCGCACCGAGACATCGAGGGCCGACACCGGTTCGTCGGCAATGATCACCGAGGGCCTGGACGCGAGCGCGCGCGCGATGCCAACGCGCTGGCGCTGGCCGCCCGACAGCTCGTGCGGCAGCCGGTGCCGGAAGTGCGCTGGCGGCAGGCCGACCTGGTCGAGCAGCGCATCGACCTCGGCTGCTGCGGCGCGGCTGTCGAGCGCGCGGTTGTAGCGCAACGGCAATGCCACGCTCTGCGCGATGGTGCGGCGCGGGTTGAGCGAGCCACCGGTGTCCTGGAACACGACCTGCACCTCGCGCCGGAACGCGCGTTGCGCCTCGCCCCGTTGCGCCGTGATATCCCTGCCCTTGTAGAAGATCGCTCCTTCGCTGGGCGCCGTCAGCCCGAGCAGCATGCGTCCCAGTGTGGTCTTGCCGCTGCCGCTTTCGCCGACCAGCGCCAGCACCTCGCCGGGCGCGATGGTCACCGACACATCGTCGACAGCGCGCTGCATCGTCTTCGCGCGGAAGATGCCGCCGCTGGCGCGCACCGGGAACAGCCGGCTCACGTTGCGGGCTTCGAGCAACGGGGGCATGGTCGTCATGTCGCGCCTCCTTCCATAGCGTCCCACGCGCGCGACGCCATCGGCTCGCCACTCAGGTGGCAGCGATCCGCGCCCGTGCCATTCGCCACCAGCAGCGGCTCGACCGCATCGCACAGGCCCGGCCGTGCGATCGGGCAGCGCGGATGAAAGCGGCAGCCCGACGGCCAGTGCCCGGCGATCGGCACGCCCCCCGGCACCGAGAACAGCGAATGCGCGCGCGATTGCGGGCTCAGGATGCTGCGCAACAGCCCCTGCGTGTAGGGATGGCGCGGCGCTTCGAACAGGGGCGCCACGTCGTTGCACTCGACGATCGCGCCCGCGTACATCACATTCACCCGCTGGCAGGTTTCAGCGACCACAGCCAGGTCGTGCGTGATCAGCAGGATGCCGAGGTCGAGCTCGTGGCGCAGCCGCGTGAGCAGCGCCAGGATGCCGGCCTGTACCGTCACGTCGAGCGCGGTGGTGGGCTCGTCGGCGATCAGCAGCGCAGGGCGCGTGGCAAGCGCCGCCGCGATCAGGACGCGCTGGCGCATGCCACCCGATAGTTCGTGCGGGTACTTGCGCGCCACCTGGCGCGCGTTGGGCAGCTCCATCAGGTCGAGCAGCTCCAGCACGCGAGCGTCCAGCCCTTCGGTGCGGCCGTGCGCGCGCAGCGGCTCGGCGATCTGGCGGCCCACGGTCATCAGCGGATCGAGGTAGCTGGTCGGATCCTGGAACACCATGCCGACGCGCGCACCCCGCAGAGAGCGAAGTTCGGCCGGTGGCAGCTGCGCGAGGTCGCGACCTTCGAGCAGCACCCGGCCCGCGGCAATGCGCGCGAGCGGGGAGGGAAACAGGTTCATCACCGCAAAGGCCGTCATCGACTTGCCCGAGCCCGACTCGCCAACCAGCCCCACCGTCTCGCCGCGCCGCACGGTGAGCGAGATGTCGTTCACCACGCGCAGCGCGTTCGCGCCCTGGGCGATGTCGACCGACAGGCCGTGCAGGTCGAGCAGCGGATTGCCTGCGGCTTCGCTCATCGGGCGGCTCCGCGCGGGTTCAGTGCATCGTTGAGCGCATCGCCCAGCATGTTGAAGGCCAGCACAGTGAGCGCGATGGCCAGGCCCGGAAAGGCCGACATCCACCAGGCGCTGCGCAGGTACTGCTGCGCGTCGTTGAGCATCGCGCCCCACGATACGTGGTTGGGGTCGCCAAGGCCGAAGAAGCTCAGGCTGGCTTCGATCAGGATCGCCATCGCGATGTCGAGCGAGCCCAGCACGATGATCGGCGCGGCCGCGTTGGGCAATATCTCGCGCAGGATGATCGCGCCGTGTCCCATGCCCGCCACGCGCGCCGCGTCGACATACTGCGACTGCCGCAGCGTCGCCACCGACGCCCGCACCACGCGCGCCAGCTGCGGCCACGAGAGCGCGGCGATCACGAGGATCATCTTGGCCAGACTGGTGCCGAACAGTGCAATGACGATCAGCGCGACCACGAAGCGCGGCAGCGTCTGGAAGAACTCGGCCACGCGCATCAGCAGCGTGTCTAGCCAGCCGCCGAAGTAGCCTGCGAGCGCGCCGATCACCACGCCGACCAGCACCGCGATGAAGGCGCTGGCCACACCCACCGTCAGCGAGATGCGCGTGCCGAACACCACGCGCGCCCAGATGTCGCGGCCCAGGTCGTCGGTGCCGAGCCAGTGGGCGGGCGAGAGCGGCGGCAGCAGCGCATCGTCGCCGCCGCCGAGCGGGTCGTAGCCGGCGGCCCACGGCGCAAACGCGGCCAACAGCACGAGCAGCATCACCATCGCCAGCGCGAGGCGTGTGCTCCAGCGGCGCAGCAGGCGGCGCCGGAAACCGGCCCTCTGGAAGGGCGTGCCCACCGGTGGCACGTCGACCGGAGCCAGGGAAACTTCGCTCATGCCCGCTCGATCCGCGGATCGATCATGCGATGCACGATGTCCGTCAGCAGATTGGCAATGACCACGGTGGCCGACACCATCAGCAGGATCGCGAGCATCACCGGGTAGTCGCGCTTGGAGATCGATTCGTACAGGAGTCGGCCGATGCCGGGCCAGGCGAACACGGCCTCGATCAGCGCCGACCCCGCCAGCACGAACCCGACGTTGTAGCCGATCACGGTGAGCACCGGCGCTGCCGCGTTGCGCAGTGCATGCACCACCACCACCGTCCATTCGGTCGCGCCACGCGAGCGCGAGGCGAGGATGAAGTCGGCGTTCATCACCTCCAGCATCGCGGCGCGCGTGATGCGCGTGATCAGTGTCAGGTAGCGCAGCGACAGCGCAAAGGCCGGCAACACGAGGTACTTCAGGTGCTCGACAAAGCCCTCGAAGCCCGGCGCCACGCCGCGCACGGGGTTGTTGCCCTGCGACGGCAGCCAGCCAAGCCAGATCGCGAAAACCAGGATCAGCAACTGGCCGAGCCAGAAATCCGGAATCGAGTAGCCTGCCGACGAAGCGCCCTGGATCGCCGTGTCGGCCAGACCGCGGCCTTTGCCGCTGGCCGAGCGCGCAGCCACGATGCCGAACGAGATGCCGACGACGCTGGCGAAGGCCAGGGCCGTGAGCGTGAGTTCGAGCGTGGCGCCAAGACGCTCGATGATCAGCGCCGCCACCGGCTGCTGGTTCGCAAAGGAATAGCCGAAGTCGAGTTGCGCCACCTTGCCGAGGTAGCGCAGCAACTGCACCCACACCGGCTGGTCGAGGCCGAACTCGCGGCGCATCTGCGCCAGGTATTCGGGCGGTGCCGGGAAGTCGCCGACCAGCAGCGTGATCGGGTCGCCGGGCGTGAATGCGATCAACAGAAAGTTGAGCACCACCACCGCCAGCAGCAGCGGTATCGCGTGCAGCAGACGGCGCAGGACGAAGGCGGGCATCAGTCGAGTCTTCTGACGCCGGCCCACTGGTCGCGTGCATCGAGCGCGGGGAACATGCCGGTGAGCTTCCTGCTCGCGGTGTCGACCGTTTCCTCGTCGAACAGCACCAGCGTAGGCAGATCGTCGTTGAGGATCACCTGCAGCTCCTTGTAGAGCTTCGCGCGCACGGCGCGGTCGGTGGCCGTTGCCGCCTGGCTCAGCAGGTCATCGACCTTCGGGTTGGCATAGCCGCTGGCGTTGGTGTTGGGCGCGGTGCCGGCGTAGCTGTTGTACAAGCGCGTGTAGCCGATGGCGGGGTCGCCGGCAGAGAAGTAGGAACCCAGGGTCAGGTCGAAATCCTTCTTCGCGAACACGCGGTCGTAGTACACCGAGCGCTCCAGCGGCTCGAGCTTCACCTCGATACCGATCTGGCGCAGGTTGTCCTGGATGATCTGCGACTGCGCTCGCATCTGCGCGCGGCTCACATCGAAGGGCAGGCGAACCGTGGTGCTGCCCGCCTTGGCGCCGGCCTTTTCCAACAGGGCCCTGGCCTTTGCCGGGTCGAGCGGGTACTTCTTCGCGTAGCCCACCTCCTCGTTGAAGAGCCACTTGAAGCCGTCGCCGAAGGCGCCTGCGCCGGGGCGTGCGATGCCGTTCATCACCTGCTTGACCAGCCGCTGCCGGTCGATCGCGAAAGCCAGCGCATGGCGCGCCTCTTTCTTCGCGAACAGCGGCGACTTCGTGTTGAACATCATGAAGTACACCGCGGGGATGTTGATGCCGCGGCGCGGTGCGAGGTTCTTGTCCGCCAGGATGCGCGGCACCTCGGGCTTGGGTGTGTAGAAGTCGAGCAGTTCGTCGAGCTCGCCGGCCTGCAGCGCCGGCACGCGGTTGGCGGCCTGCGGAATCACCTGGAAGATGATCGATTCGAGGTACGGCTTGTCGCCATCCCAGTACTGGTCGTTGCGCACGAGCCTGATGCTCGCCCCCCGCTTCCATTCGCCGAACTTGAAGGGCCCCGTGCCGACCGGCTTCTGGTTGGCCGGGTTGGCGCCGATGTTGCTGCCTTCGTAAATGTGGCGCGGCAGGATCGGCGCATCGAACACCGTCATTTGCGAGAGGAAGGGCGCGTAGGGCTTCTGCAGCTTGACCACCACGGTCAACGCATCGGGCGCGTCGATCTCGATGCCGAGGTTCTTGAACACCGGCGCCGCACGCGGGTGCAACTTGCCCGTCACCTCCATCAGGCTGAACTTGACGTCGGCGCTCGTGAAGTCCTTGCCGTCGTGCCACTTGACGCCGCTGCGCAGGGTGAAGCGATAGATCTTGCCATCGGGCGACACGGTCCAGGCGGTCGCGAGCGAGGGCTTGGGGTTGTATTGGGGGTCGAGCCACACCAGGCCTTCGAGGATCTTGGCCGATACGTCGCCGGCCGCGAAGTCGGTGGTGGTGCCGAGGTTGAGCGTGGGCGGATCGGCATCGATGCCGAGCACGGCCGTGCCCTTGCCGGTTGCGGCGCGGCTTTGGCGCGTGGCGGCGATGCCGCCGGCCAGGGCGAGTGCGCCGAGGCCGACCTGGCGCCGGGTGAGCAGCGGGGCGGGAGTGTGGTGGTTCATCGAGGCAGTCCCTTTGGCGGTCATCGGATCGGGCAAGCAACTTCAGGGCCATTGCGGCCACCCCATTATTGGCGCGGATGGAGGTGGAAAATGGCGCGCATGATCACTGTTCCCATCCATCCGGGCATCGAGGCAACCGCCGACGAGATGGTCGGCCTGCGCCGCCAGATCCATGCCAACCCCGAGCTCGGCTATGAAGAGTTCGCCACCAGCGACCTGGTGGCCGAGCGCCTCGCGCGCTGGGGCTACGAGGTGGACCGCGGGCTGGGCGGAACCGGCGTGGTGGGCCGACTCCAGGTCGGCAACGGCGGCAAGCGCCTGGGCCTGCGCGCCGACATGGATGCGCTGCCGATGACGGAAACCACCGGCCTGCCGTATGCGAGCCGAAACCCGGGCCGCATGCATGCCTGCGGGCACGACGGCCACACGGCCACGCTGCTCGCGGCCGCGCAGTTGCTGGCCGTCACGCGCGGCTTCAGCGGCACGCTCAATGTGATCTTCCAGCCCGCCGAAGAGGGGTTGCAGGGTGCTCGGAAAATGGTCGACGAGGGCCTTTTCGAGCGCTTCCCCTGCGATGCGATCTACGCATTTCACAACGAGCCGGGTTTTGCGGCCGGGCAGTTCGGCTTTCTGCCTGGCGTGATCTACACCTCGTCCGACACCGCCGTGATCACCATCGAAGGCAAGGGCGGCCACGGCGCGATGCCGCACACCACGGTCGATCCGATCATGATCTCGGCCCACCTGATCCTCGCGCTGCAGACGCTGGTGTCGCGCGAGGTCGACCCCAATGAGATGGCGGTGGTGACCGTCGGCGCGGTGCACGCGGGGCAGGCTCCCAATGTGATTCCGACGAGCGCCGAGCTCAAGCTGTCGGTGCGCGCACGCCGGCCCGGGGTGCGCGCGTTCCTGCGCGATCGCATCACTGCCATGGCGCGTGCGCAGGCTGCGGTGCACGGGGCCACGGCCAGGGTCGACTATCTCTGGCGCACGCCGGCTTGCATCAACGATGCCGGGGCCACCGCCTTCGCGCGCGAACTGGCGCTGCAAACGATGGGCGAGCGTGCGCTGATTCCCGACATGGCGCCGCTGCAGGCGAGCGACGACTTCGCCTTCATGCTCGACGTGGTGCCTGGCAGTTACTTCATCGTTGGCAACGGCGACGGCAAACCCGGCAGCGGACCGGGCTGCATGGTGCACAACACCGGCTACGACTTCAACGACGAGATCCTGCCGAGCACCGCGAGCTACTGGGTCACGCTGGTGCAGGCGTACCTGAAGTAGCCGGCAGGCCGAGCGCCCGGTAGACCGCCGCGTTCTGCCGGCGCAAGCGCAGGGATTCCGGCTGTCCGTTGAGCTGTTGCTGAAGAATGCCCTGCGCGCCGGCCAGCGTGGATCTGGTGCCGCAGCGCACCAGCGCGTCGAGGTACACCTGCTCGAACAGGTCGCGCTGCGCATGGCTGCCGCCGATCTCGATCAGGCGCGGCAGTGCCAGGCCCAGCCCTTCGATCGCGCCCGCATGGTCGCCGCGCGCGTCGGCGCGCAGGCCGTGCGCGGCCGGCACGCCCACGTGCTGCCACGCAGCGCGCGTCGAGACGGGCGCCCGCGGTGCGAAGGCTTCGATGTTGCGCAGCAGCGTGTCGGCCTCGGGCCGACCGGCGCGTGCCAGGCCGTACAGGTACTGCAAGTCCAGGAAGGGCAGCACATGGTCGTCCAGCCGCTGCACAAGATGGTCGGCCAGATCCTGCCAGCGCTCGCCCACGTCGATGCCAGCCAGTTCGAAGCGCGCGAGCAGCGAGGCCGCGCCGATCTGGTCTTGCGAATACGCCTTGACCACGCCCCAGACCTCGTCGTCGTAGACCGCCAGCGCCTCTGCATCGCGGCCCAGGTCGATCAGGAACAGCGCCACATGCCACCAGTTGTGCGTGACCATGAAGGAGTTGAGATCCGTCCAGGTGTCGCTCACGCCCTGCATGAAGGCCAACCCTTCGCCGAGACGCCCTTCGGTCAGCATCACGTGCGCGAGGCCATGGTGGGCCCACGGCTCCTTGCGGCACATGGCGATGGCCCGGCGCGCGCTCGTCTCGGCCTCGCGCATCAGATGGCACTGTTCGTAGCCAAACGCGGCCATGCCGTGCACATACGGCACATCGGCCGCGGCCGGCAGCACCGACAGCGCCAGGCGCAGCATGCCAGGGCAGTCGCCGGTGTTGAAGCAGTGGTACTGCCCGAGCTTGAGCGACGCCAGGTCGCGCGGAAACTCGTGCGCCTGCTCCTGGTGCAGGCGGATCGCCTGCGCGATATCGCCGGCCACCCAGGCCGCTACGGCCGCGATGAAGCGGCGCTCGCGCGGTGTGGCGCGTGCCGCGCCCGACTGCGCGCGCGCGATGAAGGGGCGCGCATTGGCCACCGCATCGCGCGATTCGGCGAACATGTGCAAGGCGGCGCAGTACGCCTGGACGATCGGGCTGGTGTCCTGCGCAGCCGACAGCACATTGGCCGCGCGCGCCTCGCAGGCAATGAAGCCCATCACGAAATCGTCGAGCAGCCGCACGCTGGCGGCATCGCCCACGCTGACCGGGTTGCCGAGGCTGTCTGTGTGCATCGCCTCATTTTGCCGTCGCCGGGCGCCGCTCAGACGCCAGCTTGCTGGTGCCGGTATTCCTGCGTGCGGCCACCGTAGCCGTAAGCGGCCGCGCGCGCATCGATCACATGCACATAGCTCACTTCGTGCAGGTTCGGCAGCAGCTTTGCGAAGGCGGCGTGCACCTCGCGCAGGTAGCGCGCCTTCTCGGCCTTGGTGTTGGTTTCGTCGGTCACGCTGATGTCGAGGTGGAATGCGTTCCGGCCCAACTCGGCCAGCGAGGCGCCGCCGATGAACCAGCTCTCGGCCGGGATGAACTGCACGGTGGTGGCGATCACCCGCAACTGCTTGCCGAGCACGGACTGGGTGAGCTCGGCCACGGCGTCCGCAGCGCGCTTTGCGAGCGCTGCATCGGGCTGGCCGGACAGGTGGATGACGGTATGGGGCATGGCGGTTCTCCTGTGAGAGGTGATGGAATGCCCTTATTGTGTGAATCCTCTTGCCATTTGAAAAGCGGGAATAGATGATGCTATCCATCGGATAACCGGATGGATAGAAAATGCAGCATTTCGATCTCGACCAGCTCGGAACCTTCGTCGCCGTGGTGGAGGCCGGCAGCCTCACGGCGGGCGCCCCGCGCGTGTTTTTGTCGCAGTCGGCGGTCAGCGAGCAGGTGCGCAAGCTGGAGGAGCGGGCCGGCCAGCCGCTGCTGCTGCGCGCCAAGGCCGGCGTGTCGACCACGGCGGCCGGCGACAGGCTGCTGGCCCATGCGCGCCGCCTGTTGGCGCTCAGCGAGGAGGCCTACCGCGATCTGCATGGCGTGACGCTGCAGGGCGAGTTGCGGCTGGCGGTGACCGACTACTTTCGCCCGCTGGAGTTGACGCGGTTACTCGCACGGCTCGGTGAGCAGTATCCGCAGGTGCGGCTCAATGTGTCGGTGCTCAAGAGCGGCGAGATCGAGGCGGGTTATGCGCGCGGCGCGTTCGACGTCGGTCTGTCGATGCGGCTGGCCCATGCCGGGGCCGGCACGCTGGAGCGCGGCAGCCGGGTGCTTCGACGCGAGAGCTTGCAATGGATGGCGGCGCCGGGGCTGCGGCCGGTGCGTGGTGAACCACTACGGTTGCTCGCGCTGCCCGATACCTGCTCGCTGCACCAGTTCACCGTCGGTCTGCTGGCGCGCCGCAAGGTGGCATTCAGCGTGGTGCATATTGCTTCCGGCGTGGCCGGCCTGCAGTCGGCGCTGGCCGCGGGCCTGGGCGTGGCTTGCCTCAACGAATCGTCGCTGGCGTCTGGGGTGGCGCGGCTGGCGGAGCCGCACGCCCTGCCGGCGCTGCCGCGTGCGAACTTCCATGTGTTGCCGGAACGGCCGGGCGAGGATGCTTTCGTCACGCAGGCGCGTGCACTGCTGGCATCGCAATTTGCATGAGGTCGCGGCGCGGGTGCCGCGTCGTCGCTGGCGTCTTGCGTCAGGCGTGCGCACCCGAAGACAGCCGCCGCAGCATGGCGAGTTGCCGGACTTCTTCTGCGTCCCTGAGGCTCTTGGCCGCGCGCGCGGCGGCGTAGGCAACGTACAGGTTTTCGACAGCCCGCACCCAACTGCTCGCGGCCGTCTGCAAGTCGGCGTCCGGCGGCGAGGCGGGAACCTCGATGCCGGCCTTCCGGAGAATGATGGCTTTGTGGCTGGTGGTGAGCATGGCGGCCTTCCTTGGAAACTGAAGCCAGCGTAGCCGCGTTGGGGTGACACCACCATCAGCCGCAAGTCGTATGCGGATGTAAGCAGGTGCCGACTAATGCCGGTTTTGGCCGATTTCTTTGCCCGGCTCACCCGCCGGGCGGTGGCTCCGGCCAGGGGCGCTGGGCTTCCCGGATCAACTCGAAGGCCCGTGCGACGCGCAACACGCCCAGGTCGTCGAAGCGCTGGCCCGCGATCTGCAGGCCAATCGGCAGGTCGTCGGCGCTGTAGCCGCAGTTGATCGACGCCGCCGGCTGTTCCGACATGTTGTAGGGCACGGTGAAGCCGATGTGCTCCAGCGGCCGCATCGGGTCGCCGGTGGGCGAGGCCGCTTCGGCCGCAGCCGGCATGTTCGGCGACACGGGCGAGATCACGTAGTCGAACTTCGCACACGCCGAGACCGATGCGATGCGCGTGGCGTGGAACTGGCTGAAGGCGCGAAACACGTGCTCGCCGCCGAATCCGGCGGCACTCTCGGCCCATTCACGGATGTAGGGCAGCACTTTCGCGCGCTGGTCGGGTCGCAGCGCCTGCATGTCGACATGGGAGCGCATGCGCCACAGGTGATCCATGCCGTCGAGCATGGCTTGCGACATGAAGGGTTGCATCGTCTCGACGATGGCGCCGGCCTGCTCGAACAGGCGCGCGGCCTGCTCGACCGCGGCACGGATCTCGGGCTCGACCGGGAGGCCGCAGCCGGCGTCGAGCAGCAGGCCGATGCGCAGGCCTCGCAGGTGGTCGGCGTCGACGTCGTAGCCGGCCCAGTCGATGTCCTGCGGCGGCAGGTTCATGCAGTCGCGCGCATCGGGCCGGCTCAGCACCTGCATCATCAGCGCGGCGTCGCCCACGGTGCGCGTCATCGGGCCGGCGGCGCGGCCCATGTAGGGCGGGTCGATCGGAATGCGGCCCAGACTGGGCTTCAGCGTGAAGATGCCGCACCAGCTGGCCGGCAAGCGCAGCGAGCCACCGATGTCGGTGCCGATGTGCAGCGGGCCGTAGCCGGCT
>JBDUCH010000474.1:0-2642 GCA_040003555.1 Variovorax sp. | reverse complement strand
ACACCAGGGTGACCGGAATGAAGATCTTCCAGCCCAGACGCATGATCTGGTCGTAGCGAAAGCGCGGGAAGGTGCCACGGATCCAGATGAAGAGCGAGAGCACGAAGAAAGTCTTGAGCCCCAGCCAGATCCAGCCCGGAATGAAGTTGAGGAAGCCGACAGGCGACAGCCAGCCGCCGAGGAACATCAGCGCGGCCAGGATCGACACCAGCCACATGCTGGCGTACTCGGCGAGGAAGAAGATCGCGAAGCCCATGCCCGAGTACTCGACCATGTGGCCGGCCACGATTTCGGCTTCGCCTTCGACCACGTCGAACGGGTGGCGGTTGGTTTCCGCCACGCCAGAGATCACGTAGACCACGAAGATCGGCAGCAGCGGCAACCAGTTCCACGACAGGAAGCCGAGGCCCATGTCGGCACCCATGCCCTTGCCCTGCACCGCGACCACGTCGCCCAGGCTCAAGCTGCCCGAAACCATGATGACCACGACCAGGCAGAAACCCATCGCGATTTCGTAGCTCACCATCTGGGCCGACGCACGCAGAGCGCCGAGGAAAGCGTATTTCGAGTTGGAGGCCCAGCCCGCGATGATCACGCCATACACCTCGATCGAGGTGATCGCCATGATCAGCAGCAAGCCTGCATTGACATTGGCCAGCACGGCTTCGGGGCCGAAGGGAACGGCGACCCACGCGGCCAGGGCCGGCATGATGGCCATGATCGGGCCGAGCCGGAACAGACCGGGGCTCGCAGCCGACGGACTGATGATTTCCTTGGTGAGCAGCTTGACCGCATCGGCGATCGGCTGCAGCAAGCCGAACGGCCCGACGCGGTTGGGGCCGTGGCGCACCTGGATCCAGCCCAGGAACTTGCGCTCCCAAAGCGTCGCGTAGGCTACCGCGCCCATCAGCGGCGCGAGCACGCAGATGATCTTGATCAGCGTCCAAATGACGGGCCACCCGCCCACAACCCACCAGTGGGCCGAACTGAGGCCGCGGCCGAAGCCGTAGATGGCGTCGATCATGCGGGCACCTCGTCGAGCGTGGGCGTGGTGCCGCGAGCCGCATGGTCACTGCCACGCGCGTCTGCGGTGAGCTGCAGTGAAGTCGCACGGCGCACGATGCCGTCGAGCTGGTAAATGGTCGCGACCACCGGCAAAACCGGCTCGGTGCGCGCGGGACTGGACAGGTCGACTCCGGCGGACGCCGCGTTGCCGAGCCGCTCCGCGGGAATGTGCGTTGCGGACGCATCCTGTGCGCCGCGAAGCTGCGCCAGCACCTCTTGCGACGACTCGAAATCGAAGCCCTGCAACCCCAGCATGTTGGCCAGCACGCGCAACACCTTCCAGGCCGGGCGCGCGCCGCCGAGCGGCTTGACTACCGCATGGAAGCTCTGCACGCGCCCTTCGGCGTTCACGAAGGTGCCGGGCGTCTCGGTGAAAGGCGCGATCGGCAGCAGCACGTCGCTGAACGCCAGGTTGGCCTTGAACGGGCTCAGCGTCACGACCATCTGGGCGTGCGTGAGGCCGGCAGACACGTCGGCACCGATGGCCGAATCGAACTCGGGCTCGTTGTTGAGCAGCAGCACGGCCTTCAGACCGCCCGAAAGCATCTGGGCGGCATTCAAGCCACCCTGCCCCGGTACCGCGCCGACCCATTGCGCACCGACGGTGTTGGCCGCTTCGGTGAGATAGCCGACGCTGGCGCCGGTTTCGGTGCCGATCCATTGCGCGAGCGCCAGCAGACGCGACGCGTCGGGATGATGCGCCGCCGCGTTGCCCAGCAGAATCGCCTTGCGCTCGCCACCAAGCAGCGACTTGGCGAGCGCCTTGGCTGCATCGTGGGCTTCGCCGGTCGACGGTGCAGCGACACCTTTCTCGGCGCCGATGGCAACGGCCAGGTCGGCCAGTGCCTGCGCCCAATTGCCAGCCGGCAGGGTCTGTGTGCTGGACAACGACATCGCCCAGCTTTCGCGCGTCGCAAGTTCGGCCTTCGAGTTGATGGCGTGCACGGCAGCACCCTTGCGCGCGGCCTGACGGATGCGCTGCGCGAACAGCGGGTGATCCTTGCGCAGGTTCGAGCCGACGACCAGCACGCGCTGCAGTTGCGAGAGCGATGCAATCGAGGTACCGAGCCAGCGGATGCCGTCGGCTACCGTGAAGTCGGCGTGGCGCAGGCGGTGGTCGATGTTTTCGCTGCCGAGGCCGCGCACCAGTGCGCCGGCCAATGCGAGTTCTTCCACCGTGCTGTGCGGGCTGACCAGCGCGCCGATGGCGGCAGCGCCATGGTCGGTCTTGATCTGCCGCAGGCCGTTGGCCACGTATTCGAGCGCGGTCTGCCAATCGACCGCCTGCCATTGGCCGCCCTGCTTGAGCATGGGCTGCGTCAGGCGCTCGTCGCTGTTGAGCGCCTCATAGGAGAAGCGATCGCGGTCGGCGATCCAGCATTCGTTGACATCTTCGTTCTCGAGCGGAACGACGCGCATGACCTTGTTGTTCTTGACCTGGACGATCAGGTTGGCACCGGTCGAATCGTGCGGGCTGACCGCCTTGCGGCGCGACAGCTCCCAGGTGCGGGCGCTGTAGCGGAACGGCTTGCTCGTGAGCGCGCCGACCGGGCAGATGTCGATCATGTTGCCCGACA
>JBDUCH010000161.1:0-8891 GCA_040003555.1 Variovorax sp. | reverse complement strand
ATCAGGTACATCACGATCGCACCGAGCACCGCCATCGTCACGATGTTGGCGGTGAGCGTTTGCCCGCCGAACTGCACCCACTCGTCGCTGAAGATCGCGGCCACGCCGATCACCCCGCCGGCCAGCAAGGCACGGTGCGGCGTATCGAAGCGCGGGCTCAGGCCCGCGAAATAGCGAGGCAGGTAGCCGGCGCGGGCCAGCGCGAAGATCTGGCGCGAGTAACCCATGATGATGCCGTGGAACGAGGCCACCAGGCCGAACAGCCCGATCCACACCAGCATGTGCAGCCAGCCGCTGTTGTCGCCGACCACGGCCTTCATGGCTTGCGGCAGCGGGTCGTTGATGTTGGCCAGCTTGCGCCAGTCGCCGACGCCGCCGGCCATGATCATCACGCCGAAGGCCAGCACCACCAGCGTGACGATGCCGGTGGTGTAGGCGATCGGGATGGTGCGGTGCGGGTCGCGTGCCTCTTCGGCCGCCATGGCGGCGCCCTCGATGGCCAGGAAGAACCAGATTGCGAACGGAATCGACGCGAAGATGCCAGAGATGGCGGCACCGTTGAGCACCGCGCCGCCGGCCCAGCCGTTGGCCGTGAAGTTGGCCCACGACCAGCCCGGCGTGACCACCCCCATGAACACCAGCAGCTCGAAGATCGCCAGCACGGTCACGAACAACTCGAAGGCTGCCGCGATGCCGACGCCGATCCAGTTGAGCGCAATGAAGATCACGTAGGCACCGAGCGCGAACCACTTTGGATTGATGCCTGGGAACTGCACGTTGAGGTAGGCGCCGATGGCCAGCGCAATGGCTGGCGGCGCGAACACGAACTCCACCAGCGTGGCAAACCCGGCCACGAATCCGCCGGTCGGCCCGAAGGCGCGCCGCGCGTAGGCAAAGGGCCCTCCGGCGTGCGGAATGGCGGTCGACAACTCGGTGAAGCTGAAGATGAAGGTGGTGTACATCGTGGCCACCAGCACCGTCGCGACCAGAAAGCCGAGCGTGCCGGCCGTGTTCCAGCCGTAGCTCCAGCCGAAGTACTCGCCCGAGATCACGAGGCCGACGGCAATGCCCCAGAGCTGCACCGGGCCGAGTACCTTCTTGAGATGGCCCGACGGGGCGGTGTCCGATGATTTCATGATGTTCCTTGCGGATGGCGATGCGCGAATTCGACCAAATCGAGGGCGGCCCCACTATCCGGATTCGGAAAAACAACGCAGCATTGCGGCATGGTCTGGCACTTGTCTTGCTTGTGCAATGGCTCCAACCCCTCGTTCACCGGAACTGGTCTTGCCCATCGACGCATCCACGCCCCTTCGCCATCCGCCGGTTCTGCCGGCGGGCGGGCAGCGCCTGCGCTATGCCGAGCGCCTGAGTTGCGATGTCGACGAGCACGCCACCCACATCTCGGCCTGGCGCCAGGAGTACGACCAGCTTTCGTGCGGGCGCTTTGAGGGCGCGGTGCGCGAGCTCTGGATCGACGGGCCGCGGCTGCAACTGTTCCACGAGCACACGGGTCAGCAAACCAGCCAGCAATGCCTGCCCTGGCGCGGATCGGTCTGGTTCGGCGTGCCTGATGGCCACAGCCTGGAGCCGGTGCATTTCTCGGGGTGTCTGCAGCCGGCCGATCGCATGCGGCTCGTGATGTCAGCGCGCGCGGACGACGGCTTCGTGCTGCGCACGCCGCGCAACTTCGGCATCTATGGCGTGGTGGTCGACGAGGAGTGGCTGGGCCGGCGCATGGAACACCTCGGTTTTCGCGGCGCGCCGATCGGACAGGGCACGATGGTGCATGTGGCAGAGCTTGCACCCCATCTGCATGTGGCGCTGTGCCAGACCATCGAGTCGCTGCTGGGGCTGGGCGCGAGCGGCGAAAGCGAGTACGCCTGGGGCCGCGCAGCGCTGCAGGCGCTGCTCGACCAGTTGCTCGGTCTGCTGGCCGGGGCGACGCAGGGCGACGTACCCGGTGCACCGTTGCAGGCGAGCCGGCGCCGGCTCGCCGCAGTGATGGCGGCGCGCGCGCTGGTCGCGCATCCGCTGAACCATGCGATGACGGTGGAAGACCTGTGCCTGCAGCTGCACCTCACGCCGCGCACCCTGCGCAACCATTTCCGCAGCGTAGTGGGCGAGTCGCCGGTCGAGTTCCTGCGTGCGGTGCGGCTCAATGCCTGCCGCCGGAGGCTGCGGCGCCAGCAGGCGGCCTGCACCGTGCAGGAAGTCGCCGCGCAATGGGGCTTCTTCCACATGGGCCGCTTCTCGCAGGAGTACAAGGCCATGTTCGGCGAACTGCCGTCGGAGACGCTGCGGCAGGCCCGCATCGCGCACTGAAGGGGCACCCCCTCGGCGTGGCACTATTCGGTGGTTGTCCATTCACCGAAGGCTCCCCATGCGATTTTTCTTCTGCGCCGCGCTCGCTGCTTCTGTTTCCCTGCTGGCTCTGCCGACAGCCTGGGCCCAAGGCAAACCCGTCACCACCGCCAGCGGCCTCATCTATGAGTCGCTGAAAGAGGGCACGGGCGCGTCGCCGGCCGCCACCGACGTCGTCAAGGTGCACTACCGTGGCACTTTTCCCGACACCGGCAAGGAGTTCGACAGCTCCTACAAGCGCGGAGAGCCGACCGAATTTCCGCTCAACGCCGTGATCCCCTGCTGGACCGAAGGCGTGCAGAAGATGAAGCCGGGCGGCAAGGCCAAGCTGACCTGCCCGCCGGCCATTGCCTACGGCGCAAGCGGCGCGGGCGGCGTGATTCCGCCCAATGCCACGCTCAATTTCGAAGTCGAGCTGGTGTCGATCAAGGGCAAGTGACCTCCTGACGCGTCAACCCTCCCGCACCAGCTGCCAATGGTTGGCGAAGTGCATCAGGTGGGCGCGTTCAAAGTCCACCTTCGACAGCGCGCCGTAGGCGAAGTGCGGCGCCAGCGGCCCGCTGTGCCGGTCGAAGCGCTGCAGGGCCTCGATGGCGTGCTCCACCGCCGGTAGCAGGGCCTGGCCGGCGGCGATCGCAGGCGCGCCGGGAATCGGTTCGTGCAGGTCGTGGCTCATCCTGCCGCGCGCCGAGAACACCGCGAACGCCGCCGGCCCCACCGTGGCGCGAAACCAGACGGGTTTCGGCGTCGGGAAGCCGTCCATCGAATACTCGATGCTCTGCGCCGCATGGTGCAGCACCTGCGCCATGTCCCAGCCCGAGGCGGTCTGCCGAGGCTGCCCGCGCAGCGCTTCGAGTGTGCGCAATGCGTTCGGCAACCTGGCGAACGATTCCGGGGCGATGGCGGGGCGACTGGTGCCGACCCAATAGCCGCCGCCGGCCACTGCAGCGGCAGCCAGGCTGCCTCCGATCAGCAGCGCGCGGCGCGAGGGGCGGGTGGTCCGGGGCGTAGATGAGTTCATGGGGCGAGAGAGATCGTGTTTTTCAGCCTCTATTCTCGGATGAACTGACCCGGCCGGATTCAAAAGCAAGCGCCGGAGTGCCGATCCGGCGGTCGATCCCTAAAGTCAAACCCATCAATCCACACAAAGACCAAAGGATGGGCAAGATGAACATGATGAGCCACACAGAACTGCTGGCGGCCGCCACCGTCAGTGACCCGCGCTGGGCCGCCGTGGCGGCGCGCGACGCCCGTTTCGACGGGCAGTTCTTCTATTCCGTGAAAACCACCGGCGTCTACTGCCGGCCCTCCTGCGGCGCACGGCCGGCGCGGCCGGAGAACGTGGCTTTTCACGCGAGCGCCGCGGACGCGGAGCGCGCCGGGTTCCGGCCCTGCCAGCGCTGCAAGCCTGACCAGGCACCGCTGGCCGAACAGCAGGCCGCGCTGGTCGCCGGACTCTGCCGCTTCATCGAAACGGCGCAGCAGGCTCCGACGCTCGACGAGCTGGCACAGCGCGCCGGCATGAGCACCTGGCACCTGCACCGTGTGTTCAAGGACGTCACGGGCCTCACGCCCCGGGCCTATGGCGCGGCGCACCGTGCCCAGCGCGTGCGCGATGCGCTCGGCCGCAGCGACACCGTGACCGATGCGATCTACGACGCGGGCTACAACTCCAACGGCCGCTTCTACGAAGAGTCCGACGGCGTGCTCGGTATGACGCCCACCGCATTCCGCGCGGGCGGTGCCGACACCGACATCCGCTTTGCCATCGGCCAGTGCGCGCTCGGTGCGATCCTGGTGGCGCGCAGCGAACGCGGCGTGTGCGCCATCGCGCTGGGCGACGACCCCGATGCGCTCGCGCGTGAGTTGCAAGACCGCTTTCCGCAGGCGCGGCTGACCGGCGACGACCCGGCGTTCAACCGGCTCGTGGCGCAGGTGGTCGGCTTCGTCGAAGCGCCCGCGCGCGGGCTGGACTTGCCGCTCGACGTGCGCGGCACCGCGTTTCAGCAGCGCGTGTGGCAGGCGCTGCGCGCAGTGCCCCCCGGCGAGACGGTGAGCTATTCCGACATCGCCGCGCGCATCGGCGCGCCGAGCGCGCAGCGCGCCGTGGCGCAGGCCTGCGGCGCCAACCCGATCGCGGTGGTGATCCCGTGCCACCGTGTGGTGCGCAACGACGGCGCGCTGTCGGGTTACCGCTGGGGCGTGGAACGCAAGCGCGAACTGCTGCAGCGCGAGGCCGCGGCATGACGATGAAGGCGAACGTGGATTGGGACGTCGTGGCCAATGCGCTCGATGCCGAGGGCCACGCCATCGTCGAGCGGCTGCTGACGCCGGCCGAGTGCAACGCACTGGCCGCGCTCTATGCCGACGAGGCCTTGTTCCGCAGCCGGGTGGTGATGGCGCGGCATGGCTTCGGCCGCGGCGAGTACAAATATCTGGCCTATCCGTTACCAGCGCTGGTTGTCGGGCTGCGCGAGGCGTTGTATGCCGCGCTGGTGCCGACCGCAAACCGCTGGCAGCAGGCCATGGGCATCGATTTGCGCTTTCCACCCACGCATGCCGAGTTCATCGCACGCTGCCATGCGGCAGGGCAACTGCGGCCGACGCCGCTGCTGTTGAAGTACGGCGAGGACGACTACAACTGCCTGCACCAGGACTTGTATGGCGAGCATGTTTTTCCGCTGCAGGCGGTAGTACTGCTGTCGGAGCCGGGCCGCGACTTCACCGGCGGCGAGTTCGTCATGACCGAGCAACGGCCGCGCATGCAGTCGCGCCCGATGGTGCTGCCGCTGCGCCAGGGCGATGCGGCGGTGATTGCAGTGCACCACCGTCCGGTACAGGGCACGCGCGGCAGCTACCGCGTGAACCTGCGGCACGGCGTGAGCCGTGTGCGCTCGGGGCACCGGCAAACGGCCGGCATCATCTTCCACGATGCGGCGTGAGTGCAATGCGTGATCTGTTCGAAGCGGAAGAGGGCATGGAGACTCTGCTGCGGCCGGGTGCCGTGCGGTTGCGCGGCTTTGCAACCGTTGCAGCGCCCAAGCTGCTGGTCGACCTGGACGCCGTGCTAGCGGCGTCGCCGTGGCGCCACCTGGTCACGCCCGGCGGCTTCAGAATGTCCGTGGCCATGACCAACTGCGGCGCATTGGGTTGGCTGTCCGATCGGCGCGGCTACCGCTATGACCCCATCGACCCCGATACCGACCAGCCTTGGCCGGCGCTGCCGACGTCTTTTCGCGAACTTGCGGCAACGGCCGCAGCGCGGGTGGGGTTCGAAGGTTTCGAGCCCGATGCCTGCCTGGTCAACCGCTATGACCCGGGCGCGCGCCTGTCGCTGCACCAGGATCACGACGAGCGCGACTACCGGCAACCGATCGTGTCGGTTTCGCTGGGCTTGCCCGCTGTGTTCTTGTTCGGTGGCATTGCGCGTGCCGAAAAAGCCATGCGGGTGCCGCTGGCGCATGGCGACGTGGTCGTGTGGGGCGGACCGGCACGGCTCAGCCATCACGGCATCCTGCCGCTCAAGGATGGCGAGCATCCGCTGACCGGACGCTGCCGCGTCAACCTGACCTTTCGCAAGGCCGGTTGAACAACGCCTCAGTTCGGGGTGGCTTCGCGCTCTTTCATGCGGCGCAGAGCGCGCGTGCCGGCAGCCAGTGCGGCCTCGTAGGAATCGGATTCCATGTCGGCGGATTCGAGTTCGCGTTTGAGCACGGTGCCGCGTTCGTCGGACTCCATCAAGGCCCAGAAAAACGAACCCGGTGCAGGTTCGCGCACGATGAGTTTGGTGTGTGTCATGCAAACCATATTGGGCCGATGCCGGGTGCAATTCTGTAGGTGATCACCCCATGCTGGCCATACGGTCATCGGCCCGTCGGCCGGGGTGCGGAAGAGGGCTCCCACGAGTCCGGCGTGGTCGCAATCAGTTGCTTCAGATCGGCCCAGGGTTCGGCGCCGGGCACGCTGGCGGCGCCGGTGGCCGCGGCCCGGGCGAACACCACCATGCGCTCGCGCAGGCGGCGCAAGTCCGACTCCGGCCAGGTCTCGATCGAGTGCGGCCCGCGCGCTAGCACGATCTCCTTCGGGCCGCGGATGCGGTCATACGCGGCGATGGTGCCTTCTACCGTTTCGGCACGATCCCACAGGCCCTTGCCGAAGAAGGCCGCCGGCCACTTGTCCATGCCCGCGAGCGGCGCCGAGTTGGGATAGAACACGATGTGGTGGTCGGCCGCCATGCCGCCGAGGAACAGGTTGCGGTCGCTCAGATCCGGCGACACGCCGATGTAGCCCGCGCCGCTCGCGAACGACGACAACAGGATCGCGCCCTTGATGTTCTTCAGTTCTTTCGCGGGCGTGCAGGTGGCGCTCGGCATGTCGTAGCTACACGAGGCCGAGAAGTTCTTGGTCATGGCCCAGGCGGTGGACATCGAGCCGCGCGAGTAGCCGCCAAGCACGATCGGGATCTGGCTCGCCTTCAGGCCTGCCAGTAGCCGGCCGCCCGCGGCCGGGCCTTCGAGCAACTGGCCGGTGGGCGTGAGCAGGCGCAGGCCGTTGCCGCTTTCGAGTTGTTCGAGCACGCGGAACACGTCTTCGCCTTGCTCCAGCGTGTTGGTGTCGCTGAAGCCGCCCGACAAACCCTCGCCGCGCCGGTCGTAGGCCAGCACGTCGAAGCCGGCCTGATTCAGCGCCTGCAGGTTTTCGCGGTACCAGCGCTGGCCCATGGTTTCGGTGGTCGCGTTCGGGAAGCGGATGCCGACGGTCTTGCCAGTGGCCGCATCGATGCGGTAGCTCTTCTCGTCCGGATGCTGAATGGCCGTGAGCTGTCCGCCGCCGCCCGGCGCGAACAGCACCAGCGCACGCACCTTGCCGCCCTTGCCGTCGGCCACGCCCGTGCCTTCGATGTACCAGCCGCGCAGCTTGATCAGGCCGCGCATGTTCAGGTCGATGCGTTCGAAGGCGTCGCGCGGCGCGGTGAATTCGACAATCGAGGTGCGCGCCTCGGCCTGCGCGATGGCCTCGTGGTAAGGCGCCTTGGCAAAGAAGGCCGGCCGCCGGATCTGCTTCAGGTCGACCAGGCCATCCGGGTCGATCTTGCCCGACGGATCCACCACGCCGGTCGAGCGTGTGGCGCGTTCCTTGTTGGGCGGCAGCCAGCGCTGCATCTGCGCATCGATGCGCTTGAAGCAGGCCGCGTCGGCCTTGCAGGCGGCCCAGCGCGCCTTCAGCTTGGCGTCGGTGAACTCGTCGACGTGGAAATCGCCGCCGCTGTAGCCGGCCGGCGCCTTGTTCGCGGTCTGCAGGAACGGCACGCAAACGGTGCCGCCCCCAGTCTTGGCCAGCAGGTAGCCCGGTATCTCGGCATCGCGGTCGGTGCCGACCCAGGCCTTGCAGTCGGTGGGCGGTGGTGCGGCGCGCGCCGTGCGGGGTGGCGCGGTGCCGGGCAGCGAGCAGGCGGCGAGGGCGAGCGCTGCGAATGCAGCGGCAGTGCCGCGCAATGCGGCGGGGAAATTCGGCATCGATGTCTCCTTGGGGCGCTCAACCGGTCAGCAGCTTTTGCACCAGCTCGGCCGTGGTGTTCGCACTGTACTTGCGCATGAGCTTCGCGCGGTGCAGTTCGACGGTGCGGTGGCTGATCGCGAGCGCGCGGCCGATCTGCTTGGAGGTGAGGCCCTGCATCACCTGCGCGGCAACTTCGCGCTCGCGTGGCGTGAGTTCGGCCTTGACCGAGCGGCGCGAACCCAGGTCTTCGAACGTCCAGATGCCGGCCTCGTGCGGCGCGGCGCGGTTCAGCGCGTGGCCCGTCACGTGGCACCAGAAGGTTTCGCCCGCAAAGGCACCGTGCAGGCCACCGAGCCGCCTCATCATGCGGTTGTCCGCATAGCGTCCGCTCGCGTTCAGAATCGGCTCCATGCGCTTGCCGATGCGTTCGAATTCCGCGACGCTCGGGTACAGCACGCGAAACGACTGGCCGACCAACGCATCGCGCGCCGCACCGAACATCTCGCACAGCCTTGCATTGCAGTCGACCATCGTGCGGTTGCGCGACAACACCATGCCGACGGGCGCATGCTCGAAGGCCAGGCGGTAATCGATGTCGGGTGTGTCCATTACGAAATACTACGTATATGACTACGTAGTATCGTCTCTGTCTCTTCCATCAACCATCACCGAGCGAGGATCACAAGCCATGGTGAACAAGATTTATCCCTCCGCCGACGCGGCGCTCAAGGGTGTCGTGGCCGACGGCCAGACGCTCGCGGTCGGCGGCTTCGGCCTGTGCGGCATTCCCGAGGCGCTGATCGATGCGCTGCACGATTCGGGCGTCAAGAACCTCACCTGCATTTCGAACAATGCGGGCGTTGACGGCTTCGGCCTCGGCAAGCTGCTCGAAACGCGACAGATCAAGAAAATGGTCGCGAGCTATGTCGGCGAGAACAAGGAGTTCGAGCGCCAGTACCTCGCGGGAGAGCTTGAGCTCGAGTTCACGCCGCAGGGCACGCTGGCCGAGAAGCTGCGCGCCGGCGGCG
>JBDUCH010000009.1:0-28695 GCA_040003555.1 Variovorax sp. | reverse complement strand
TGTGAACGTCGCGCATCCAGAGCGGCAAGAAGCCCGGCGTCGTCCGGGGCGGCGCGCAGCGCATTGCCAAGCCCGATCGCCACATTCCGCAACCACCGCTCGTGCCCGATGCGGCGGATCGGACTGCCTTCGGTGAGCCGCAGGAATTCGTCTTCGCTCCACGCGAACAGTTCCGTCAGATGCCGCCCCGTCAGGCCTTCGCGCGGATCGAAATCGGGCAAGGCGCTGCGTTGTGCGAACTTGTTCCAGGGGCAGATCAATTGGCAGTCGTCGCAGCCATAGATGCGGTTGCCGATCAGCGCGCGCAGCTCGAGCGGAATCGACCCCGCATGCTCGATCGTCAGGTACGAAATACAGCGCCGTGCGTCGAGCCGGTGCGGGCTCAGGATCGCCTGCGTCGGGCACACGTCGATACAGGCGCTGCAACTGCCGCAATGCGGCGTCACGGGCTCGCTTGCGGGCAGCGCCATGTCGACGTAGATCTCGCCCAGAAAAAACATCGAGCCCGCATCGCGGTCGAGCACCAGCGTGTGCTTGCCGCGCCAGCCCTGGCCGCTGCGCGAGGCCAGTTCCGCCTCGAGCACCGGAGCCGAATCGGTGAACACGCGATGGCCGAACGGCCCTACCTCCAGGGCGATGCGATCGGCCAGCTTCTGCAGCCGCGAGCGCAGCACCTTGTGATAGTCCCTGCCTCGCGCGTAGAGCGACACGATGGCTTCGCCCGGCCGGGCGAGCCGGTCGAACTCGACAGCCTGCCAATCGTCCGGCGTGTCGCGCGGCAGGTAGTTCATGCGCGCGGTGATCACGCTCACCGTGCCCGGCACCAGTTCAGCCGGCCGCGCGCGGCGTGCGCCGTGCGCGGCCATGTAATGCATCTCACCGTGGAAACCCTGGGCGAGCCAGGCCATCAAGCCCGGCTCGGCGCTCGACAGATCGATGCCAGTCACGCCGATTTGGGAGAATCCGAGTTCCCGGGCCAGTGCCTGAATACGAATGACGAGTGGATGGCTGCCGATCACCTGCCGATTGTAGAAACGCAAGACGTGCCTCGCGTCTGGCACAGCGAACAGGACACCGCTGCCTTTGCCGGTGCGCTCGCGCAGGTGCCAGCGCTGCGCGATGCGTTTGTCGAACTGCATGGCGACCTGGGTGCAGGCAAGACCACTTTCGTGCGTCACCTGCTGCGCGCGCTTGGCATCACGGGGCGCATCAAGAGCCCGACCTACGCCGTGGTCGAGCCGCATGAGGCGCCCGATGGCCTGGCGATTTTCCACTTCGACTTCTACCGTTTCAGCGATCCGCAGGAGTGGGAAGATGCCGGCTTCCGTGACATTTTTGCGGGCCCCGGCCTCAAGCTGGCCGAATGGCCCGATAACGCGGCGGGCCGCACTCCACTTGCCGACCTCGCTATTAAAATAGAAGCAATGACCGATCAGTCCCGCACCGTTCATCTTCGCGCGAACACAGCGCGCGGCCGCCTCATGCTGGCCGCGCTCGACGCATGAGGCTCGAGCACCCCGCACGCCGCCGGCTGCTGAAAGCCGGCAGCCTGGTACTGCTGCTCGGCGTCCAGGAAATCGCACGTGGCGCCACCATCATGGCGGTGCGCGTCTGGCCTGCGGCCGATTACACGCGCGTCACGATCGAATCCGATGGCCGCCTGCAAACGCAACAGCTCGTGGTCGGCAGCCCACCACGGCTCGCGGTCGACATCGAAGGCATCGAACTCAACCCCGCGTTGCGCGAGCTGGTCGGCAAGATCAAGCCCGGCGACCCGTACATCAATGGCCTGCGCGTCGGCCAGAACGCGCCGAACGTGGTGCGCATCGTGTTCGACCTGAAGCAGGCCGTGGTGCCGCAGGTGTTCTCGCTGGCGCCGGTGGCGGCCTATCGGCATCGGCTCGTGCTCGACCTCTATCCGCAACAGGCCGTCGATCCGATGGAAGCGATCATCGCCGAGCGCCTGCGCGACGCGCCCGCCTCCACCTCGAAAGGCAATGCCGATACCAACGTCGCCGGCATTGCACCGCGCGAATTGTCGCGCCCCGGCGAGGCTCAGAACGCAACACGCGCGGCGCCGCCCGCGGTCGATCCGCTCGGCGAGTTGATGGCGCAGCAGTCGATGCGGCCCGGCCCCGCACACTCCCCGCCCAGCGCAGCGCCGGGCCGCAACAACCCGTCGCCGACGCTGATCGCGCCACCGACGCTGCCCCCCGTGGTGGGCAACACGCCGATGCGGCCGCAAACGCCGCCGGCCGCGCCTGCAGCCCCGAGCGTGGCCACCGCCAGCCGCACCGACCGCCTCATCATCGTGGCGCTCGACCCCGGCCACGGCGGTGAAGACCCGGGCGCCATCGGCCCCGCAGGCACGCGCGAAAAAGACATCGTGCTGCAGGTGGCGTACAAGCTGCGCGACCGCATCAACGCAGGCAGCATCGGCGGCAGCCCGATGCGCGCCTTCCTCACGCGCGACGCCGACTTCTTCGTGCCGCTCGGCGTGCGCGTGCAGAAGGCGCGCCGCGTGCAGGCCGACCTGTTCGTGAGCATTCATGCCGACGCGTTCACCACGCCGGCCGCGCGTGGCGCCAGCGTGTTTGCGCTGAGCCAGGGCGGTGCTTCGAGCAGCGCCGCACGCTGGCTGGCCAACAAGGAAAACGAAGCCGACAAGGTCGGTGGCATCAATGTCGGCAGCCACGAGGTGCAGGTGCAACGCGCGCTGCTCGACATGAGCACCACGGCCCAGATCAACGACAGCCTGCGGCTCGGCAGCGCGATGCTCGGCGAGATTCGCAACGTCGGGCGGCTCCACAAGGGCCAGGTCGAGCAGGCTGGCTTCGCGGTGCTGAAGGCGCCCGACATTCCAAGCGTGCTGGTCGAAACCGCATTCATCAGCAACCCCGAGGAAGAAGCCAACCTGCGCAGCGTCAGCTACCAGGACAACCTCGCCGATGCGCTGATGCGCGGCATTCATCGCTACTTTGCGCAGAATCCGCCGCTGGCGCGCAGCCGACAGCTGTAGGCCGCACCAACCCGCACACGGCCCGCGCCGTGTCGCGCAGCGACCCGCGGCAAATGCCTACAAGCAGGCGCCACCGCTTTCGCAGAATGGTTGCATCCATTCCAAACGAAAGGTGGACCCCATGAAGACACGTCTCTGGATCACGGCGGCAGCCGCTGCAGCGGTCATGACGCTCGCTGGCTGTGCCGCTGGCCCGAATCAACAGCTCGGTATCGGCGCCGGTGCTGTGGGCGGGGCACTGGTGGGCAACGCCATTGGCGGGAACACCGCAGCGACCGTGGGCGGCGCTGCCATCGGCGGACTGATCGGCAACGAAGTTGGACGCAATGCCGACCAGCGCAACTACGAGAACAGTCGCGGCGGCTATTACCCGAACAACGGCTACTACCCGAACAACGGTCCGCGCTATTGAGTCTTGAGGAGCCGTCAAGACTCCTACATAGAAAAAGGCGTGTCATCGACACGCCTTTTTTTATTGAAGAGGATGCTTGCAGCTCAGGCAGAAGGCCGCGCTGCAGCCGCAGCCACGGCCAGAAAGGTTTGCGTCATCGCCATCGCGCGCGTCGACCACCAGTGGTTGGCCGGATGGTCGTCTTCCGGCACCGGCAGGGGCAGGCGAATGGCAGAGCCGATGTGCTCGAGCAGATCGGCGTATTCGGCGCTGTCGGTGTGGGGTGATTGCATGGTGTTGATGCTACGCAATGGAAGCCGGCGCGCAACTGGTCGCACGGCATAGGAAGTCGAGTCCGCGGCAGTAAATCACCGAATCACGTGCGATCAGCGCACACGGCTGAGCGATACGGCCGCGCGATACGAGCTTCAGGACGCTGCTCCCGCGCGCCGCCGCTCGGCCCGCCCCGCGCGCCAGGCGCCGAACAGCGCGATCAGCCCCGGCACGAAGATCAGCGCCCAGATGATCTTGTCCAGGTGCTCTCGTACGAATGGCAGATTGCCGAAGAAATAGCCGGCGGTCGCGATGCCCAGCACCCAGATCAGAGCCCCGATCACGTTGTATGCAGTGAACCTGGGACGGCTCATGTCGGCCACGCCCGCCACGAACGGCGCAAAGGTGCGAATGAACGGCATGAAGCGCGCGAGCACCACCGTGATGCCGCCGTACCGCTCGTAGAAAGCGTGGGCCTGGTCGAACGCCTTGCGGTTGAAGAGTCGCGAGTTCTCCCACTGGAACACCTTGGGCCCGAGGTAGCGGCCGATGCTGAAGTTGCACTGATCCCCGAGAATCGCCGCAGCGATCAGCACCGCGCACGCGATCGGGAAATTCATCAGTCCCACACCGCACAGTGCACCGACGATGAACAGCAAGGAGTCGCCCGGCAGGAACGGCATCACCACCACGCCGGTTTCGACGAACACGATCAGGAACAGCAGCGCATACACCCAGGGGCCATAGGCCGTCACGAAGGCTTCGAGGTGTTTGTCGACATGCAGAATGAAGTCGACGAGAAAGCTGATGAGTTCCATGGGCGCCGATTATCCTTGCCCGCATGACCCCGATTGGCCTGCGGCGTGCCCGATGCCCCGGCGCTCCTAAAATCCCGCCGTGAACGCCCCCCTGCCTCTCGCCTCCGCGCGCCGCCCGATCCGCGAACTCCCCGACGACCTGATCAGCCAGATCGCGGCCGGCGAAGTGGTCGAGCGGCCGGCCTCGGTGGTGCGCGAACTGCTCGACAACGCGCTCGATGCCGGCTCGCGCGAAATCACGGTGCGGCTCTCGGCCGGTGGCGTGCGGCTGATTTCAGTGGAAGACGACGGCCAGGGCATACCGCGCGACGAGCTCACGGTGGCATTGCGCCGCCATGCCACCAGCAAGATCGCAAGCCTGGGCGAACTCGAAACGGTCGGCACGATGGGCTTTCGCGGCGAGGCGTTGGCCGCGATCAATGCGATTGCCGATCTGTCGCTGCTCTCGCGCGCAGCCGGTGCCGACAGTGCCTGGGCGCTCGACGGCCGCACCGGTGAACTGCGCCCGGTGGCACGCGCCATCGGCAGCACGCTCGAGGTGCGCGAGTTGTTCTACGCGACACCGGCGCGCCGCAAGTTTCTGAAAACCGATGCCACCGAGCTCGCGCACTGCGTCGAAGCGGTGCGCCGCCATGCGCTTGCGCGGCCCGACGTGGGTTTTGCGATCTGGCACGAAGGCAGGCTGGTCGAGCAATGGCGCGCCGCCGCTGGCGCCGACGTGCGGCTGCAGCGGCTGGCCGACGTGCTGGGCGACGAGTTCGTGGCGCAGAGCGTGGCGATCGAACACCAGGGCGGCGCAGTGCGCGTGCTCGGGCGCGCCGGCGTTCCCGATGCCGCCCGGTCGCGCGCCGACCAGCAGTTCTTCTATGTCAACGGCCGCTTCGTGCGCGACAAGGTGCTGGCCCATGCGGTGCGCAGCGCCTACGAAGATGTGCTGCACGGGCACCGCCAGCCGGTTTACGCGCTGTATCTGGAAATCGACCCGGCGCGGGTGGACGTCAACGTGCACCCGACCAAGATCGAAGTGCGCTTTCGCGATGGGCGCGAGATCCACCAGGCCGTGCGCCATGCACTCGAGAACGCGCTGGCCGCGCCGCGCGCCGGCGAAGCAGTCACCCCCGCTGCCACGCCCTTCTTCAAGCCGGCTACAACTGCAGCGTCCATGCCGTGGGCACAGCCCGCCATCCATTTCGCAGCGGAGCGCGGCCTGGGCGATGCGGCGGCGATGTGGCCGGTGCGCCGTGTCGACGATGCTGCGCCGGTGGCACCTCAGCCGGCGGCGCCTGCGCCGTTGCCCAGCAATGACAACGCCTGGCCGCTCGGCCGCGCCATCGCCCAGCTGCAGGGCATCTACGTGTTGGCCGAAAACAACCAGGGGTTGGTGATCGTCGACATGCATGCCGCGCATGAACGCATCGTCTACGAACGGCTCAAGACCCAGCTCGATGGCGCAGCCATCACCAGCCAGCCCTTGCTGATTCCGGCCACCTTCGCCGCCACGCCGCAGGAAGTGGCCACGGCCGAGGCCTGCGCGGCGGTGCTGCCCACATTGGGGCTTGAGATCACGCCGTTTTCGCCACGCACGCTCGCGGTGCGTGCGGTGCCCGGCACGCTGGCCGACGGCGACCCCGTCGAGCTGGCGCGCAGCGTGCTGGCCGAACTTGCCCAGCACGACGCCAGCACGGTGGTGCAGCGGGCCCAGAACGAGCTGCTGTCGACCATGGCCTGCCATGGCGCCGTGCGCGCCAACCGCCGGCTCACGCTCGACGAAATGAACGCCCTGCTGCGCCAGATGGAGGCCACGGAGCGTTCCGACCAATGCAACCACGGCCGTCCGACCTGGCGGCAGGTCACGATTCGCGACCTCGACACCTTGTTCCTGCGCGGCCGGTAACACAGGGAAACCTTTGTCAGCCAAAGCGCAGGCACGGGCGTTGCATGGCTTCGTTCGCGGCTTTCGCTGGCTGGCCGCAGGAACTTCCGAGCCAGCCTGCTCTCTTTCTGGCATCCATGAAACGTTGGTCACTGTTCGCTTCGGCCATCGCCTCGCTCGCTTTACTCGCGGGAGGCTGCTCCACCCTCGATGAGCGTCAGCGCGAGTGGATTTTCCAGCCGAGCGACTTGAGCTGGGGCAACACCGCCGACCAGACAGCCGGGATGGAAGACGTGTGGATCGACTTCAAATCCTCCCTGACCGGCGAACCGGCCCGCCTGCACGGCCTCTGGCTGGGCGGTGCACCGGAATCGGCCGACACCCCTGTGCTGCTCTACCTGCACGGCGCGCGCTACAACGTGGCCGGCTCGGCCCCCCGCATCCGGCGCATGCACGAGCTCGGTTTCTCGGTGCTGGCGGTCGATTACCGCGGTTTCGGCAAGAGCACCAAGGAGCTGCCGTCCGAGGAATCGGCCCGGGAAGACGCCCGGGCAGCCTGGACATGGCTCGCCGCGCGGCACCCCGAGCAACGCCGTTACATCTTCGGACATTCGCTCGGCGGCGCCATCGGTATTGACCTCGCGGCGCATGTGAAGGATGAAAGCGGCACCATCGTCGAAGGCACTTTCACCTCGATCTCCGACGTGGTCAGCAGTTTCAAGTGGGGCTGGCTGCCGTTCGGCCCGTTCATCACCCAGCGCTTCGAATCGCTGAACAAGGTCAAGGACATCGGCGCGCCGCTGCTGGTGGTGCATGGTGCGCTCGACAACCTGATCCGGCCCGAACTTGGCCGCAAGCTCTACGACGCGGCCACCGTGCCCAAGCTGTTCGTGCTGGTGAAGGGTGGCTCGCACCACAGCACCAACACGGTGGGCGAGGTGCAGTACAAGGCCGCGCTGAAACAGTTCTTCCTCCTGAAGCCGCCTGCCCTCGAACCGCCAACCCTCACGGCGCGCCAGCGCTTCTTGCGCACCCGCCTCCCCGCGGGCTGAGCCCTGGCGCCGACGGGCGCCGACCGACTGCGCGCCGCCTTTGTTACGCTCGGTTGATGCTCTTCACTGCCGCACCCGCCGCCCCGTCCCTGCGCCGCGCACGCTCCGGCGACGTCCGCGCCCAGCCGTGAACGCCCCCTGGCTCGGCATTGCAGGCCCGACCGCCTGCGGCAAGACGGCGGCTGCGCTGGCGCTGGCACGCGTGCGTCCGGTCGAAATCGTCAGCGTCGATTCGGCGCTTGTCTATCGCGGCATGGACATCGGCACGGCCAAACCGAGCGCGGCCGAGCTGGCCGAAGTGCCGCACCACCTGATCGACATCCGCGACCCGGGCGAGAGCTACAACGCCGCCGCCTTCGTGGCCGACGCAACGCGGCTAATCGGCGAGATCCGCGCGCGCGGCCGGCTGCCGCTGCTGGTGGGCGGCACCATGCTGTACTTCAAGGCATTGATCGACGGCATCGACCCGATGCCGGCGGCCGACACCGCCGTGCGCGCGCGGCTCGATGCCGAAGGCGCCGCGCAAGGTTGGCCGGCGATGCATGCCAGACTGGCCGAGGTCGACCCCGTGACCGCGGCCCGGCTCGCGCCCAACGACAGCCAGCGCATCCAGCGCGCGCTGGAGGTGTGGCATGCGAGCGGCCAGCCGCTCTCGCACTTTCATGCCGCAAGAACGATGGCGCCCGACGCTCATTCGGCAGGCGCTGCAGTCATCCTTTCCCTCGAGCCCGCGGATCGCGCATGGCTGCACGCGCGCATCGCGCAGCGCTTCGACGCGATGCTCGCAGCCGGTTTTCTCGACGAGGTGCGCGCGCTGCGGGCGCGTGGCGACCTGCAACCCGACATGCCCTCGATGCGTTGCGTCGGCTACCGCCAGGCCCTGGAGTTTCTGGAGGGCCATGGTTCGATGGCCGAACTGCGCGAGCGCGGCATCGCGGCCACGCGCCAGCTGGCCAAGCGCCAGATCACCTGGCTGCGCAGCATGCCGGCCCGCCGCGTGATCGCGGCCGACGCACCGGATGCGGTCGCGCAACTCGTGCAGGCCGCGCTGGGAATCGAATGAGTCTTCAACTTCGCAATCTCGGCAAGCACTACGGCGAGGCCGCCGTGTTCGAGCACGTGTCGCTCGAAGTCGCGCCCGGCGAATTCGTCGCGATCGTCGGCGAGTCGGGCGTCGGCAAGTCGACGCTGCTCAACTGCATGGCCGGCCTCGACAGCTGGGATGCCGGCACGGTGCGGCACGCCGGCATCGATCTCGGCACGCTGGACGACGAGGCGCGCGCGCTGTGGCGCCGGCGCCATGTGGGCTTCGTGTTCCAGGCCTTTCATGTGCTGCCGCACCTCGACGTGGCGCAGAACGTGGCACTGCCGTTGATGCTGCTGGGCCAGCACGACGAGCCGCGCGTGCAACGCATGCTGGCCATCGTCGGCCTCGAGGGGCTCGGCGCGCGGCTGCCCCAGCAGTTGTCGGGCGGGCAGTTGCAGCGCGTGGCGATCGCGCGGGCGCTGGTGCATCGGCCCGGCCTGCTGCTGGCCGATGAACCCACCGGCAACCTCGATCCAACCACCGCCGCGCGCGTGATGGATGTGCTGGTCGCGCAGGTGCGCGAGCACAACACGTCGCTGGTGCTGGTGACGCACTCCGAGGCGGCTGCAGCCAGGGCCGACCGGGTGCTGCATTTGAGCGCCGACGGCATCGCGCCCTGACCTCATTTTTTGGCGCCGATGCCGGTCGCCATGGCCCGCGGAAGGCGCCTGGGCCACGGGATGGACGCAAAAGTAAGTCGAACGAATTACGGCCGTTCGAAAAAGTCAAGAAATATTTTCAAAAGTCATCCAACAGTCGCTCAGAAACGCTTTGTGACATTCATACTTGGGCCTAGACAGCAGGAAATCGATATGCCCAGCTTGCGTGAGGAATACCGCGAAGTCACAGACGCCCTTGAAAAGGCGTATCTGGCGGACAAGGCTGCCTACGAAATCCTGCCGCGCCGCAGCAAGGATTTCTGGGCACTTCAGCCGCCGCAATCGTGGCCGACCGCGCCGGAATTCAAAGATTGGTTCATGGCCCGGCTGGCGCTGCTGGAAGCCGAACAGCGCGTGATCAAGATGCTGCGCTCACGCTGCGAACTCATTCGCCATCATCTCGGCCGCGCCACGAGCGCGCTGCATCAGCGCACCGCCAACTACCCCGCCTACATGGAGCAGATCGTCGACACCGTGCCCGACGACCTGCACCTGGCCGACTACCTGCGCATGCCGCAGGTCGGCGGCGAGCTGCCCGCTGCGGCAGCGGTCACCGCAACGGTGGCCCGGCCGGTCGCGCAGGCGCACTGACGGGCACCCGGCTCGCTCAGCGCGGGCGCCACATCCGGAACCGCTGTTCCGGCCCGATCTCGAAGTAATCCGCCGGCCCGCCGCCGCGCAGGATCGGCCGTGCGGCGGCGGTGTCGTACACGCCGTCTTTCAGCAATGCGCGGTCGATGTGCACCGCCACCACTTCGCCCAGCACCATCCACGTGTCGACCGGCGTGCCATCGGCGCCCTGCAGTTGGAACGACTGCGTGAGCCGGCATTCGAACGCCACCGGGCTTTCGGCCACGCGCGGCGGCGCGACCAGCCGCGAGGGTGCCGGGGTCAAACCGGCCAGTTCGAACTCGTTGACCTCGGGCGGCACCGCCGCACAACTCGCGTTCATCTGCTCGGCCAGCGGGCGTGTGGCGAGATTCCACACAAACTCGCGCGTCTGCTGCACGTTGCGCACCGTGTCCTTGTAGCCAATGCTCGCAAAGCCGACGATCGGCGGTGTGTAGTTGAAGCCGTTAAAGAAGCTGTAGGGCGCGAGGTTCACGCCGCCATCGGCGCCGCGCGACGAGATCCAGCCGATCGGACGCGGGCCGACGATGGCGTTGAACGGGTCGTGCGGCAGGCCGTGGCCAAGCCGTGGTTCGTAGAAATGCATGTCGGCGTGCGGCATCTGGTTCATGCCCCGCCCAGCAGCGCCGCATAGCGCGCCAGGTCGACATTGCCGCCGCTCACGATGACGCCGACGCGAGCACCGCTGATCGCGTCGCCCGCCGCACAGGCCGCGGCAAACGCCAGGCAGCCGGTCGGCTCGACCACCATCTTCATGCGCTCGGCAAAGAAGCGCATCGCATCGACCAGCTGTGCATCGCTGACCGTCAGGATGTCGGTGATGTCGCGCCGGATGATGCCGAAGGTGTAGTGCCCGAGATGCTGCGTCTGGGCACCGTCGGCGATGGTTTTCGGGGTCTCGATGTGCACGATCTCGCCCTTGCGCAACGACTGCTGACCATCGTTGCCGGCTTCGGGCTCAACGCCGTACACCGCGCATTGCGGCGCCAGCGCCCGCGCGGCCAGTGCACTGCCGCTTGTGAGGCCGCCGCCGCCCAGGCACACGTAGAGCGCATCGAGCGGGCCGACCTCTTCGATCAACTCCTTCACCGCCGTGCCCTGCCCCGCGATCACGTCGGGGTGGTCGTATGGCGGAATCAGCGTCATGCCGCGCTCGCCGGCAAGCCGCTTCGTGAGCGCCTCGCGGTCTTCGGTGAAGCGGTCGTACATCACCACCTCGGCACCGTAGCCGCGCGTGGCGGCGAGCTTGGCCGCAGGCGCGTCGAGCGGCATCACGATCAGGGCCGGCATGCCGAGCAGGCGCGCCGACAGCGCCACGGCCTGCGCGTGGTTGCCCGACGAGAAAGCGATCGCGCCGGCCTTGCGCTGGCCGGCATCGAACTTCGACAACGCGTTGAACGCGCCGCGGAACTTGAAGGCGCCCATGCGCTGGAAGTTCTCGCACTTGAAGAAGAACTGTGCGCCCTGGCGCGCATCGGCCGTGGCCGAACGCAGAACAGGTGTGCGGTGGGCATGGCCCTCGAGCCGCGCAGCGGCGGCGACAACATCGTCGTAGGTTGGGAGCTGGAGCATGGGCTACGCGGGCGGGTTGAAAAGTGCTGCCGACAATAGCCCATTGCGCCGCGCAGCGAGCGCCGTTCAAAAAAAAGCCAGCGCCGCTGTCGAATCCCGCGGTGCCAGCGCGTCATGGAGGCGAGCCATACTGCTCGCAACCTCTTTACCCAGGAGTACTCCATGCAATACATGCTGATGTTCTACGTGACCCCCGACGACCTCGCCAAATACGGCGATGAGCGGGCCGATGCCCACAAGGCCAGCTGGATGGCCTATGTGGGTGCGATCGCCCAGTCGGGCATCACGCTCAGCGGCGAGGGGCTGTTGCCGCCCTCCACCGCCACCTCGCTGCGCGTGCGCGGCGACAAGCGCCAGGTGCAGGACGGCCCCTTCGCCGACACCAAGGAGCAGCTCGGCGGCTACTTCATCATCGAAGTGCCGCACCTCGATGCTGCGCTCGAATGGGCGGCGCGTGCGCCTTGCGCTTCGACCGGCGGGGTCGAAGTACGGCCGGTGATGCCGCGCGAGTCGATGTGAACGTCGGGGCGGCACGCGCTGCCGCCGAACGCGCGGCGCGCGACTCCTACGGGCGACTGCTGTCGATCCTGTCGGCGCGCACGCGCGACATTGCCCTGGCCGAAGACGCGCTGGCCGACGCGTTCGAGAGCGCGCTCGAAAGCTGGCCGCGCACCGGCGTGCCGGACAACCCCGCGGCCTGGCTCGTCACGACGGCGCGGCGCAAGACACTCGATGTGTGGCGCCATGACCAGGTGCGCGAGGCGGCGGCGCACACGCTGCACCTGCTCGCCGACGAGTTCACCGAAAGCGAAGCAACCGGCGCCGTGCCCGACGAGCGGCTGCGCCTGCTGTTCGTCTGTGCCCACCCGGCCATCGACGCCGCAGCGCGCACGCCGCTGATGCTGCAAACCGTGCTGGGCCTTGACGTGCAACGCATGGCCGGCGCCTTCCTCACCGCGCCGGCCACGCTGGGGCAGCGACTGGTGCGCGCCAAGGCACGTATTCGCCAGGCTGGCATTCCGTTCGAGTTTCCCGAGGCGCGCGAATTGCCGGATCGACTGCAGGATGTGCTCGACGGCATCTACGCCGCCTACGGCACCGGTTGGGACGATGTCGACGGCACCGACAGCACGCGCCGCCTGAGCACCGAGGCGATCGAGCTCGGCGCGCTGCTGTGCCGCCTGATGCCCTCGGAGGCCGAACCGCTGGGCCTGCTCGCGCTGATGCTGTTCTGCGAGGCGCGCACCCAGGCGCGGCGCGACGCCGCAGGCGCCTACGTACCGCTCGACGCGCAGGACACCTCGCGCTGGGCCATGCCGATGGTGGCCGAGGCCGAGCGCGCGTTGCAGCATGCGGCCACCTTGTCGTCGCCCGGCCCGTACCAGCTCGAAGCGGCGATCCAGTCGGCGCACACGCAGCGTTGCCTCGGCGCCAAAGTGCCGGCCGCGGCGCTCGTGACGCTTTATGACGGCCTGCTCGCACTGCGGCCGGGCGTGGGCGCGCAGGTCAGCCGCTGCTGCGCGGTGGCACGCGCAGAGGGCGCGGCGGCCGGCCTGGCGGCACTCGACGCGCTCGATGCCGGGATGGTCGCCGGCTACCAGCCCTGGTGGGCGGCGCGTGCGCATCTGCTGGTGGAAACGCGCCGCCACGCCGAGGCCCGCATCGCCTACCAGCGCGCGATCGGCCTCGCGGCGCAGCCGCAGGTGCGCGCGCACCTGGCGCGAATGGCGGCTGCAGCAGCCTGAGGCGCCCGGCACAATCGGGCCATGCGCGCCCTGCTCTCCACCTTCTCCTGGCAGGAGCTGCGCCATCACCCGTGGCGCAATGCGGCGGCCGTGGTGGCGGTGATGCTGGGCGTGGCGCTGGCTTTCTCGGTGCACCTGATCAACGCCTCGGCGCTCGACGAGTTCTCGAGCGCGGTGCGTTCGGTCAACGGCCAGCCCGATCTGGAACTGCGCGCCTCGCAAGGCAGCTTCGACGAGGCGCTGTTCGCGCGCGTGGTGCGCGATCCGCGCGTGGCGCTCGCCAGCCCCGTGGTCGAAATCAACACGCTCGCGTTGGCGCCGGCCCTGTCGGGGCCGCTGCCGATCCGCGTGATCGGCGTCGACGCCCTCGCGCTGCCGGCGATTGCGCCGGCCTTGATGCCGCGGCCGACGTCGGGCGCGCAGCGCTTCGCGCTGTTCGCGCCGGGCCAGGTGTTCCTCAATGCCGCGGCGCGCACCGCCTTGGGCGATGTGGCCACCATCGAACTCAAGGACGGTGCGACGCAACATCGCGTGCAGGTCGCCGGCAGCGTGGCGGCCGGCGGCGCCGCGCTGGCGGTGATGGACATCGGCGCCGCGCAGGATCTGTTCCAGCGCGGCGGACGGCTCACGCGCATCGACCTGCGGCTCGCCGCGGGCACCGACCGCGCTGCGTTCGTGCAGTCGCTGCAACACTCGCCCGGCTGGCCGGCCGCGGTTCAGATCGCCGAGCCCGGCGAGGCGGCGCAGCGCGTGAGCAACCTGTCACGCGCCTACCGCGTCAACCTCACTGTTCTGGCACTGGTGGCGTTGTTCACCGGCGCGTTCCTGGTGTTCTCGGTGCTGGCGCTCAGCGTGGCCAAGCGCGCGCAACAGTTCGCGTTGCTCGGCGTGCTGGGGCTCACGCCGAAGCAACGGCTGCGGCTGGTGCTGGCGGAGTCGCTGGTGCTCGGCGCAGTCGGCAGCCTCGCGGGGATCGCGCTCGGCACTGCACTGGCCGCGTTTGCGCTGCGCGTGCTGGGCGGAGATCTCGGCGGCGGCTACTTCGCCGGTGCGGCGCCGTCGCTGCAATGGAGCACGATGGCCGCAGGGGTCTACGGCACGCTCGGCATGCTGGCCGCGATGGTCGGTGGCTGGTATCCGGCGCGTGCAGCCCAAGGATTGCCGGAGGCCCAGACGCTAAAGGGGCTGGGCGCTGCACCGGCCGCATCGGGACGGCACTGGATTGCGATCCTGTTGATCGCTGCCGGCGCCCTGCTGGCAGGCGCTCCAGCCGTTTTCGGCATGCCGATCGCGGCCTACCTGTCGGTCGGACTGCTGCTGGTGGGCGGCATCACAGGGCTGCCGGGGTTGATCGCGCTCGTCTACGACCGGCTGGCGCCGAGGGTGGCGCGGCGCCTGCTGCCGCTCTTGGCCGTGGAGCGCGCGCGGCGCATGCGTGGCACCGCCGCCGTGGCCGTGAGCGGGGTGGTGGCGAGCCTGAGCCTGGCGGTGGCGCTCACCGTGATGGTCGCGAGTTTTCGCGATTCGGTGACGCGCTGGCTCGACGTGGTGCTGCCGGCCGACCTCTACCTGCGCGCGGCCAACGTCGGCGCATCCAGCGGGCCAAGCGACACCGGCGCCTTCGCGCCCGCACTGGTGCAGGCCATCGCACAGTTGCCCGGCGTGGCGCGCGTCGGCACCGTGCGCGCGCGGCCGGTGTCGCTGGTGTCGACCCAGCCGCCGGTGATGCTCCTGGCACGCAGCTTCGACCGCGAAGCATCGCAGTCGCTGCCGTTGATGGGCGATGCGCTGCCGGTGCCTGCGGGGCAGATCGGCATCTACGTGAGCGAGGCCATGGTCGACCTGTATGGCGCAAAGCCGGGCACCGTGTTCGCGCCCCTGTCCAAAGCATTCGGGATCCCGGCGGCTGCAGGCACGGCGCAGCCCGTCGCGTTTTTTGTTGCCGGCGTCTGGCGCGACTACGTGCGGCAGTTCGGCTCCATCGTGCTCGACGCGCGCGATTTCGAACGGCTCACCGGTGACCGCAGCGTCAACGACGTGTCGCTCTGGCTCGCACCCGGCGCGGCCGAAGCGCAGGTGCAGCAAGCCATCCGCGCGCTGATCGCGCAACAGCAGCCGGCCGGCGGCGCTGTCGAGTTCGCATCGGTCGGCCAGTTGCGCGCCACCTCGCTGCGCATCTTCGACCGCAGCTTTGCCGTCACCTACTGGCTGCAGGCGGTGGCGATCGCGATCGGCCTGTTCGGCGTGGCCGCGAGCTTCAGTGCACAGGTGCTCGCGCGGCGCAAGGAGTTCGGCCTGCTCGCGCACCTGGGCTTCACGCGGCGCCAGGTGCTGGCGGTGGTGGCCGGCGAAGGCGCGGCCTGGACGGTGATCGGTGCCTTCGCCGGGCTGGCACTCGGACTGGCTGTATCGGTGGTGCTTGTGAAGGTGGTCAACCCGCAGAGCTTCCACTGGACGATGGACATGCTGGTGCCCTGGGAGCGCCTGCTCGCGCTGTGCGCCGCAGTGGTTGCGGCCGGCACGGCCACGGCGTGGCTGGCGGGGCGCGCGGCGGCGGGGCGGGATGCGGTGCTGGCGGTGAAGGAGGATTGGTGAGCGCTGCTTGGCGCCACCGCCCTACCTCAGCCGACCGAACGGCCTACTGCGGCGCCAGGCGATCAACGCCGGCCCCAACTCATGCTGCACAGGCTCTGCCCGCCCCCAGGATTTCCTCTTCAGACGGAAACTTCCCAACCCCCGCCAATCCCTCGGCCGCGCACTCCACGTACGCCCATCGCACGATCCCCGTGCGGTCGATCATGAACAGCCCCTTCAGCTGCGGCCATTGCCGCTCGACGTCGCCCTGGTCGGCCGGTGTGCACGCGTAGCCGTCCCGCTCCTGCAGCACCTTGCCCGCCTGCGCGATCGGCAGCGGCTCGGGCAACTCGCCGGTGGGGTTGATGCGCACCGTCTCCATCGCTTCCAGCAAGGCCGGCGTGACCTCCGGCTTCGGGATGCGATAGGCACGGTGGGTCGAGAGCGCGGGGTCAGCGGCCAGGGACAGGCGCGTGGGCCTGAACTTGAAATAGAGGCGCGCGTTCTCCGGCGCGGTGGCCACCACCGCGAGGCTCTCGACGCCCATGGCCTTGAGCCGGCCCTCGAAGGCGCCGAGCTGCACCAGCTGCCGGCGGCAGAAGGGGCACCACAGGCCCAGCAGCAGCGACAGGAATAGCGGGCTGCGTCCACGGTAGTCGTCGAGCGAGATGAGGCCGCTGTCGGCGATCGCCGGCAGGGCAAAACCTGGCGCCAGCTCGCCGGGTGCCACGGGTTGCGTTGGGATGGCCATGATGGCGGGACTCCTTCCTGCAGTTCAGCATAGGAACGGAAGCACGACCAGCGCGTCGGGATCGAGGCCCGCCCGCTCGCAGGTGTCCTGGGCCAGCGCCATGTAGCGCTCGGCCTGCACGCCATCATCAACGTCAAGGTACAAGGTTGCAAGCCCTTCATAGCAAGGAAAAAGTAACTGAGGCTCGGCGCTCGTCTCGGCCAGGGCCAGCGCCTCCTGGTAATGGTGCAGCGCACGCGCCGATTCGCCGTGGCACTGGTAGATCTGGGCCAGCACCACCAGTGAGACGGCCAGATGGTCCAGCTGGCCGGTGCTGCGGTCGATGCGGATGGCGGTGTTGGCCGCGTCCACGCCGCGCTCGTCGCAACGGTTGGTGAGGGTGCAGTACGCCACCGCCAGGTTCGCCGACAGGCGCGACTGCAGGCCGAGGTCGCCGATGCGCCCGGCCGTCTGCAGGCCGCGCTCGCAGGCCTCGATGGCACGCTGCGGGTCGCTGGAACTGTAGAGCACCCCCAGGTTCGACAGGGCTCGGCATTCGGCCTGGGGCAGATCCACCGCGCGCGCCACCGCGACGCTGCGCTCAAGCCGGGCGACGGCCTCGTCGAGCCGATCCAGCCGGGCCAGGGCGACGCCCTGGATGTTGAGCGCGAGCGCGACCGCGGCGCGCAGGTTGCGGCGCTCTTCTTCGTCGGCGGGCTGCTGCGCCTCGAGCGCCTCCAGGTGGGCGAGCGCGCGCCCGGTCCAGTCCAGGGCGCCGTGGTTGTCGGCGCTGCGAAAGCGCAGCTCGCCCATCTTCTGGTAGAGCCAGGCGCGCTCGATGTGCGGGGCGGCATGGTCCATGAGTGCCAGGCCCGTCGCCAGGCATTGCTCGGCCTCGGCGCGTTCGCCGGACTCCCAGCGCAGGGCCGAGAGCTTGCGCAGCAGGCGGACCTCGGCCACGCGCTCGCCGCTGTGCGACCGGCCTTCGCGCGCGGCGCCCAGGTGCCGGGTGGCCTCGGCGATGCGGCCGGCGGGCGCGAGCACGTCGCCCAGGCGCTCGCGCACATCCAGGCGCTGGTCGTGCGTGCCGTCGCAGGCCTCCAGGGTGTCCAGCGCAAGCTGGTAGTCGCGGATGGCGTCGGCATTGGCGTAGGCGCCGCGCGCCCAGTCACCGGCGGCGACCAGGTAGTGCGCGCCGCGCGCCTTGTCCGCGCCCAGGCGGAAGTGGTGGGCCAGGGCCTGCAGCGCCTCCAGCTGCCGGGGCGCGCCGCCGCACTGCGCCTCCAGCGCCTGGCCGATGCGGGTGTGCAGCTCGGTGCGCCGGCGCAGCAGCAGGCTCTGGTACGCCACCTCCTGGAACAGGCCGTGGCGAAAGCGGAACTGGCGGCCGTCCGATGCCGGTACGACGGCGAGCAGGCCAGCATCGACCAGCCCGTCCAGCGCTTCCGACAGCGCCGGGGCAGCACTCGCGACGGTACGCAGCAGCGCCTCGGCGAATAGGGGCCCGATCACCGCGGCCTCGCGCAGAGCCAGGCGCGCGGAGGCGGGCAGCCGGTCGATGCGGCCCAGCAGCAGGCCGTGGATGGTCGAGGGCACCTGCACTGCCGTCGCGCGCGGGCTGCAGATCCAGCCCTCCGCCTGACGCGACAGCAAGCCGTCAGCGATCAGCGCGCGCGCCATCTCCTCAAGGAAGAGCGGGTTGCCACCGGCGTGTTCGACGATGCGCCGGCGCAGCGCCGCGGGCAGCGCGCTTTGGGAGCTGCCGAACAGCGCATCGAGCATGGCCTCGCTGCAGCGCGCAGACAGGGGCTCGAGCCGCAGCACGTTCTGCGCCGCCGCGGCCTCGGCCCAGGCTTCGAGCGCGGGTGCCGGGCGCTGCGTCACCAGCAGCATGAAGGGCCGCTCGCGCAGCCGCTCCAGCAGGAAGTGCAACAGTTCGAGGGAGGCAGCATCGGTCCAGTGCAGGTCCTCGACGATCATCATCACCGCGCCCTGCTGCAGCCGGCGTTCCACCACCGCGTACACGGCGGCAAATATCTGCTGCTTGAGCTGCTCCGGGTCCAGGTAGCGGGTGTGCACATCCTCGCCCTCGAGGCCCAGCACGTAGCCGAGGAAGGCCGAGAGCTGCTGCGTCTCGGCCGCCTGCGCACCCAGGGTGGCTAGACCCGCTGCGACTTTCTGCCGCGCCACGCCCGGCGCGTCCTGCTCACTCAGGCCGTAGGCGTCACGCAGCAGCGCTGCGGGCACACCGTAGGCGCGCTCGCCGAGCGATGAACAGGCGGCGCGGCGCACGGCGACGCCCTCCAGCCGGCCCTGCGCCGCGAGCTGCCCCAGGAACTCCGACAGCAGCCGGGTCTTGCCGGTGCCCGCCTCGGCCACGATGCGCAGCAGGTTGCTGTGGCCGGAACGCACCTGGTCGAAGCACTCGTGCAGCAGTTGCAGCTCGGCGGCGCGGGCGATCAGCGCGTCGGCCAGCCCGTGCGCCTGCAGGCCGCGCGTCGGCAGCCGGGCCGGCAACGCGGCCCCGAGGCGCCATGCCGCCATCGGCTGCGCCATGCCCTTGAGCGCCAGTTCGCCCACCGGCTCGAAATCGAAGGCATGCTGGGTCAGCAGCCACGTCGCGCGGCTGACCAGGGTCTGGCCGGCGTCGGCCGCGCCCTGCAAACGCGCGGCGGCGTTCACCGTGTCGCCCGTGACGGCGTAGGCGCCGTCATCCTTCGATCCGAGCTGGCCCGCCACCACCGGCCCGGTGTGCACGCCGATGTGCAGGGCCAGCGGCCGGCCGAGGCGCGCCGCCCAGCGCCCGCTCAGCGCGCTGGCCTGGCGGTGCAGCAGCAGCGCCGCGTTCAGCGCGCGCTCCGGGTCCTCCTCGTGCGCCACGGGCGCGCCGAACACGGCCATCACCGCGTCGCCGACGAATTTCTCGACGAAGCCGTCGAACCGCCGGATGGTGGCGGCCATCAGCGTGAAGAGCTCGGTCTGCAGCGCGCGCAGCTCCTCGGCGTCCACCGTTTCGGCCAGCGCGGTGAAGCCCGACAGGTCGGCGAACAGCACGGTGACCATGCGGCGATCCGATTCGGGTTCGGGTTCGGGTTCGGGGGCGAGAGGCGGGGCTGCGGCGAGCCGAGTCCCGCACTTCGGGCAGAAGGCGAATGTGCGGTCAACATCGAATCCGCAGGCGGGGCAGGCCATGGCCTGGCCATGGTACTGCGGGGCCCAGGCGCGTGGCAGGGGGCGCGGCCTGCCCGCGGCGCGGATTCAGAGCAGTTCCTCGTTGACGAAGACGGAGACCACCGACAGGCGCAGCTGGGTGGTCCAGCCCAGGTTCGGCTCCTGCGCGAACACGACCGGCTCGGCACCGCCCTGGGCGATCCACTGCAGACCCTCGCCGCCGCCGTTGCTGCGGACTTCGAAGCTGCGGGGCTGGCGCTCGCCGCGCAGCAGGCTGGCCACCTGGGCGGCGCGGGCCAGGGCGATGCGGGCCTCGAAGGCCTGGTCGCCGGCCGGCAGCAGGCGCAGGCCGGACTGTTGTTCGCGGGCGGCGGGCATGGAGGCGGCGGCCACGGCGGCCAAGCGGGTGTCGGCCAGGTCGGTGCGGGCTTGCGAGACAGGCCGCTGCCCGGCGTCCGGCGGGCTGACGCAGCCCACCAGCATCCCGGCCAGGACCAGAAAGAAGGCCGCCGCCGCCAGCCGCAGATCGACCCGGGCCTGGCCCAGCGCGATCAGCCGCAGGCCGAGGCAGTGGGCGACAAGAAGAGGGCTGCAGGTGAAAGAGGCGGTCATGGCGGGCTCCATCTGGCTTGGGGGGCCTGCGAAATCGACTTGCGCCGGCCATGACTCCAATCTAGACAGAGCCCTCTTTTTTCTCGATGAAGCAGTGCGCAGCGCCGATGTGAACTGCGTCACACCGGCGCGGACGCGGCCGATAATCGTTCGTCGCATCGGAGGGCCCCATGAATGCCGACGCCGAAGACCGCCTGCCCCAGCACCTGCTCGACGCCATCGCGCCGCACGGCCTGACGCGCGCGTTCCGCTCCAACGCGATCCTGATCAACGAGGGCGACAGCACCGACTCGCTCTACATCCTCCTGAGCGGCCGGGTGAAGATCTATGCCAGTTCGGACGAAGGCCGGGAGCTGGTGCTCGCCGAATACGGCCCGGGCGAGTATTTCGGGGAGCTCACGATCGACGGCGCGCCGCGCTCGGCCTCCATCAAGGCGCTGCAGGCGTGCACCTGCCGCGTGGTTCAGGGTTGGGAGTTGCGCCAGTTCCTGCTGGACCATCCCGACTTCGCCATGCACCTGACCCACAAGCTGATCCGCACGGTGCGGCGCCTGACCGAACAGGTGCGCAGCCTGGCGCTGCAGGACGTCTATGGCCGCATGGTGCGCGTGCTGATGGAGCTGTCCGAGCCGGTGGGCCCCGAGCGCGTGCTGCGCCACAAGCTGACGCAACAAGACATCGCCGACCGCGTCGGCTCCTCGCGCGAAATGGTCAACCGGGTGATGAAGGAGCTGAGCGCTGGCGGCTACATCGGGCAGCGGGATGGCCGCCTGGTGATCCTGCGCAAGCTGCCGGCGGCCTGGTAGGCCGGGCGGGGGCCACAGCGGGCAGGCGACTGCGGTAGCGGAGGACTTGCGAGGGCGCTCGAAAGAGAATAATCGGGGCTTGGTCAGAACTCTATTCATGAATGCGATCTCTCGATCCACCGCCCCTTGGCTCGCCACCGCCATCCGCCGCATCGAAGCCGACTACCAGCGCAGCGCCGACACGCATCTGATTCCGCTGCCGCTGCCCGTGCTTGCGGCGGCGGGCATCGACCTGTACCTGAAGGACGAGTCGACCCACCCGACCGGCAGCCTCAAGCATCGGCTGGCGCGCTCGCTGTTTCTCTACGCGCTGGTCAATGGGTACGTGCGCGAAGGCACCACCATCGTGGAGGCATCCAGCGGCTCGACTGCGGTGAGCGAGGCCTACTTCGCGCGTCTGCTGGGCTTGCCGTTCATCGCTGTCATGCCCAAGACCACCTCGGCCGAGAAGATCGCGCAGATCGGTTTCTACGGCGGCCAATGCCACTTCGTCGACCATGCAGTGCAGGTATATGACGAGGCGCGTGCGCTGGCCGCGCGCAGCGGCGGCCACTACATGGATCAGTTCACCTATGCCGAGCGCGCGACCGACTGGCGCGGCAACAACAACATCGCCGAGAGCATGTTCCAGCAGATGGTGCACGAGCGGCATCCGGTGCCGGCGTGGATCGTGGTGGGTGCCGGCACCGGTGGCACCAGCGCGACCATCGGGCGCTACGTGCGCTTTCGCTGCCACGACACGCAGCTGTGCGTGGCCGACCCCGAGGGCTCGGTGTTCACGGCCTACCACCACACCGGCGACGCATCGCTCACGGCGCCGGGCTCGCGCATCGAGGGCATCGGGCGCCCGCGCGTGGAGGCCAGCTTCATCCGCACGCTGGTCGATCGCATGGTCGAGGTGCCGAACGCGGATTCGATCGCGGCCATGCGTGCGCTCTCGGCGCTGCTCGGCCGCAAGGTCGGCCCTTCCACCGGCACCAACCTTGTCGCGATGCTCGCGCTGGCGCATGAGATGCGCGAGGCGGGCCGGCAGGGTGCGATCCTCTCGCTGCTGTGCGACGCGGGCGAGCGCTACCTGCCGAGCTACCACGACGCCGGCTGGGTGCATGAAGCCTTCGGCGACGTTGGCGATGCGGAGCGGCGCATCGGCGCGTTGCTGCAATGACCGCACCGGGCGTGTCCCGCCGCTGTCTTGTGCTGGCGGCACTCGCGGCCCCGGCGGCCTGGGGCCTGCCGCCGCGCACCCTCGCATTCCCGCGCGACTTCGGCAGCCACCCTGAGCTGCACACCGAGTGGTGGTACATCACCGGGCATGCGAGCGCGGGCACGCGCAACTTTGGCTTCCAGGTGACGTTCTTCCGCTCGCGTGTCGACGAGACGCAGGGCATGCGCTCGGCCTTTGCGGCAAAGCAACTCGTCTTTGCGCACGCCGCCGTGACCGACCTTGCAGGCGGCAAGCTGCTGCACGATCAGCGCATCGCGCGCGCCGGCATGGGCGTGGCCGAGGCCTCTGAAACCGACACGCGGGTGCTGCTGCGCGACTGGTCACTCGAGCGCCGCGCCGACGGCTACCACGCGCGCATACCGGCCGGCGAGTTCACGCTCGACCTGCACTTTGCGCCGACGCAACCGGTGCTGCTGCAGGGCAGTGCCGGCCTCTCGCGCAAGGGGCCGGACGAAGCACAGGCCAGCTACTACTACAGCGAGCCGCAGCTGGCCGCCAGCGGCCGGCTCACGCTGCGCGGCCAGGCCTTCGAGGTGCGCGGCACCGCCTGGCTCGACCATGAATGGAGCGAAGCGTTGCTGCACCCCGAAGCGGTCGGCTGGGATTGGATCGGCATGAACCTCGCCGACGGCAGCGCGCTCACCGCTTTTCACCTGCGCCGCAAGAACGGCGGCGCGCTCTGGGGTGGCGGCTCGTTCCGCACCGCCGATGGCACGCTGCGCGTGTTCGCGCCGGGCGAAGTCGTGTTCGAGCCGGTGCGCGTATGGAAGAGCCCCACCAGCCAGGCCGCGTACCCGGTCGAATGGCGGCTGCAGACGCCGGCCGGCCGCTTCACGGTGAAGGCGTTGCTCGATGACCAGGAACTCGACAGCCGCAGCTCGACCGGCGCGATCTACTGGGAGGGCTTGAGCGAACTGCTTGATGCCGGCGGCAAGCCGGTCGGCCGCGGCTATCTCGAGATGACGGGCTACGCGCAGCCGCTCAGGCTGTAGCGCCCTGCGTGTTCACGTACAGCGCGTAGAGCGACTGGCTCGCCGCCATGAACAGCCGGTTGCGCGCGCGGCCGCCGAAGCACAGATTGGCGCAACGCTCGGGCAAGGCAATGCGGCCGATCGGCGTGGCGTCGGGCGCGAACACGAGCACGCCGTCATGGCCCTCGCCCGTGCCCCAGCCGGCCCAGAGATTGCCGTCCACGTCGCAGCGAAAGCCGTCGGGCTGGCCGCCGTCGACCGCCTCGAAGAACACGCGGTCGTTGACGAGCCGTTCGCCATCGTCGGCCAGATCGAACACGCGGATGCGGCGCGGCTGCGCACCTGACTCGACCACATAAAGGCGGCGCTCATCGGGCGAGAAGCACAGGCCATTGGGCCGGTTCACCGCGCTGCTGGCGACGGTTGCCTTGCCCGTCCTGCCGTCGACGCGGTAGATGTTGGTCGGCAGTTCCTGCTCGGCCGCGAAGCCTTCGTAGTGGCCAAGGATGCCGAACGGCGGGTCGGTGAACCAGATCGAGTCGTCGGACTTCACCACGATGTCGTTCGGCGAATTGAGGCGCTTGCCGTCGAAGCCGTCGCAGATCACCGTGATGCGGCCGTCGTACTCGGTGCGCGTCACGCGCCGCGTGCCGTGCTCGCAGCTCAGCAACCGGCCCTGGCGGTCGCGCGTGTGGCCGTTGGCGAAGTTGGAGGACTGGCGGAACGTGCTGACCGCGCCGCTGGCTTCGTCCCAGCGCATCACGCGGTCGTTGGGGATGTCGCTCCACAGCAGGCCGCGCTGGTCGCCGAACCAGACTGGCCCCTCGGCCCAGCGAAAGCCGGTGGCCAGCCGCTCGATCGCGGCATTGAACATGAGGTACGGCGCAAAGCGCGGATCGAGCACCTCGAGGGCCGGATCAGGGTAGCGGGATGCGGGCTGCCACATCAGGCGCTCCTGCCGCGCCGGCGGTCGATGAAAGCGATGATCTCGCCCATGATCCCCTTTCGGAACGCCAACACGCAGATCACGAAGATCAGGCCCGTGACCATGGTGACCGACTCGCCCAGCGTGTTGAACCAGTCGATCGACGTGACACGCGCCAGGAAGTTACCAAGGTCGCCGATCTTGTTCTCGAGCAGCACCACCACGGCCGAGCCGACCAGCGGCCCCGAGAGCGTGCCGAGGCCACCGACCAGCGTCATCAGGATGACCTGGCCCGAAGCAGTCCAGTGCACATCGGACAGCGACGCGAAGCCGAGCACCAGCGTCTTGAGCGAACCGGCCAGGCCCGACAGCGCGGCCGAGATCACGAAGGCCAGCAGCTTGAAGCGGTTGACGTCGTAGCCCAGCGAGATCGCACGCGGCTCGTTCTCCTTGATGCCCTTGAGCACCTGCCCGAACGGCGAATGCACGGTGCGCGCGATCAGCAGGAAGGCCGCGACCACGACCACCAGCGCCACGTAGTACATGGTGAGGTCATTGCGCAGGTCGATCAGGCCGAACAGCTTGCCGCGCGGCACGCTCTGCAGGCCGTCTTCGCCACCCGTGAACGGCGCCTGCAGCGCGACGAAGTACATCATCTGCGCGAGCGCCAGCGTGATCATCGAAAAGTAGATGCCCTGGCGGCGGATCGCGAGCCATCCGAAAACGAGCCCCAGCGCCGCGCCGAACAGCGTGCCGGCGAGCAGACCGACTTCGGGCGTGAGGCCCCAGATCTTGATGACATGGCCGGTCACGTAAGCCGAGCCGCCCAGAAAGGCGGCATGGCCGAACGACAGCATGCCGGTGTAGCCCAGCAGCAGGTTGAAGGCACAGGCGAACAGCGCGAAGCACATCACCTTCATCACGAACACGGGATAGAAGCCCATGAACGGTGCGGCGATGAGTGCCACAAGCAGAACGGCGTAGACGACGAGAGACAGCTTTTTCATTGGGCGCGCTTCACTTCTCGCTGCCGAAAAGGCCGGCGGGGCGCAGGAGCAGCACCACCACCATGATTGCGAAGACCACGGTGGACGAAGCCTCGGGATAGAACACCTTGGTCAGACCCTCGATCACGCCGAGGCCGAGCCCGGTCAGGATGGCGCCCATGATCGAGCCCATGCCGCCGATCACGACCACCGCGAAGACGATGATGATGAGGTTCTGCCCCATCAGTGGCGAAATCTGGATCACCGGCGCGGCAAGCACACCGGCGAACGCGGCCAGCGCAACGCCGAAGCCGTAGGTGAGCGTCACCATCAACGGCACGTTGACGCCGAAGGCCTCGACCAGCCGAGGGTTCTCGGTGCCGGCGCGCAGGTAGGCGCCCAGGCGCGTTTTCTCGATCGCGTACCAGGTGACGAAACAGACGACCAGCGACGCCACGACCACCCAGGCGCGGTAGTTCGGCAGGAACATGAAGCCCAGGTTGGTGCCGCCGCTGAGCGCCTCGGGCGTGCTGTAGGCCAGGCCGGAAACACCATAGACGGAACGGAATCCGCCCTCGATCAACAGCGTCAGGCCGAGCGTGAGCAACAGGCCATAGAGATGGTCGAGCTTGTAGATCCAGCGCAGCAGCAGCCGCTCGATCAGGACGCCGAACACGCCCACGATCAGCGGCGCCACCGCCAGCATCACCCAGTAGTTGACGTTGAAGTAGTTCATCGCCATCCACGACAGGATCGCCCCCATCATGAACAGCGCGCCGTGCGCGAAGTTGATGACGTTGAGCAAGCCGAAGATCACCGCCAGCCCCAGGCTCAGGATCGCGTAGAACGACCCGTTGACCAGCCCCAACAGGAGCTGGCTCAACAAGGCGGGCATTGAAATGTTCATCGTGGAAACGAAGTTCGGAAAAGCGGTAATGACTCCGCGCAGGGGCCGCCGCGCACGGCCGCCCGAAGCGGCCGGCCCGCCCCCCGGTCAGGGGGGTTGGCGAAGCGACACGCAGTGCGCGAAGACTGGGGGGCGAGCAACAGCTACTTCCACAGAGCGCAGGTGCTCTCTTCTTTGGTGGTGTAGACCTGGTCGCCCGGCACCTTCTTGATGATCTTCAGCAGATCCCACGGCCCTTTGGATTCCGAGGGCTTCTTCACTTCGGCCAGCAGCATGTCGTGCACCATGCGGCCATCGGCACGGATCACGCCCTTGGCATAGAAGTCGTTGATCGGCGTCTTCTTGAGTTGCGCCATCACCTTGTCGGCGTCGGTCGACTTCACGGCCTCTACTGCCTTCAGGTAGGCCATGGTGGCCGAGTAGTCGGCGGCCTGGATGTCGGTCGGCTTGTTCTTGGTCTTGGCCTCGTAGCGGGCGGCCCACTTGCGCGATTCGTCGTCGGTGTCCCAATACCAGCTGGTGGTGTGCAGCAGGCCCTGGGTGGCTTGCAGACCGAGGCTCTTCACGTCGGTCAGGAACACCAGCAGGCCGGCGATCTTCATGGTCTTGTCGATGCCGAATTCCTTGGAGGCCTTCATCGAGTTGATGAAGTCGCCGCCGGCATTGGCCAGGCCCAGCACTTGCGCCTTGGAGTTCTGCGCCTGCAGCAGGAAGGACGAGAAGTCCGACGCATTGAGCGGCGCCTTGACGCCGCCCACCACGGTGCCACCCTTGGCCTTGACCACCTTGGTGGTGTCGGCTTCGAGCGCGTGGCCGAAGGCGTAGTCGGCCGTCAGGAAGAACCAGCTCTTGCCGCCGGTGTCGACCACCGCACCGCCGGTGCTCTTGGCCAGCGCGACGGTGTCGTATGCGTAGTGCACGGTGTAGGGGCTGCACTGCGCGTTGGTCAGCGCCGAGGTGGCCGCGCCGTTGGTGAAGAACACACGCTTCTTCTCCTGCGCTACCTTGGCCGTGGCCAGCGCCACGCCCGAGTTGGTGCCGGCAAAAATCATCGTGGCGCCTGCGGTGTCGATCCACTCGCGCGCCTTCGAGGCGGCGATGTCGGGCTTGTTCTGATGGTCGACGCTCAGGATCTCGACCGGCTGGCCAAGCACCTTGCCACCCATGTCGTCGATCGCCATCTGGATGGCGGTCTGGCCGCCTTTGCCTTCCAGGTCGCCATAGAGGCCCGAGAGGTCACTGATGTAGCCGATGACGACCTTTTCTTGCGCCTGAGCCGCGTGGCTGGCAAGGCCTGCGGCCGCGAGCATGAGGGCGATGGCTTTGAGTTGTGTCTTCATGATGTCTCCTGGGGTGGGTTGACGATTCAACGGGGAAAACAGGGCGGCGCGCGGCACTAGACGCCGAGCAGCTCGCTGAGCACGGGCATCTTGGCTTCCAGGTCTTTCGCGGCGAAGGCCTCGACCATGCGGCCGTGCTCCATCACGTAGAAGCGGTCGGCCAGCGGCGCTGCGAAGCGGAAGTTCTGCTCGACCATCAAGATCGTGTAGCCCTTGCTGCGCAGTGTGTGGATCATGCGGGCCAGCGCCTGCACGATCACGGGCGCGAGGCCTTCGGAGATTTCGTCGAGCAGCAGCAGCCTGGCGCCGGTGCGCAGGATGCGCGCAACCGCGAGCATCTGCTGCTCGCCGCCCGACAGCCGGGTGCCCTGGCTGTTGCGGCGCTCGGCCAGGTTGGGAAACATGGCGTAGATCTCGTCGACCGACATGCCCTTGTCGGGGCCCTTGAGTGCGGGCGGCAGCATCAGGTTTTCTTCGGCCGACAGGCTCGCAAAAATGCCGCGTTCTTCGGGGCAGTAGCCGATGCCGAGGTGCGCGATGCGGTGCGTCGCCATGCCGACCGTTTCGGTGCCGTGCACCTTGATGCTGCCCTTGCGGCTGCCGGTGAGCCCGAGCACCGCACGCATCGTGGTGGTGCGCCCTGCCCCGTTTCGGCCCAGCAGCGTGACGACTTCGCCGGGCTGCACGACCATGTCGACGCCATGCAGCACATGCGACTCGCCGTACCAGGCCTGCAGACCCTTGATTTCGAGTGCAGGTATAGCCATCAGTGCGCTCCCTGCAACTGCCCGTCTGTGGTGCCCATGTAGGCCTCCATCACCAGCGGGTTGTTCGACACCTGCTCGTACGGACCCTCGGCCAGCACGGCGCCGCGTTGCAGCACCGTGATGGTGTCGGCGATGGTCGACACCACGCTCATGTTGTGCTCCACCATCAAGATGGTGCGACCGGATGAAACGCGCTTGATGAGTTCGGCCACGCGGTGCACGTCTTCATGGCCCATGCCCTGCGTGGGCTCGTCCAGCAGCATCAGCTCGGGCTCCATCGCGAGCGTGGTCGCAATCTCGAGCGCGCGCTTGCGGCCGTAGGGCAGGTTTACGGTCTGCTCGTCGGCGAGGTCTTCGAGGCCGACTTCGGCCAGCAACTCGCGCGCACGCGCATTAAGCGCCTTGAGCGATTTTTCGCTCTTCCAGAAGTGGTACGAGGTGCCGAGCGCACGCTGCAAGCCGAGCCGCACGTTTTCAAGCAGCGTGAGGTGCGGAAACACGGCCGAAATCTGGAACGAGCGGATGATGCCGCGCCGCGCAATCTGCGCCGGGCGCTCGCTGG
>JBDUCH010000473.1:0-2666 GCA_040003555.1 Variovorax sp. | reverse complement strand
TGAACCTGACCCAAAGCCTGCTCGTCATCGCCCTGCTGATCGCGGCGAGCGCCTTTTTTTCCCTCGCCGAGATTTCGCTGGCGGCCTCGCGCCGCCTGCGCCTGCGCCAGATGGCCGACGAAGGCGATGCGCGCGCCGAGCGCGTGCTGCGCATCCAGGAACAGCCGGGCCACTACTTCACCGTGGTTCAGATCGGGCTCAACGCCGTCGCGATCCTTGGCGGCGTGGTCGGCGAAGACGCTTTTTCGCCGTGGTTCCTGCGATTTTTCGACCTCTGGCTCAATCCTGACGCTGCGAAAGCCTGGGCCTTTGCAGGCTCTTTCGTCCTTGTGATTTCGCTGTTCCTGGTGTTCGCCGACCTTTTTCCCAAACGGCTCGGCATGAGCGACCCCGAGCGCCTCGCGGTGCGCATGGTCGGGCCGATGAACGTGCTGATCACCACCTTCAAGCCGCTGGTCTGGTTCTTCACGCGCAGCACCGACGCATTGTTCAAGCTGCTGGGCATCCCGCTGCAGCGCATCGACAAGATCACCTCGGCCGACATTCTTGCTATGACCGAGGCCGGCGCGCGCGCCGGCGTGCTCGCGGTGCGCGAGCAGCAGGTGATCGCCAACGTGTTCGAGCTCGACACGCGGCTGGTAAGCAGCGTGATGACCTCGCGCGACCGCATCGCCTGGTTCCAGAAGGACGACCCCGAATCGATACTGCGCGCACGCATCGTGGCCGAGCCGTTTTCGGCCTACCCGGTGTGCGACGGCGACATCGACCATGTGCTCGGCTATGTCGATGCCAAGGACATGTTCCAGCGCGTTCTGAGCGGCCAGCCACTCGCGCTCGACCAGGGCGTGCCGTTGCACAAGGCGCTGGTAATTCCGGATCGGCTGTCGCTCACCGAGGTGCTGGAGCAATTCCAGCAGGCGCACGAGGACTTCGCGATCATCGTCAACGAATACAGCCTGGTGGTGGGCGTGATCACGCTCAACGACGTGATGAGCACGGTGATGGGCGACCTGGTGAGCGGGCTTGACGAGGAGCCGCAGATCGTTCAGCGCGACGAGAACTCCTGGCTGATCGACGGCGTGACGCCGATCCAGGACGTGCAGCGCGCGCTAGACATCGAGCGGCTGCCGCACGCCGAAGAGTACGAAACGCTGGCCGGCTTCCTGATGGTGATGTTGCGCCGCGTGCCGCGCCGCACGGATCGCGTGAGTTGCAGCGGCTACACCTTCGAGGTGATGGACGTCGACAGCCACCGCATCGACCAGGTGATGGTCACCCGCGGCGGGGCCTCGAGCTAGGCTTGGGGCGGCCGCTCGGTGAAGACCCAGAGACGCTGGTTGGCGAACACGGCATTGGGGTACGGCGCCTTGCCGCGGCTGCCGTTGTAGCGCCCGAGCGTGAGGAACAGATCGCCGTCTTCGCGGTTGAGGTAGTGCCGAAGAATCACGCAACCGAAGCGCAGGTTGGTCTGCATGTGGAACAGCTTGGCCGAGTCGCCGTCGCCGATCACGCGCGTCCAGAAGGGCATGACCTGCATGAGGCCGCGCGCGCCAGCGCTCGAAACCGCGTACTTGCGGAAGTTGCTTTCAACCTGGACCAGCCCCAGCACCAGGCTGACATCCAGGCCGGAGCGTTTGCTCTCGTACCAGACGGTCTGGAGAAAATCGATGCGCGGCTGCGGATCGACAATCTTCTTTTTCAGACGCTCGCTCATTTCGCCGAGCCAGCGCAGGTAGGCCAGCCGCGAGGCGGTGTCGGCGAACTCGGGCCTCGGCGGCGCTGCACTGCGGATGGCAGAACTCAGCGCGTTGCGCACCGAATCGATCAGCGGCTCTTCGATCTGCGCACCCGCCAGCGCCACGCGCGGCAACGCGAGCGCCAGCGCGCCTGCTGCGGCGCCACTCAGACACGAGCGCCGCGACAGGCTCATGCGGCGAGCTTGGAGCGGATGAAGGTGCCGGCCTCGGCCGACGCAACCTTGGTCGCCGCCGTGTCGCGCCGGTGTTGGTATTCGAACTGGCCTTCCTTCAGGCCGCGGTCCGAAATCACGAGGCGGTGCGGCACCCCGATCAGTTCCCAGTCGGCGAACATCGCGCCGGGGCGCTCGCCGCGGTCGTCGAGCAGCACGTCGACACCGGCGCCGCGCAGTTCTTCGTAGAGCGCCTCGGCCGCGGCCTTCACGTCGGCGCTGCGATCCATGCCGATCGGGCACAGCACCACCGTGAACGGCGCGATCGCATCCGGCCAGATGATGCCGCGCTCGTCGTGGTTCTGTTCGATCGCGGCGGCCGGCAGCCGCGTGATGCCGATGCCGTAGCAGCCCATCTCGAGGTACTGCGGCTTGCCGCCTTCGTCGAGGAAGGTGGCGTTCATGTCCTTGCTGTACTTGGTTCCGAGCACGAACACATGGCCGACCTCGATGCCGCGCTCGATCGCGAGCAGGCCACGGCCATCGGGCGACGGATCGCCCGCGATCACGTTGCGGATGTCGGCCACGAGGTCGGGCTCGGGTAGATCGCGGCCCCAGTTGACGCCGGTCATGTGGAAGTCGACCTCGTTGGCGCCGGTGATCCAGTCGGCCAGCACGGCGACCTCGCGGTCGGCCACGAGCTTGACCGGCTTCTTCAGGTTGAGCGGCCCGAGGTAGCCGGGCTTGCAACCGAAGT
>JBDUCH010000160.1:0-8937 GCA_040003555.1 Variovorax sp. | reverse complement strand
CCGGCATCTTCGGCATGAACTTCGAGTTCATTCCGCTGGTGCACAAGGCCGACGGTTTCTGGATCGCCATGGGGTCGATGGTGGTCGTGGCGGTCGTGCTGGTGCTGGTGTTCTGGCGCAAGCGCTACCTCGCGCGCACGGCGCGCTGAGCACGCGCCCATGAAAAAGCCCGGACTGCCTGCGCAGCCCGGGCTTTTTTTCGAACCGGCCGGTGCTTACTTGGCCTGAACGCCGTCGCGCTGCGCCTGCAGACGCACTTCGGCGGGGTTCTTCATGCTCGAGATCACGCGGCTGTTGACGCGCGAGCCGCCCGACACGTTCTGGTCGGGGGCGCTCGCGGTTGCAACGGCCTGGGCACGCACCGCAGCCGGATCGGCCACCGAGGTGAACGGATCGGCACCGCGCGAACCGCGGGTCACGTTCTGGTTCGGTGCCGAAGCGGCGCGAACGGCTTCCGCGTCGACGTCGGCGCGGCTGAGCGCCGAAACCGATTGATGAACGCCCAGGTAGGTTTCAGCATGGGCGCCGGCAACGGCGACAAATGCGAGGGCGGCGGCGGCGATGAGTTGCGAAGAGGTCTTCATGTCGGTTCCTTGGATGGAGGGTGTTAGCGAGGCAGGCTTGCTTTAGCGCCTGCCTGTGCGATGAAGTTTCGAGCCGATTGCCCCTTGAGAAACGCACGAAAAGGAGACACCACGTTTCCTCATTCGAAACAATGACCGTCCCATGATGTGCACAAGAAAAAGCCGGGGGGACGCTTGCGCGTCGCCCCGGCTTTCGTTTGTGTCGCTGTCACACGGCCGCCGAAGCGGCCGGATGAATTACAGCGCTGCCTGGCGCGTGAAAGACACGGTCGGCTTGCTGTAGGCAGCCGGCACCTGGTCACGGTAGAAAGCACGGCGGTCGAGGCTCTGCAGCGGGTTGTGCGCGGCAGCGACAGCCTGTTCACGCACGGCGGCGCGATCGACCGAAGCGGTCAGGGCCGGTGCCACGGTGGACGACACGCCGTCGCCATACACGTTGCCGGCACGGGCAGCCACGGTGGCTTCGGCGGCGACATCGGCGCGGGCGAGGCCGCTGGTCAGCTGGTGCACGCCATCATAGGTTTCGGCTTGTGCGCCGGCGGCGGCCAGAATGGTGAGAGCGGCGGCGGCGATGATCTTCGAGGTCTTCATTTCAGTTTCCTTTGAGCATTAGTCAGTTGAATCGAACTGGTCTTGGGTGGGATTGCGTCTTCTTGACGCTTTCCTCGCTCGGGGGCCTTGGTTCACTAGGGTTTGCTGGAGTGCTTGCCCGTGAGATGAATTTTGGACCTGAAAAATAGGTAAAAACCCTTGAGAATCGAACCGCTGCGTTCACGCTATCGAAACAATCCAGGAGCCTATGGACAGTCTTGACCTCATCAAAACCTTCCACGAAGTCGCCGCGCACGGCAGCTTTTCGCAGGCGGCCAAGCGCCTCGATATGTCGAAGGCCACCGTAAGCAAGTACGTGGCCGAGCTCGAGACGCGCTTCGGCGTGCGCTTGTTGAACCGCTCCACCCGATCGGTGAGCCTCACCGATGCCGGCGCCCTGCTGCTCGAGCGCAGCAAGCCGGTGATCGAGATGGTCGAGCACACGCAGGCCGAACTGCAGGATCACGCGAGCAAGCCGCGCGGCCGGCTGCGCATCTCGGCCTCGCATGGGATGGGCCAGGGCAACCTGCCGAACCTGCTGGCCCAGTACATGGGCTACTACCCCGACGTGCACATCAGCCTGCAGCTGACCAACCGCGTGGTGGATCTGGCCGAGGAAGGCATCGATGTCGCATTGCGCTTCGGCCCGATCACCGACGCCAACCTGATCGTGCGACGCCTGCTATTGATGGACTTGGTGGTGTGCGCCTCGCCGCGCTACTGGAAGAAGCACGGCAAGCCGACGCACCCCTCGGATCTCGCGCAGCACGACGCGCTGACCAATTTCAACCAGGGCCAGCATCCGGCGTGGACATTCGAGGTCGACGGCAAGCCGTTCAAGGTGGACGTGAAGAGCCGCATGGACGCGACCGAAGGCGCACCGCTGATCGAGGTGGCGTTGCATGGCTTCGGCGTGCTCTACCTGCCGACGCTGCTGGTGCAGTCGCACCTCGACAAGGGCGAACTGGAGCCGGTGCTGCAGGAGTATGTGAGGGGCGACATGTGGTTGTCTGCCGCCTACCTGCAACGACGCCACAACAGTGCGGCGCTGCGCGCGCTGCTGGATTTTCTGGAAACCCGTATCAAGGGGCCCCTCGACAAAAGTCTCAAGCCGAAAAAGGCCTGAGTCACTTCATGCCGAACAGCCCGGCCGCGTTGCCCCAGGCGATGCGCTGCGCCACGGCCGGCGGCAGGTCGCCGAGCCATGCGCGGTAGCCCTGCATCAGTTCGTCGTACGAACTCCAGCGCTGGTTGACCCAGGTGTCGGAGCCCACGAGAAACCGCTCCGGGTACTGCAGGATCAGGTCGCGCCACTCGGGGCACAGCTTGCCGTTGGCGCAGGTCAGGCCGGGGCGATAGGACAGTTCGCCCATCAGCAGCGGATAGCGATCGAGCAGTGCGCGCACGCGCGCCACCGGGGCGCCGCCGATGCCGGTGTGCGCCCAGATCAGGCGCAGCGCCCGGCCTTTGGACGGCGCGTTTGCCATCAGCAGATCGATCGCCACATCGTCCACATGCGCGAGCACGGCGAGCTGCTTGTGTTCCGCCAGCACGATCAGCTTTTTCGCGACCGGGCCGTTGGCGTTGGCGCTCTCGTACAGATGGAATTCGCCGATGCCGCGGTACGGCCCGCTCGCGGTGCCGCGCGCGAGTTCGGTCTGCACCATCTGGTAGATCGTCTCGTCGCGGAACCAGCTGGTGTAGTCGTCGCGGTTGCGGTAGAGCCGCAGGAAGGGCACCACGGTGACGCCGGCCTCGCGCGTCTCGCGTGCGGCGGCAAGGGTCTGCGTGCCGGCGTTGGGCCGCGAGTTGGCCACGATGGCTTTCACACCGTTGCGCTGCATGCGCGCGAGCGCCTCGGTCGGTGGAAACGGGCCGGCATTGCCGTCCCACGCTTCCTGGTTGTAGTGCAGGTGCGTGTCGAACAGCGGGCCGGTGTAGTCGGTGGCCTGTGCGGCCATGGCACCTGCCATCAAGACGGCCGCTGCCAGCGACCGTCTTGCGGGTGCTGCAGGCCGCAAAGGCTGGCAGGCCGGCACGCTCAGGCCAGATGCTTCGCGAAGAACGCGAGCGTGCGTTCTTTCGCGACCTTTGCCGCTTCCGCGTTGTACGAGCCGCGCTGATCGCAGTTGAAGCCGTGGCCGCATTCGTACACATGCACCTCGACCTCGGGGTGCGCGGTGCGGAAGTCGTCGATGGTGGGCAGCGGAATCCAGTGGTCGTTGTTGCCGAAGTGGGCCAGAACCGGCACCTTCGGTTGCAGCGCGCTTTCTTCAGGCGTGGTCATGCCGCCGCCGTAGTACGGCACTGCCGCCGCGAGGCCGGACACCGACGCCGCCGCGCGCCAGGTGAGCAGCCCGCCCCAGCAGTAGCCCACGATGCCGACCTTGCCGGCCTTGCCCGCGTAGTCGACCGCAGCCTGGATGTCCTGCAGCACGCCGGGCGCCGGCAGTGCCTCCACCGCGGTCTTGAGGCCGAAGCCGGTCTTCATGTCTTCGTCGGTGTAGCCGAGTTCGACACCGGGGTTGACGCGGTGGAACGTCGCCGGGGCCACGGCGAGATAGCCTGCGGCCGCATAGCCGTCGGCCACGGCGCGGATGTGCGAGTTGACGCCGAAGATTTCCTGCACCACGACGACGGCGCCCTTCGGCGTGCCGGTGGGTTCGGCAATGTAGGCGGGGAAGGTGAAGCCGTCTTTGGCGGTGAGGTCGATGGATTGGCCCATGGTCATGCTCCGTTGGTGGTGGGTGGTGGTGGTGGTTGCAAGGCGCTGGCGACGAAGTCGAGCCGATCCTGCCCCCAGAAGATTTCGCCGTCGATCACATAGCTCGGTGCGCCGAACACGCCGGCGTCGATCGCCTCCTGCGTGTACTGCTCGTAGCGCTCCTGCACCGTCTGGCTTTGCGACTGCTCGATGCAGCGCGCGGGCAACCCGCATTCGAGCACCATCGCCTCCAGGTGTTTCGGATCGGCGATGTTGCGCTGCTGCACCCACACCGCGGCAAATACGGCGCTGCAGAGTTTCATCGCTGCGTCGGTGCCGTCATTGAGATCCACCGCAATGATCAGCCGCGCCGCATCGTCGCCCGACACCGGAAAGAACTTCGGCTGCGGGATCAGCGGCATGCCCAGGTGGCGCGAGTGGCGCGCCAGTTCAACCAGCCGGTAGGCCTGCCGCTGCGGCGCACGCTTGCCGAGCGGCAGCCCGCCCGACACCGGGAACACGGCGCCGAAGTCGACCGGCCGCACCCGAACCGTGGCACCGGCCGCTTCGGCCAAGGCGGCGAAGCGCGCGTGGCCCAAATACGTCCACGGGCTTTGTGGCGTGAAGTAGTAGTCGATCGTGCGGTTCAATCGGTCTCCTCGATGATGTAATCCGGCGTCGGGGGGTTTTAACTGACGCGCAGATTCTGTGCAGGAGGCGGGCTTTGAATCAGGTGCTCTTGATCACCGGCGGCAGCCGCGGCATTGGCGCTGCCACGGCGCGACTCGCGGCCCGGCGCGGCTGGGCCGTGGCCGTCAACTACGCGAGCCAGGCGTCTGCGGCTGACGAGGTGGTGCAGGCCATCCGCGCCGAAGGCGGCCGCGCGATCGCGGTTCAGGCCGATGTGGGCGACGAGGCGCAGGTGCTCGTCATGTTCGATCAGGTCGATGCCGAGCTCGGCCCGCTGAGCGGTCTCGTCAACAACGCCGGCGTGGTCGACATGCAGGCCCGCGTCGACCAGATGACGGTGGCGCGGCTGGAGCGCATGCTGCGCATCAACGTGATCGGCAGCTTCGTTTGCGCACGCGAAGCGGTTCGGCGCATGAGCACCCGGCACGGAGGCCGCGGCGGCGTGATCGTGAACCTCTCGAGCGCGGCGGCGCGGCTCGGTTCACCGGGCCAGTATGTCGACTACGCGGCGAGCAAGGGCGCCATCGACAGCTTCACCATCGGCCTCGCGAAAGAAGTCGCCGACGAAGGCATTCGCGTCAACGCGGTGCGCCCAGGCCTGATTGAGACCGAAATCCATGCCTCCGGCGGCCTGCCCGACCGCGCGGCACAACTGGCGTCCACGGTGCCGATGAAGCGCACTGGCAGCGCCAACGAGGTTGCCAACGCCATCGTCTGGCTGTTGTCCGCGGAATCCAGCTACGCGACCGCGTCGTTCGTCGACGTCACGGGAGGTCGCTGACATGGCCACCCCGGCGATGGATCTGATCAAGCCGCTGATCACGCTGCTGGCGATCGTGAACCCGCTTGCGATCGTGCCCTTCTTCATCCACTACACCCAGGGCTTCACCGAAGGCCAGCGGCGCCGTACCGTGATGGTGGCGTCGTTCAGCGCCTTCGTGGTGATCGGCGTGAGCGCGCTGCTGGGCTTGCAGCTGCTCGGCTTCTTCGGCATCTCGATCGCGAGCTTCCAGGTCGGCGGCGGGCTGCTGCTGTTGATGAGTTCGCTCTCGATGCTCAATGCCAAGCCGGCCGAAAGCAAGACCACCAACGAAGAGATCCGCGCCACCGAGGTCAAGGCCTCGCTCGGTGCGTCGATCGCGGTGGTGCCGCTGACCATCCCGCTGCTGACCGGCCCTGCCACCATGTCGACCGTGGTGATCTATGCCGAGAAGACGCGCCACATCTGGGAGCTGCTAGTGCTGGTCGGCTACGGCGCCGTGATCGCGCTGGCCACGGCCGCCGCCTTCTCGCTGGCAGAGCCGATCGCGCGCGTGCTCGGCAAGACCGGCATCAACGTGATGACCCGGCTGATGGGGCTGATCCTCGCTGCGCTGGCCGTGGAAGTGATGGCCGACGGGCTCGGCAAGCTGTTTCCGATTCTGAACCGCGTCGCCTGAGCCTCAGAGCCGCGCCAGCGCCTCGCGCACATCGGCGGGCGAGCGCACCTGCACCGCCTGCAGGCCGGAGGCAATGGCGCCGGTCACGTTCTCGGCCAGGTCGTCGAAGAACAGGATGGCCGATGGCGTGACGCCGATCGCGTCGGCGATATGGGCGAACGCGGCCGCTTCGGGTTTGCGCAGGCCGATCTCCGACGAGACGAACACCCGGTCGAAGGTGGTGGCAATGCGCGGATAGGCTGCCGTCCAGGCGCGCTGGTGCTCGGCGTTGGTGTTGCTGAAGGCGTAGCAGGGCCAGTGCTTGCGCGCCTGCTGGATCGCGTCCAGCGTTTCGGTGATCTCGGCGCGGAAGATCGCGTTCCAGCCGTGCGCGATCTGTTCGTCGCTGGCGCTGAGCCGCAGGGTGCGACGCAGGCCGTCGAAATAGTCGGCGGCAGCGATCTCGCCGCGCTCGTGCCGGCGGTAGGGTTCGTCGAAGCCGAAGCGCTGGCGCAGTTCGTCCAGCGGCAGTGCCGAATGCAGCGCCCAGTGCTGCAGCGCATGCTCGAAGTCGAACTCGAACACCACGCCCCCCAGGTCGAACAACAGGGCTTCAACGGGCTGCTTTTGGGGCATCTGCATTCGGGGCAAGTTCGAGTTCGACGAGGCGCGGCGTGACCGCGCCGCCATCGACGACGAGTTCGCCCACCGAAATCGGCAGGCTGAAGCGGCGCGGCCCGGCGCTGCCGGGGTTGATGTAGAGCACGCCGTCGCGCCGGTCGATGCGCGGCTTGTGCGAATGGCCGGTGACGACCACCTGCACACCGGCGGCCGCGGCGTCGATGTCGAGCTCGGCGATGTCGTGCAGCGCATAGAGGAACACGCCGCCGACCTGCACCATGTCGGTTTCGGGCACGGCGTCGGCCCAGGGCTCGCGGTCGTTGTTGCCGCGCACGGCGGTGAGCGGTGCGATGGCGGACAGCTGCTCCAGAATCTGCGCCCCCCCGATATCGCCGCCGTGCACGATGTGATCGCAGCCCTGCAGAAACGCCAGCGCCTCCGGTCGCAGCAGGCCGTGCGTGTCGGAAATCAGGCCGATGCGGATCATGCGTGGCGCCCTGCTACTTGATGCCGTCCAGCCACTGCACCACCTCCGCCACCGCCGCATCGCTGGCGGCGGCGAGCGCCTTCACGCCACCGGGCGCATCGGCGGTGGAGGCCGGGCGTTGCACGGTGAAAGTCTTCTGCCCGCGCACGCGGTCGCCGCCGGGCGTGGCCTGGATCAGCGTGGCACGCAGGCGCACCAGGCCAACGCTGCTGCCGGGCGCGTCGAAGAAGTGGCTGAATTCCTCCAGCGTCACGCGCAGCGTGTCGGGCGCCTTGCCTTCGCCGCGCGCGATGGTGGCGCTTTCGTCGGCATTGAGCACCAGGCGGCGCCCTGACAGCGCGTCACGCAGCCGCTGGCGCAGCAACAGCGTGGGCGCCATGCTCCAGCGCGACTGGCCATAGGGCCGCAGTTCGTTGGCATCGGCATAACCGAGCCGGTAGACGATCTGCGTGCCGTCGAGCCGCGTATTGGTTTCGAGTTCGGCCAGCGCGATGGTCGGCAGGGTCGGCACCGCCACTGGGGCCGGCGCCGTCAGGCCGGGGCCGAAGTCGTACAGCGTGGCGCGCTGGGGCTTGTCGGGCAAGGCGCCGCAACCGGCGAGGCCGATGCAAAGGCCCAGGCCGGAAATGATTGCGGCGCCCGTCGCGCGGGTGCGAACGATGGTTTGGATGGCAATGGTCATGCGTTTCACCTTCAGGGGCGCGTCGTCGCGGCGGGCGCGGAGAAACCGGGCTCGCCCGGGCCGGGCGCCACGCCGCCGCTGCCGAACAGCAGCGATTGCGGGTTGTCGTTGATGCCGTCGGCGGCACGGCCGAGCCGGCGCACGGCGCGCGAGGTGTCGTCGGCCACGCGGTTCACGCGCGGCAGCGTCGCGCTGTTGAACGACTCGACCGCCTGCGACAGCGCCTTGGTGCCGTCGCCGAGCCGCGCGATCGGGCCGTCGGCGGCGTTGAGCCGGCCGACCGTGGTGTTGAAGTTGTTGGCCACGCGCGAGACATCGCTGGCCGCCGTCTTCACCCGCAGCAGCGTGTCCGGCATGGCCTTCAGCGCCGGGTTGAGTCCGGTCTTGACAGTGTTGTCGAGCGACTGGGTGAGCGTGTTGGCACTGGCCGAGGCCTGTGCAATGTTCTCCAGCGCGCTGGCAATGCGCTTCTGGTTCTCGTCGCCGAGCAGCGTGTTGGCGCGCTTCGTCACCTCTTCGATCTGGTTGATGATGGCTTCGCCGCGATCCTGCAGCTGGGCCAGCACCGAGGGCTTGAGCGGAATGCGCGGCGGGTTGTCGTTGTCGGGCATCAGCGTCGGGCTGCCGTCGGCCTTGTCGTCGATCGCGATGAAGGCCAGGCCGGTCACGCCCTGGTAGCTCAGCGTGGCGTAGCTCGAGGTGGTGAGCGGCACGCGTTCGTCGACCGTGATGCGCACGCGCACGTTGCCCTTCACCTTGGGGTCGAAGTCGATCGAGGCCACCTTGCCGACCGCGATGCCGCGGTAGCGCACCGTGGCCTGCGGCTGCAGCCCGCTGACCGCGTCGCGCGTTGACAGCTCGTAGATGTTGCGCACGGTGTTGTCGCGCGTGAGCCAGACCACCAGCGCGACGAGCGCGGCGAGCAATCCGAGCACGAAGGCGCCGGCGGCGATGGCGTGGCTTTTGTTTTCCATGGGTCTACCTCTTCTCGTGCAGGGCTTCCATGGCACGCTGGCCACGGCCGCCGAGGAAATATTCGTGGATGAACGGGTGTGGATAGGCGATCACGTCGCGCGCGCTGCCGGCAACGATCACCTTCTGGTCTGCCAGCACGGCGATGCGGGTGCTCAGGTCGAACAGGGTGTCGAGGTCGTGCGTCA
>JBDUCH010000159.1:0-8944 GCA_040003555.1 Variovorax sp. | reverse complement strand
CTCGACATCAAGGACGTGCCGGCGGTCTTCAACTTCGACATCCCGTTCAACGCCGAAGACTATGTGCACCGCATCGGCCGCACAGGCCGCGCGGGCGCGTCCGGCCTGGCCGTGAGCTTTGCCAGCGGCGGCAACGATGGGCGGCTGGTGGCCGACATCGAAAAGCTCATTAAGACAAAGATCGAACTGGAACCCATCGAGTTCGAGGAAGACCGTCCGCGCGGCCACATCAACGACGGCCGCCGGCACTGGCGTGAAGAGGGTGAGGCCGGCGACGCGCGCGACGTGCTGGACCAGCCGCGTGAACGCGCTGCCGAACCCCGCGCGCTGCGAGGCGGTGGCCGCCCGCACCGTGCGCCGGCCGCGCCGCGCGACCCGTTCTTCGATCAGCCCTACGAGGCGGAGGCGGGCCAGCCCGATGCCACGCCGGCGTGGGAAGCGGCGGCCAAGGCTGCGCCTGCGACGCGCGGCATTTCGGCCAACATCAAGAGCAAGCGCAAGGTGGCTGCATTGTTCAAGACCGCCGACCCAACGGCCGAGTCGAGCTCCTGACACTGGTTTTTTGAGCTTTCAAGCCTGCAAAGCCCGGTTCAGCCGGGCTTTTGGCTTTGCGGGCACTGCACTTCGATGTGGTCGCGCTCGGCGAGCGTTGCGCCGATGCGCGCCGCGCTGAGGCATCCGCCCCAGACGCAGCCGGTATCGGTCGACAGCAGGTCGGGCCGCGACACCCAACCCAGGGTCGACCAGTGGCCGAAAGCCACCGTCGCGTCAGCGGTGCGCCGGCCCGGCACGTCGAACCAGGGCATGAAGCCGTCCGGTACGGAGCTGGCACCGTCCTTGGACTCGAAGTCCATCACGCCCTCGGCGCTGCAGAAGCGCAACCGCGTCAGCGCGTTCACGATTGCGCGCAACCGGGCGCTACCGGCCAGCGCTGCGCTCCATTGCGCCGGCTCGTTGCCGTACATGGTTTGCAGAAACTCCCCCAGGGTCGGGCCGCGCAGGACGGCCTCAACCTCCGATGCGAGCACGAGCGTATCGCCCACGCTCCATTGCGGAGGCACCCCGGCGTGCACCATCAGCAAGTCGGCGCCGGCGATCGTCTCGTGCAGTGCCATGTGCTGCTGCCGCAGCCAGTCGAGCAGCATCTCGCGGTCGGGCGCGTCGAGCACGGCTGCCAACGTGTCCTTGCGGCCGGCCTTGCGCGCGCCGTGTGCCACGCCGAGCAGGTGCAGGTCGTGGTTGCCGAGCAGGCTGCGCGCCGAGGCGCCATAGCCCTGCACCCGCCGCAGCACGGCCCCCGAATCGGATCCGCGATTGACGAGGTCGCCGAGCAGCACGATGCGGTCGCGGCTCGGCGAGAAGGCGATCTTGTCGAGCAGCCGGCCCAGCGCGTCGTCACAGCCCTGCACATCCCCTATCAAGTAAAGTGCCATGTCCCCATTCTCACCCGCCTACATGGATGTTTTTCTGCTGGCTCTGCTGACGACGCTCAACGCGTTGTTCTCCATGTCCGAAATGGCCCTTTCGACCAGCCGGCGTGCGCGGCTCGCAGCCATGGCCGAAACCGGTGATGCGGGTGCTGTTGCGGCGCTTCGCCTGATGGAAGACCCGACCCAGTTCCTGTCGAGCGTGCAGATCGGCATCACCTCGATCGGCATGCTCAGCGGCATCGTGGGCGAAGCCGCATTCGCGGCGCCGCTGGCCGACTGGCTCGAAGTCCTCGGCATGGGGAAGGGCACCGCCAGCGTTGTCTCGACCGCACTGGTGGTGACCTGCATCACCTTCTTCACGATCGTCTTCGGCGAGCTGGTGCCCAAGCGCATCGGCCAGCTCTACCCCGAGCCGGTGGCGCGCTGGGTATCGCGCCCCATGCGCGCGCTGGCCACCGGCGCCAAGCCGTTCGTGGTGCTGCTCTCGGGCGTGACCGGCATGACGCTCAAGTTGCTGCGCATCGACGCCAACGCCGCGCGGGTGGTGACCGAGGAAGAAATCTCGGCCAGCCTCGAAGAAGGCGTCGATGCCGGCGTGATCGAGCAGCACGAGCATCAGATGGTGCGCAACGTGTTCCACCTCGACGACCGGCGACTCTCGTCGCTGATGATTCCGCGCGCCGACATCGAATGGCTCGACGCCTCCGACACGGTGGCGCTGGCGCTGCAGAAGGTGGCCGCCGCCGCCGCGTTGAATCTGGTTCATTCGTGGTACCCGGTGTGCCGCAACTCGCTCGATGACGTGGTCGGCGTGATCAGCGTCGCACAACTGCTGCAGCTCGGGCCGCAGCATGAAGGCCCGATCGAGCCGGCTGCACAGCCGGCCTCGTTCGTGCCCGAGACGCTGACTGGCATGGAATTGCTCGAACAGTTCCGCGTGCGCGCCGGCCGTCTGGTGTTCGTGGTCGACGAATACGGCGTGGTGCAGGGCCTGATGGCGCCGCGCGACTTGCTCGAAGCCATTACCGGCGAACTGCAGCCCGGCATGCAGACCGACGCCTGGGCCACGCTGCGCCCGGATGGCGTGTGGGAGCTCGATGGACTGATGCCGGTATCGGAACTGCGTGCGCGGCTCGCCATCAAGGAACTGCCGGAGGAAGAGCGTGGTCGCTACAACACCGTGGCTGGCCTGCTGATGTCGGTGTCGGGCCATCTGCCGACGGTGGGTGAGCGCATCGACTGCGCCGGCTGGACTTTCGAAGTGGCGGCACTCGATGGTCGCCGCATCGACAAGATTCTGGCCCGCCCCGACCTCAACTACGACGCCGACGAGTCCTGAAGCGTCAGCAGGGCGCCAGGGGGCGCACGGTCGCGTGCGTGGCGCCAAATGAGGCCCAGCGAACCCGTTGGCCCGACAGCGCTTCGACACGCTCGATCCAGGCCCGGGGCGTGCTCAGCGCCGTGCCGTTATACACCGGTCGCGCCTGCTTGAGCAACTGCGTCAGTCTGGCCTGGTGCGCGAGATCCGGCGTCGCACTGAGCGGCAGCGCGGCAACCTCCTCGCCCGCGGGCATCCGGTAGCCGCTGCACCAGCGCAGCGCAGCCACACGTTCGAACACGTCGAGGTGGCTCGCCACCAGGCCGTCGAGCGGGCCCACGGCATCGAGCGCGTAGCGCAGCAGCAGCGCATCGGGCTGGCCGCGCCGGAATGCGCCCTGCCAGCCGGCATCGGGGTTGTGCGGCTCGGCGATGCCGTCGAGCGCCGCATCGGCCGTGGGCAGTGGGCCGGCACCATGGCGCGTGAGGTAGCTGCGCAGCACGCCGAGATGCTCAACCGGCGCGCGCAGGCCCAGTTCCGCCAGGACAGCCTCGACCGCCGCGGTGGACACCGTGCTCCAGCTGGTGTGTGGATGGAAGCCGCGCCACTCGTCGAGCAGCACGCCTTGCGCGCCTTCGAACAGCACCGTGCCAGGACGCGCAAGGCGCGCCGCGATCCCGTCGCGGCTCAACGGCGGCACCTGCCGCACTATGGCCTGCGCAGCTGTGAGCCAGTGCTGCGCGGCCTCCGGATCCGCCAGCAGGGCCAGTTCCTGCAGGGCGGCGTCGTGCGCTGGCGCATGTGCTGCGAATTCGGCATGCAGCCGCCGCCGAAGGGCTTCGAGCTTGTGGCGCGCGCCGGCGGTATCGGTCAGGTCGCCGTAGTGCAGCGCCAGTTCGGGTGCCGCGAGTGCCTGCCGCACTGTTTCGCCGACGCCGACGCCGCAACTGCCGTGGCCTTCGGCCCATTCGCGCAGCCGGCCAGCGGCCTGGTGAAACGGCGTCGTGACGCGGCAGCGCGCGTCGATCTGCAGGCGCTCCAGTGCGTCGTGCACACCCGCCTGCTGCAGCGCCCGATGCTCGAAGTGAAGCGCGGTGGGATGCACCACGACCGGCTGCGCCAGCACCGTGGTCACGCCCGGTTGAAACGTCGCTGCACCGAACTGCGAGAAGGTGTGATGCCGGCCGTCGGGCAGCACCACGTTGTGGCCGGCCTGCGCGCCGCCGTTGAAGCGCACGACGGTATGCGCCTGCCAACGGCGGGTCAGGAAATCGGTGAACAGCCCCTTGCCGCAGTCGCCGAAGCCGAGGCCGAGCAGCGAGACATAGCGGGTGGTCAACCGCGGCTCAGCCGAACAGCCGCTTCCACCAGGACGAGCGCGCCGTGGATGCGCCGGCCGTTGCTGCACGCACGCGTTTCGGCGCGTCCGGGTCGATCAGCGCGGCATAGCCTTCGAGCGCATGCACCACCGCGCCCACGCGCTCGCGCGGCGTACCGTGCGCACCCATGACCTGGGCCAGGCCGTCGAGGTTCGGCACCGCGCGCTCGGTCAGTGCGACGATGCCCGCGGCGACGGCGCAGGCATCGTCGGGCGCGTCCATGCAGATGACATGGTCGCCGAGCAATTCGCGCCAGCGTTTTTCGCAGTGCTGGCGCCGCTTGGCATCGGGAATCAGAAAGAACAGGTGATAAGTCTCTGCAGCCGCGGCGATGGCTTCCTCGATCGGGATGTCCTCGTCGAGCCTCTCGCCGATCAGCGCTTCGATCTGCCGGTGCGAGACGGCAGAGTAGGGCAACTCGTCGCCGGTCATGAACAGGTAGCCTCGCTTGCGGCGTTTGACCCAGCAGTCGAGGTCGGTGTGCTGCGCGAGCACATAGAAAGCCAGCTCGTAGCTTTCCTCGCCGGTGCCGCCACCGCCGCCCTCGAGGTAGCTGCGGGTGAGCCACTGGTCCATCAGTTCTGCGGTGGTTTCGAACTGGCCGACCTGCAGCGCAGCATGGTCGGCGTTGGCATCTCCGATGGCCATGAACATCAACTGCGGGTCGGTCACGCCGCAGTCGGTCAGCAGCTTCATGAAGGTTGGCAGTTCGCGCCGCGCAAGGATGTCGGGAATGTCGCCCATCGACCCGGTGACGTCGAGCGCAAACACGATGCCCAGCGAGTTCGGGTGATCCGCGTTGTCACGCGACTCGCGCACCTTGAGCCCTTGCGGATTCATCAATGGGTGCGTGGCGCGTTGCGTGAAGACTTCGGCGCCGGAGCGGCAGGCCCGGTCGGCCACCAAGGCCGCGTGTGCGGCGTGCGAATAGTTTCCGTAACCCATGGGGATGTTGTCCTCGGTGTGTCAGACGCCCTGCGGCGCGGGATGGAAAGGGATGAATTGCGGCGTGCTGAAGGCTTCGCGCGCCGCAGTCGACAAGGCCTGCTCGAGGCCGCGCGCGCCGAACTGCGCGCAAGCGGCCGCATCCTCGCTGCATTGGCGCAGCAGGGCCGCCATCGGGGCCGGCGTGCGGTCGCCTGTCCCCGGTGCGTCGGCCGTATGCCCGGCCAGCAGCGCCCGAATCGTCCAGGCCGACTGCATGAGGTCGCGCACCACCGCAGCGCTGCGGTCGCGCGCCGGCGGCTTGTGTGCACCGGCCCAACCGATCAGCAGCACGCCGTGATCGCGCGGATGCACCAGCGCATGCTCCGGTGCCAGTGCGCCATGCACCCAGCCGTTGTCGTGAACGAAGGCCAGCACCTCGAGCATGCGGCGCCAGAGCCAGACGCCGTGGCGTGGGTCGATGCCCCGCGGGTTGAGCAGCCGCACCTCGGCCAGGCTGCCCCAGAAGCCGGCGGGGTGGCGCAGCAGCAGCGCCGTGCGGGTGCCTCCGGCCAGGCCTTCGGCGACGCCGGTGCCGAGCGGCTGCGGCAGCCGGCGCGTGAAATAAGCGGCGCCCGGCGTCGCGAGGCGCTGCAGCGCCTCAAGCGCGGCGGCTTCGGCGAGCAGCCGGTCGCGCGCTGCCTGTTCGTTCAGTGCCAGTTTGAGGGTCACCCGCTCCGGCAATGCGCCGCAGCGCCGTGCAAGCCAGAGCTCGGCGCTGTCGCCGGTGCCCAGCGGTGCCAGCATCCCGTAGCGGGCGCCGCGCCAGACCAGCTCGCGCCCTTCTGCGGGTGCCGAGCCTGCGCGCTGCGATGCCATCCGGAACGCGGCCCGTTCCACGGTTTCGGCGCCGCGCACGATGGTTGCACCGCAATAGGTGCAGTTGACCGTGCGCCAACGCGCCGCCCGCGGCAGCGGGGCTGAACATTGGGGGCAGTTGAGGGAAAGGAGGGTGAGCATGGCAGCGGTGAGAGCCCCTGATTCTGCCGTGCCCAAAAAGGCAAGGGGCGCCCCCTTCCGGAGGCGCCCCTTGCGCTGGTTGGCACCACGTTGCGGCGTGGCCTAAATGGAAACCGGGCCGGGCACCGGCAGGCCGGTGAGGCCGCACAGCCGCTGCAGCACGCCGTAGCCCTGGGCCAGCGCCGCGGCATAGGTGGCGAAGGGGCGCTCCGCCTTCTGCATCGGCTCGTAGCGTCCGTCACGGCGCACATCCTCCTGGATCACCCAGTAATAAGCACCATCCCGTGGCTGTTCGACCAGCAAACCAATTTTGCGAACCTGCATGATGCCCTCGGACAAGAGAAATGAATGCCCGGACTTTAGAACTTAGGTATCCATTTTTCGAGGAAAGATTTCACGCTTTGAGAGGTTAGGGCGCGATGTCGGCGATTAACCCGCCTGGAACTTGCCGAGTTCGAACACGGAATTCGGCGCCTTCGGGCGACTGGGTGCCACTCTTGCACGAACCGGTTCGGCCCGCTTTACGGGGGCGCTTTCGCTTTCAATGCGGACGCCGCTGGCGATCTGGTCATCGACCAGCTTCTGCAGGCTGATGGAATCCAGGAACTCCACGACACGCTGGCTCAGCGAAGACCACAGATCGGGCGTCAGGCATCGTTGATCGTCTGGGGCGACCAGATCGAAGCCGCGCTGACCCGACTCGGCGCCGGAACCATCGACCGCATAGACGATGTCTGCCACCGAGATTTTTGCCAGGGCCCGACCGACCGTGTAGCCGCCGCCTGGTCCGCGCGTCGATGCCACGAGACCGTGCCGGCGCAGGTCGGCGAACATCAGTTCGAGGTACGAGATCGAGATGCGCTGTCGGCGTGCGATGACGGCCAGCGCAATCGGCCCGGTCTTTCCGTGCAAGGCCACGTCGACCATTGCAACGACGGCCATCCGGCCTTTGGTGGTGAGACGCATGGCGACTCCTTGAAAAACGGTTTACTCGTCGCGTCCACCGCCAATGCCAAGCAGCATGAGCAGCGACTGGAACACGTTGTAGAGGCTGAGGTAGACGCCCAGCGTGGCGGTGATGTAGTTGGTTTCGTGGCCGTCTTTCACGCGCTTCAGGTCGTGCAGGATGTAGGCCGAGAAGATGCCCACGGCCAGCACCGACAACGTGATCATCAACGCGCTCGACTGAATGAAGAAGTTGGCGATGCCGGCGACCAGCAGAAGAATGGCGCCGATGAAAAGCCACTTGCCCATCGACGTCAGGTCGCGCTTGATCACCGACGACAGCGAAGCCATGCCGAGGAACACGGCGCCCGTGCCCGCGAAGGCGGTCATCACCAGGCTCGCACCGTTCGACAGGCCGAGCACGCTGCCGACCAGGCGAGAGAGCATCAAGCCCATGAAGAACGTGAACGCCAGCAGCACCGGTACGCCGGCCGCGGAGGTCTTGGTCTTTTCGATCGCGAACATGAAGCCGAAGGCACCGGCCAGAAAAACCACCATGCCGATGCCGGGCGACATGGCGCTGGCCACGCCCGTCGCCACGCCGATCCACGCGCCCAGCACCGTAGGCACCATCGACAGCGCGAGCAGCCAGTAGGTGTTGCGCAGCACCTGATTGCGTTGCGCGCTCGAATCCCCGATGGATTGGCTCGCGCCGAATACCTGAATGTTGTCGCTCATCTGATTTCTCCTGTGAAGGTGGTACTTGTCGAATGTAGGGGCAGTCAGATTTCGATAAAAGTCGTATATTTGGCATCATTACATCGTTTTTCACGCAGCATCGACCGCGTCCTGCAGCCTTGAACTACAAGCACCTTCACTATTTCTGGGCTGCCGCCAAAGCGGGCGGCGTCGTTCGCGCGGGCCAGCAGCTGCACATCACGCCGCAGACCCTGTCGGCGCAGATCAAGATGCTCGAAGACTCGCTGGGATGCCGCCTGTTCCAGAAAAGCGGACGCGGTCTCGAGCTGACGCCCGAGGGCCGCACCGCGCTGAGCTACGCCGACCACATCTTCTCGCTGGGCGCGGAGCTCGAGGCCGCGGTCAGCAGCAAGAGCCCGGCCGGGCGCAGCCTGAGTTTTCGGGTCGGCATCGCGGATGCGGTGCCCAAGGCAATCGCCTACCGGCTCCTGGAGCCCGCCCTCACGATTCCCGAGCAGGTTCGCCTGGTTTGCCACGAAGGCAACTTTCGCGATTTACTGGCGCAACTGTCGGTGCAGCGCCTCGATCTCGTGATTGCCGACGAGCCGATGAGCAAGCAGACCAGCGTCAAGGCCTTCAACCACACGCTGGGCACCACGGCGATGACCTTCTTCGCGGCGCCCGCGTTGAAGCAATCGCTCAAGGGATCGTTTCCCGGTTGCCTCGATGGCGCACCGATGCTGATCCAGGGCTCGTCGTCGGCCATGCGGCAGCGCCTGGATCTGTGGCTGGCCGAGCATGCCTTGCGGCCGCGCCTGATCGGCGAGTTCGACGATGCCGCGTTGCTCAAGGCGTTCGGCGGCGAAGGGCGCGGCGTGTTCATGTCGCCGGCGGTGCTCGAGGAGGAGACCTGCACGCAGTACGGTGTCGAGGTGGTGGGGCGCACCTCCGAACTGGTCGAGGAGTTCTTTGCCATCTCGGTCGAGCGCCGCATCAAGCATCCGTGCGTCGTTGCCATCACGCACGCGGCGCGGGTGAGTTTCTTGCGGACCTGAGGGGCTCTCTTGCGGTCTTGCATTCACGGAGGCCGACGTTGATCTGAGCGCTGAGGTTCCGGTTCCGGTTCCGGTTCCAGTTCCCGTTCCCGTTCCCGTTCCCGTTCCGGTTCCGGTTCCGGTTCCGGTTATGGGGCGGGCTCAGGGCGGCGGGGCACGCTGCTCCGCGAATGT
>JBDUCH010000158.1:0-9052 GCA_040003555.1 Variovorax sp. | reverse complement strand
TACGAGTACCTGCCCAAGGGCGTGGTGAAGATGGAATACACCGTGCGCCTCAACAACGTTGGCGACTTCGCGCTGCCGCCGAGCCGGGTCGAGGCGATGTATGCGCCGGAAATGTTCGGCGAGGTGCCAAATGCGCGGGTGAAGGTGGAAGCTGCGAAGTAGTTGCGAGGAATTGCCATGTGCCGAAACATCCGAACCCTCTTCAACTTCGAGCCGCCCGCCACGGAGCAGGAAATACGCGATGCGTCGCTGCAGTTCGTGCGCAAACTCAGCGGCTTCAGTTTGCCGTCGAAGACCAATGCCGAAGCGTTCGACCGTGCCGTCGACGACGTGGCAGCGACGGCGCGCACGCTGATCGCGTCCCTCGTCACCACGGCCGAGCCGCGCGATCGGGCGGTTGAGGCCGTGAAGGCCAAAGCCCGCTCGGCCGCCCGGTTCGGATCGCCCGGGTAGCGCCCCTATCCATGCACATGCAACGGCGAGGCCTCGCGCACCGGCGCCGTCCGTCCTGCCAGTGACGCGATTGCGATGGCTGCGACGATCGACGCGCAGCCGATCAGCACGAACATGGGCATCGGCCCTGCAGAGACCTGCTGCAGCGTCCCCACGACGAACGGACCGAGGATCGCGCCGATCCGTCCGACGCTGAGCATCATGCCGACCGCCGTCGCACGCACGCTGGTGTCGAAAGAGCGCGCCGTGAAGTTGTTCAGCACGTACTGCGCGCCGATCACGAAGAAACCGGCCGCGGCCGTGCACACGATGTTGACGGCATGGCCATCCAGAAAGACCAGCGCGAGCACCGAGAGCCCGCCCAGCGCCCACCAGGTTGCCAGCACGCTGCGGCTCGAGCCCCTGCGGTCGGCCAGATACCCGCAGGCCAGGCCGCCGACGAAAGACATGATCTGCATCAGGGCGCCGAATCCGAAGCTCGCGGCAAAGGTCTCGCCCCGCTTCATCATCACGGTCGGAATCCAGCCGGTGAGGCCGAAGATGCAGAACAGGCTCAGGAACGCAGCCAGCCAGATCGTGAGCGTCGTACGGCGGTTCTGCGGCGTCAGGAGTGCGGCCACCGGATTGCGCTGGGTGACGGCTCCCGTCACCACCAGACGCGCGTTGCGGTAGGCCTCGGCACGCTCGGGGCGCAGGCGCGCCAGCAGCGCCCGGATGTCTTCGATGCGGCCCTTCAGCGCCAGGAACTTGACGGACTCCGGAAGGCAGAAATGCAGCGCGATGGTCAGCGGGATTGACAGCGAGCCGATCCAGTACAGCACTTTCCAGCCGAAGATCGGCGTGAGGAACACGCCCACCAGGCCAGCCATCGTGCCGCCCAGGGCCCAGCCGAACGCCACGCCCCAAAGCGAGAAAGTGTTGGCCACGCGGCGCGGCGCAAGCTCGTTGATGTAGGTGGTTGCGAGCGGCAGCAGCACGCCCAGGCCGAGGCCTGTGAACACACGCAGGGTGCAGAACGAGGCGAACGAGTCGCCGAACAGCGGTGTCGCCAAGGTGAAGATGCTGGTGATCCAGAGACCGCCGAGCAAGGTCACCCGCCGTCCCATGCGATCGGCGACGATGCCATGCGCCGCCGCGCCGATCAGGAAACCCACCAGCCCGCTCGATACGAGAAAGCCGGCCTGTCCCGGCGCAAGGCCCCAGGGGCCCGCCACGTAGTGAATGACGTAGGCCGGATTGAAGGTGTCGTAGCCGTCGAACAGCGTGAGCGTCGCCATCATGACGCCCAGCCACCTGTGCAGGCGGCCGACCTTCGCTTCGGCCAGTTCTTCGTTGACGTCGATGTTGACGTGTTGGGTCATGTCTGTCTCCTTTGTATTTGATGGTCTGCGTCTAGGCCGAAAGGGATGCGTCCAGCCCGAACAGCTCGATCGCATTGGTGCGGCCGATCTTTTCGCGGTCGCGTTCGCTGATGCTGGCCGAGTCGAACCAGTGGGCTGCGTGGTCGACGTTCTCGAATGGCCAGTCGGTCGAGAACAGGATCCGGTCGGCACCGATCTCCAGGATCGCGTCGATGAGCGTCTGCGTCCGGAAGTTGCCCGAGGTCGTGAGGTAGAAGTTCTCGCGGAAGTACTCGGCGATCTTGCGGCGCGCCGGATAGGTGGGCGGCGTACCGATCCACGCATTGCGGTTGTCGATGCGCCACATGCTGTACGGGAGCCCCTCGCCCATGTGGCCGAGGATGATGGTGAGCTTCGGATACTTGTCGAACAGGCCGCTGCACATGAGGCGCAGCGCATGCACGGCCGTCTCCTGTCCGAAGCCCCATGTCGGCCCGAGCAGCCAGGGGTGACCGTCATAGATCTGTGCGTCGACCGGCAGCGGGTTGCGCGGATGCAGGTAGAACGGCACGTCAAGCTTTTGCACGACTTCCCAGAAGGGCCAGTACCGGGCGAGGTCGTAGTAGACGGCCGACTTCCCGTCGCCGACCTGAGAGAACCCGTTGACCAGCGCGCCCTTGAAGTGAAGATCCTTGACGCAGCGTTCGAGCTCGCGGGCCGCCAGATCCGGGTCTTGCATCGGCAGCGCCGCGAACGCCTGGAACCGGTCTGGCCGCCTGGCGACCTGCTCGGCCAGGAAGTCGTTCGCGCGGCGCGCGACGTCGTTGGCCCGCACGGTGTCAGGGATCGCCTGCACGGCCGGCGCGTTGAGCGACAGCAGCATCATCTGCATGCCATTGGCGTCCATTTCGCGCAGACGCCGGTCGTGGATGTCGAGCAGGCGCGCGCGCAGTTCCGGCCAGTGCGTCTCGGGAGCGAACCCCGCGGAGTCCATCACGGTTTCTTCGAGCGCGAAGTGCTCCTCGAGTCCAATCTTTCCTTGCATGTCCAATCCTTGGTGAAAAACGTCTGTTGTCAGTACTGGCCCTTGGGCTCGAGGCCGAGCGCAATCTGCCCGACCATGGTTCCCACCGCATCCCAGTTCAGGCTGATGTGACGACCCACGGCATTGGCGTCGCGCCAGGCACGTTGAACCGGGTTGGACATCGCGAGGCCTTGCCCACCGGTGGAAGCGTTCAATGCCTCCGCGCCACGGATGGCGAGCGAGACCGCGAACGCCTGCCCGCGCCGGCTGGAGATCCGGTCGTCCACCGTGATCTCCTCACCGGATCGGGCCGTGCCTGCGCGCAATCGCAGATCGCGCAGCAAGACCTCGCGGGCTGCATCGATGCTCGCCCCCGCTTCCGCCACGCGCAGCTGGATGGTCGGGAACTCCGCCATGCGGCTGTTGCCGCCAGCGACCGCGCCGCGCGTGACGCGTTGGCCGGTCGCCTCGATGTAGTCGTCCAGCGCACCGGCGGCGGTGCCCACAGCCGTCGCCGCCAGGCATGAAGGGATGTTCGAGAGCATCGGGATCCTGAAGCCGGGGTTGTCGTGCAGCTTGCTGCCCGGCGTGCGTCCGCTGGTCGTTTCGCGGAAGGTGAGGATCCGGTGCGCCGGCACGAACACGTCGTCCAGCACGAGCGTCTTGCTGCCGGTGCCGGCCAGGCCGACCACGTCCCATGTGCCGTCGATGACGTAGTCGGCCGCGGGCACGAGGAAGAAGGCCGGCCCCAGTGCGGGTTCGCCCTCGCGGGCGGGCAAGACCGACGCGCACACCGCCCACTGGGCACCGTCGCAGCCGCTCGCGAAAGCCCAGCGTCCGCTGAGCCGATAGCCGTTGGCCGCCGCGACGGCTTTTCCGGCCGGCGCGTAGGAGCCGCACACGGCCGCGTCCGCGTCGTCATCCCAGACGTCGCGCTGCGCCCTGGCATCGAAACTGGCGACCAGCCATTGATGCGCGGCATAGAGGCCATAGACCCATGCCGTCGATGCGCAGGCGCGGCCGAGTTCCATCACGAGTTCGACCAGCACGTCGAAGTCGTATTCGTGGCCTCCGAACGCGGTCGGCTGAACCACCCGGTACAGCCCCGCTTCGCGCAGCGCTTCAAGATTCTCCGCGGGGATGCGACCGAGCCGCTCGGTTTCACCGGCTCGGGCCTTGATGGCGGGCAGCAGGGCCTTCATCCTCGCAAGGAGTTCGGCAGGCGCCGGCCGCTGCGCGGACGACTGGAGGGACTGAGGAATCTCACGGGAAAGGACGCAGGACATGGAACCACCTGTTGGATAGGAAGAAGAGAAAGAGAGGCAAGTTGTGCGGCGCGCCCGACGCCGCGGCGCGCGTCAGGGCGCGGGGCTGGTCACGCAGTACGCAGCGTCCTGATAGATCAGGGGCGCAATGGCGTCGCGCAGGCCGACGTGCTCGACCTGGCCCACCAGAATGGTGTGCGTGCCGTAAGGGATGGCGGCCGCCTTCCGGCAGAACAGGTTGGCCTGGGCATCGGTCAGGTAGGGAATGCCGTCCTCGGTGCGCGACCAGGTGCCCAGCGCGAACCGCTCCTCGGGCGCCACCGCGCCGCTGAAGGCGGCCGACAACTCGACCTGCTCGCGGTGCAGCACGTTCACGCAGAAGCGCCGTGCACGGAACATGATGTCGTGCAGCAGGGTCTTCTGGTTGAGGCAGATGAGAAGCGATGGCGGACTCATCGAGAGCGATGTCACCGCTGTAGCGGTCATGCCATGGCGACGCTCGTGGTCGGCTGCAGTGATGATCGTCACTGTCGAGGCGAAACGGCGCATCGCGGCACGAAATGCGGCGTCGACCTGCTCTGGCTCTACCGTCACAGTATTCATTTTTGTCTCCTGGGCCGACCTCATGAATGAAGCGGGTCAACCTCTGGAGGAAACTTTATGCGGCGGCATTCAAACTGGCCAATGCAAAGATTGCAGCTTCAAAATGCACGCCATCGATGACCTGGTCATCGCGCACGGCGCCGCGAACAGCGCGCGATTATGTGCTCGGCGGCGCTTCCTGCGCGGAGGCGCCGGTGGCCTCTGCGGCCGCTCCGATGGCGACGAGTTTTTGCCGGAGCCAGCGGTGCTGCGGGCTTTGCTGCAGGCGCCGATTCCAAATCAGGCGGAAGCCGACGCGCGGCACTGCAAATGGCAGCTCCATCCAGACCAGCGGTGCCGACTGCGCGAAGACGCGGGCTGCGCCGCGGGTCACGGTGGTGACCATGTCGGAGCGTGTCAGCGCGATCACCGCGGCCAGCCCATGCGGCAAGCGCATCGCGATGCGCCTGCGCAGACGCTGATCGGTCAGTGCGGAGTCGACGAAATCGTCCGGCGCGCCACTCATGCTGACCAGCAGGTGCGGCGCCTGAAGGTAGCTCTCCAGTGTCAGCGGCGCGGCCGCGAGGGGATGATCCGCGCGCATGACGCAGACGTGGCTGTCCTGCAAGAGGCTGCAGGTCATGAACCGATCGGGCAATCCACGAAAAAAGCCGATGCCGATGTCTGTGCGTCCCTGGTCGATGCCGCCACAGATATCGTCGACCGAGCCCGGGCGAACGCTCAGGGAAAGTTGCGGCGCCTCGGTTCGGATCTGATCGACGAGTTGCGGCAGGATGATGATGGTCTCGTGCGTTTCGACGCCGATCTGGATTTCGCCCTGCGCCTCGGCCGGAACGAATTGCTCCGGCATCAAGGCGGTTTCGACGCTTTGCAGCGCGATGCGCAACGGGCCGAACAGGCTCAGCGCCCGGGCCGTTGGCTCCATGCCAGTGGTGGTTCGAACCAGGATCTCGTCGCCCAGCAGCTTACGCAGCCGATCCAGGGCATGGCTGGTCGCCGACTGGCTCAAGCCGATGCGCTCCCCCGCACGACGCACGCCACGCTCCTCGATGAGTGCCTCCAGCACCACCAGCAAATTGAGATCGATCGAACGAAGATTCACGAACCAGCCCCGCAGCGGAATGAATGTCTATTAACGGCCCGCTACTGTAAGGCTGAGCCGGTTCGCGCCGACCGGGGTACTACCTGGCAACAAGTGCCGGGCAGGTCGTTCAACGATTCGGATTGTTCGGCGCGCGGTCGTAGCGGTTCGGAATCCCGTCACCATCGCGATCACGGTCGGCGCGGTTCGGCACGCCATCGCGATCGCGATCGCGGTCGCCATAGCCGCGGTGCGGTGGTGGCGGGCGCCCTGCATCGTAGGGAACGGCAACGCAGCCCGCGAGGGCGGCCGCGGCAGCAAGCAAAAGCACGAGTTTTTTCATGGCATCTCCAATGAGCGGATAAACCATCAAAATGCCTGCGTCGCCGCTGCCGCGTAACAGCCCAAGCGCCCGACTTCAAGTAGGCCCTGTCCCATGTTCACCCGCCCCTTTCGCCGCCTCGCGCTGTCATTTGCTATCGTTTTGACGGCTGCCGGCGCGCGTCCCGCAGCTGCTGCAGACACATTCGACGAGGTCAAGCGCGCGTTCCGCCCGTCCGACACGCAGGTGCTGGACCGCGATGGCGAGTTGCTGCAGCGCGTGCGAACCGACGCCGCGGTGCGGCGCGGCCAGTGGGTGGCCCTGGCCGACGTGTCGCCTGCCCTGCGCGCAGCGATGCTGCTGAGCGAGGACAAGCGCTTCTACGAACACAGCGGTGTCGACTGGCGCGCCGTGTCGGCCGCGGCCTGGGGCAACCTCTGGAACACGCGCACGCGCGGCGCGTCGACCATCACGATGCAGCTGGCCGGCCTGCTCGACGAAGACCTGCGGCGCGGCGCGGGCGGGCGCAGCCTCACCCAGAAGGTGGGCCAGACGATCGATGCGCAGCGGCTCGAGCGCAACTGGCGCAAGGATCAGATCCTCGAGGCGTATCTCAACACCGTGCCGTTCCGCGGCGAGATCGTCGGCATCGACGCGCTCTCGCGCACCTTGTTCGGCAAGGCGCCGAGCGGGCTCGACGCGCGCGAAGCCGCACTGGCCGCAGCGCTGGTGCGTGCGCCCAACGCGAAGCCGGCGCAGGTGGCGCAGCGCGCCTGCGAGGTGCTGCGCACGATGGAGCCGAACCGCTCCAGCGCCAGTAAGGCCGATTGCGAGGCGATGGACATGTTCGCCAGCGCCGCGGTGCAGCGCCGCGCGTTCGACCCGAGCGAAGGCATCGCCCCGCACCTGGGCCGGCGCGTGGCCAAAGAAGCGCCCGCCGGACAGCACAACAGCGTGCGCACCACCCTGCGCGCGCCGCTGCAGCGCTTTGCGCTAGGCACGCTGCAACAGCAGTTGCGCGAGTTGCGCGGCCGCCATGTCGAAGACGGCGCGCTCGTGGTGCTCGACAACGCCAGCGGCGAGGTGCTGGCCTGGGTCGGATCGTCCGGCCCGCTGAGCCAGGCGGCCGAGGTCGACGGCGTGCTGGCGCAGCGCCAGCCCGGCTCCACGCTGAAGCCGCTGCTCTATGCGCAGGCGATCGCCGAGCGGCGGCTCACGGCCGCATCGCTGCTCGACGACTCTTCCGCCCAGCTCAACACCGCGAGCGGCCTCTACATTCCGCAGAACTACGACCGCCAGTTCAAGGGCCATGTGTCGGTGCGCACCGCACTGGCCTCGTCGCTCAACGTGCCAGCCGTGCGCACGCTGGTGATGGTGACGCCCGAGGCCTTCGCGCGCCAGTTGCGCGCGGCCGGCCTGCCGCTGCGCGAAGGCGGCGATTACTACGGCTACAGCCTGGCGCTGGGCAGCGCCGAGGTGTCGTTGCTGGCGCTGACCAATGCGTACCGGACGCTGGCGAACGGGGGGCGGTATTCGGAGACGCGCGATGTGGCGGCGGCGGAGCCAAGGAGCCCGGCTCAGGCGCTCGATGCGGGGGCGGCGTTCATCGTCGGCGACATCCTCAGCGACACCAACGCACGCGCGCGCACCTTCGGGCTCGACAGCGTGCTCGGCACCCGTTTCTGGACGGCGGTGAAAACCGGCACCAGCAAGGACATGCGCGACAACTGGGCCATCGGCTGGTCGCAGCGCTACACGGTCGGCGTGTGGGTCGGCAACGCGAGCGGAGCGCCGATGTGGGACGTGAGCGGCACCAGCGGCGCCGCGCCGGTCTGGGCCGAGGTGATGCGCTTTTTGCACCGGCGCGAACCGAGCCGCGCGCCCACACCGCCGGCCGGGCTGGTGCAGGCGAAGGTGACGTTCGGCAGCGGCGGCGCGGATGCCGGGCCGCTCGAAGCGGCGCGCAGCGAGTGGTTCCTGCAAGGCACCGAGCAGGCGCTGTTCGCGATCGCACCCACCACGGGCAGCGCCATCGCCCGCATCACCGCGCCGGCAGACGGCACCATCGTTGCGCTCGACCCCGACATTCCGCCCAACCGGCAACGCCTGCGCTTCGAAACGGATGCGCCCGGCACCGGGCTGCAATGGCGCATCGACGGCAAGACCATTGCGCGCGGCGCCAGCGCGCAGTGGCTGCCCTGGCCGGGCCGGCATGCGGTGCAACTGGTGGATCCACGCGGCCAGCTGCAGGACGAGATCCGGCTGGAAGTGCGCGGCGCCGGCGTGCGCGCGGGCGCGACCCGGGCTCAGTAGGCTCAGTAGCCTCAGTAGCTTTTGTACGGCAGGAACTTGCCCGACAGCACCACGTTGACGCGGTCGCCCTTCGGGTCGGCCTGGCGCTGGATGTCCATGCTGAAGTCGATCGCGCTCATGATGCCGTCGCCAAATTCCTCGTGGATCAGTTCCTTGATGGTCGTGCCGTACACGCTCACCACTTCGTACCAGCGGTAGATCAGCGGGTCGGTCGGCACGGCCGTGGGCAGCGAGCCCTTGTACGGCACCACCTGCAGCCACTTCTGCTCTTCGCTCGTGAGGCCGAAGATCTTGCCGACGACCTTGGCCTGCGCCGCGTCGAGCGTCATCTGGCCAAGGCAGGCCGCGGTGACCCATTCCTTGGAGAGGCCGACCTTCTTCGCGACATCGGCCCATTGCAGGCCCTTGGCCACCTTTACGGTGATGATTTTTTCGGTGACGTCGTTGCGGTTCATTGGCGGATGCTCCTGTTTGAAATGGGGATGTCAGGTTATGGCAGGTGGATGACGAAAGCGCTTCTGTCTCCATATCACGGGCAAGCAACAGGCGTGCCGCAACTTTGCGTTTCGGGGTAGGCACGCTCGTGGTGTTCAGCGCGAAACGGTCACGCCGCCTCCAGGCTCGGGGCGGTGGGGCACGCTGCGCAGCGAA
>JBDUCH010000157.1:0-9057 GCA_040003555.1 Variovorax sp. | reverse complement strand
GACTTTCACATCGTCGAGGACGACACCTACAGCCATCTGGCGCCCGAGCACGCCACGCGCCTGTGCGCGCTCGACGGACTGCAGCGAACCATCTATGTGAGCGGCTTCGCCAAGATCCTCGCGCCCAACTGGCGCATCGGTTTCCTGGCGGCGCCACCGGCGCTGTTCGGGCGACTGCTCGAAACCAAGCTGCTGGGCACGCTGACCACGCCAGCGCTGTTCGAGCGCGCGCTGGCCTGGTGCATCGACCAGGGGCAACTGCGCCGCCATGCCGACCGCATCCGCGTGCGCCTCGATGGCGCCCGCGCCCGCACCGTGAAACTGGCGCTGGCGCACGGCTGCACCTTCGTGTCGGAGCCGGCGGGGCTGTTCGGCTGGGTCGACACCGGCGTCGACACCGACGCGCTGACGCAGCGCATGCTGGACGAGGGCTACCTGCTGGCGCCGGGCTCGCTGTTCCACGCGCGCCGGCGGCCGTCGACGCTGATGCGGATCAACTTCGCGACGGCGCAGGACGCGGAGTTCTGGAAGGTGTTCGGGCGGGTGCGGGGGTGAGTTTCAATCGCTGCCTGCGTGTTGGAGAGCGCCCGGTGCGCGGTAAGGGCCGTCCGACCCTGCTGCGCCGGCCCTTCGGGCTGCCCTGCGGTGCTCGCGTTTTGCGGGGTCTTGCAGAACTCGCTTCGCTCTGACAACTGCGAGCCCTGATCCGCAAAACGCTGCGCTCCTCGGCGGCGCAAATGGGATCGGCCAGCCCGTACCGCCCGCCGACGCACCCAAAAACCAAAAAACAGAGTCAATCAAACCGCAGCGACCCCATCCGCTCCACGATCAGATCGTGCAGCGTCTGCGCTGCCACCGACAAGCTGCCTTCGCGCCGCTGCACCAGATAGATCGTGCGCGTCAGGCCCGGCACCGGGAGGGGGCGCGTCACCAGCGTCTCGCGCCGGAAGTGGAACAGCGTCAGCGCCGGCACCACGCTGATGCCGATTCCGGCCTCGACCAGGCCCATCACGGTCGCGAGGTGCTCCACCTCGAACACGGCGTTGAGGCGCAGCGGATGCAGCGCCGCGTCGAGCGACTGGCGCACGCTGCTGTTGCGCGCCATCTGGATGAACGGCCAGGGAGCAAGTTGCCTGGCGGAGAGCTTCGGCACCTTGGCGAGCGGATGGTCGGCGCGGCAAACCAGGTGAAAGCGGTCGCTGCAGAGCTTGCGGCCGCGCAGGTCGCTGGCCGCAGCTGCGCCGGCCCCGGTGGCCGCGAGCGCGAAATCGGCCTGGTGGCTGCGCAGCTGCGCGATGCAGGCGTCGGACAGCGCGTCGTGCAACTCGACCGTGATGCCGGGCCAGGCCTGCATGAACTCGGCCAGGATCGCGGGCAACCAGCCGGCCGCGAGCGATGGCAGCGCGGCGATGCTCACGCGGCCCTTGCGCCGCTCCACGTGGTCGGCCAGGTCGCCGATCGCGCCCTGCATGTCGTCAAGCAGGCGCCGCGCCGATGCCTCGAACAACCGGCCCTCGGGCGTGAGTTGCACGCTGCGCGTGTCGCGGTCGAACAGGCGCGCGCCCAGGGCGTCTTCGAGCGTGCGGATCAGCGCGCTGAACGCCGGCTGCGACAGGTGGCAGGACTGTGCCGCGCGCGTGAAGTTGCGCTGGTCGACCAATGCCGTGAAGGCACGCAGTTGACGGGCGGAAAGATCTGGCGCGGACATTGATCTGGAATTTGGATGAATCGATCTGAACTTTCGATTTTACGGATGGCATGCATGCGCCTACATTCGGCGCCATAAAGAGACCGACAAGAGACAAACCAGAATGACAGCCAAGCCCTCGCCGCTTCCTCCGCCGCTGCTGATCGGCTGCGCGGCCGGCTTCTCCGGCGACCGTACCGATGCCGCCGGCCCGGTGGTCGACACGCTGATCGCCCGGCTCGCCACCGGCCCGGCCGGGCAACGCGCCTTCCTGATCTTCGAAACGCTGGCCGAGCGCACGCTGGCACTGGCCCAACTGCGGCGCCGTGCCGACCCCGAATCCGGCTACGAGCCGCTGCTCGACGCGATGCTGCGGCCGGTGCTGGCGCGCTGCCTGGCGCACGGCATCCGCATCGTGAGCAACTTCGGCGCGGCGAATCCGCGTGCCGCGGCGCGGCACATCGCGCGCCTCGCCCGCGAACTCGGCGCGCCGGCGCCGCGCATCGCAGTGGTGGAGGGCGACGACCTGTCGGCGCCGGCCCAACGTGAGTTGCTGCGCGCCGAGCTCGGCGCTCAATTGGACGGGCTGCGCATCGTCAGCGCCAATGCCTACATCGGCGCGGAGCCGATCGCCGCCGCGCTCGATGCGGGCGCGCAGATCGTTGTGTGTGGCCGCGTGGCCGACCCGTCGCTCACCGTCGGCCCGGCGATGTCGCACTTCGGCTGGCGCGCCGACGATTGGGAAAAGCTCGGCCGCGCGACCATGGCCGGGCACTTGCTCGAATGCGGCGCGCAGGTCTGCGGTGGCTACTTCGCCGATCCCGGCTTCAAGGATGTGCCGGGTCTGGCCGACGTGGGTTTTCCGATTGCCGAGATCGAGGCCGATGGCCGCTGCACCGTCGGCAAGTCCGACGGCACCGGCGGGTTCGTGACCGTGGCAACCGTGAAAGAGCAACTGCTCTACGAGGTGCACGACCCGGTGGCCTACCTGACACCCGACGTAATCGCCGACATCGGCGAGGCCGAGGTACAGGCAGCGGGTGCCAACCGCGTCGCGCTCACGAGCGTGCGCGGCCATGCGCGGCCGACCCACTACAAAGTCAACGTCTGCCACGAGGGCGGCTGGCTCGCCGAGGGCGAGATCTCGTACGCCGGCCCGCGCGCCGAGGCGCGCGCGCGGCTTGCGGCGGATGTGCTGCGCAGTCGCCTGGCCGGCCTCGCGTTGCGGGTCGACCTGATCGGCGCGATCAGCATCCTGGCCGACGACGCCGGCCGCGCGCTCGCGGCCACGCCCGACGGCGGTGCGCGCGACGTGCGCCTGCGCGTCGCGGCCACGCACGACGACCGCGCCGAGGCCGAGCGGCTGGGGCGCGAGGTGATGGCGCTCTATACCTGTGGCCCGGCCGGTGGTGGCGGCGTGCGCAGCACGCTCACGCCCCGGCTCAACACGATCTCGTGCCTGTTGCCGCGCGACGCGGTGCCGGTGCGCTTCGAAATGGTGGCTGCATGACGGCGATCACTGTTCCCCTCTACCGCGCCGCGCACGGCCGCACCGGTGACAAGGGCGACCGCTCCAACATCAGCGTGATCGCCTGGCACCCGGCGCTGTGGCCACTGCTGGTGGAGCAGGTCACGCCCGAGGCCGTGGCCGCGCAGTTCCGCCATCGCGCGCCGAGCCGCGTGCAGCGCTTCGTGCTGCCGAAGCTGCAGGCGATGAACTTCGTGCTTGACGCGGTGCTCGACGGTGGCGTCAACGACGCGCTCAACCTCGACACCCACGGCAAGTCGCTTTCGTTCCTGCTGCTCGAGTTGCCGATCCAGGTGCCGCCGGCGTTGCAACACCTGCTGGCCGGCCCGCCCGAAGGCTGATTTTTTTGACAACCCCCCGGAGACAAAAACCATGAATCGCTTCCATTCCATCGCGCTCGCCGCCGCCGCTCTTGCATTGGCGCCGGCACTGGCGCAAGCCCAGGCCTTCCCCGAAAAAGCCATCACCTTCGTCGTGCCCTTCGCGGCGGGCACAGCCACCGACCAGATCGCGCGCGCTATCGGCAACGGTGTTACGGCCGAAACCAGGCAGCCGGTGGTGATCGACAACAAGGCTGGCGCGAGTGGTTTCATCGCCTCGCAGCAAGTCGCCAAGGCCGCACCCGACGGCTACACGGTGCTGATCACGACCAACACCACGCACGCCGCCAACGAGCACCTGTTCAAGAAGCTGCCGTACGACCCGGTCACGGACTTCGCGCCGATCGGCGCCCTGGGCAAGGGCGGCCAGATCATGGTGGTGAACCCGGCGTTCCCTGCCAAAACGGTGGCCGAGTTCGTCGCGCTCGCGAAAAAGGAGCCGGGCAAGTACACCTTCGGCAGCGGCAGTTCGTCGAGCCGCATTGCGGGCGAACTGTTGCAGCAGATGGCCGACATCAAGCTGCTGCACGTGCCGTACAAGAGCAACACGCTGGCGGTGACAGACCTGCTCGGCGGGCAGATCAGCATGATGATCACCGACGCGGCCACCGGCCTGCCGCAAATCAAGGGTGGCAAGCTGCGCGCGCTCGGGGTCTCGGGCGCCAGCCGCTCGCCCCTTGCTCCCGATGTGCCGACCATTGCCGAAGCCGGCGTGAAGGGCTACGAGATGGGTTACTGGTTTGCCGCCTACGCACCCGCGAAAACGCCGCCCGCAGTGGTGAAGCGTCTCAACGAGCTGCTGACCCGCGCCGCCAAAAGCGGGGCCGCGAAGACCGCGTTCTACGAGCCGACCGGCACCGAGGTGTTCACGACATCGCCGGAAGAACTCGCGAAGTTCCAGACCGGCGAATCGCAGAAGTGGGGCCGCATCGTGAAGGCGGCCGGCATCGAAGCCGAATAAGAAGACACCCTCCACCGGGGACGACCGTGGCTTTCCGACCCATCCGCGGGGTGCTGGCGCTACATCGAGATCACCCACGTCAACCACTTCGGCTTGGGCGCACCGTGGAACGCAGCGCCCATGGCTGCCGGCGATCAGCCCGCGTCCGGACACGGTTCAGAGCATGCTGTCCGGCGCCAGCGGGCCGAGCAGCTTGAGCATGAGCTTGAGCCCGATGCTCGCGTCGGGCTCGATCGTGGTGTCTTTCAGGTTGCTGCCCTGCGGCGCCCGCCAAGTCAGCCGGCCGTCCACCAGCTCCACATGCCATGCGCCTTCGCGCAGCGTGGTTTCGATCACGCCGGTGGCGGTGCGCGAAAGCGCCGCGCTGCCGATCAGCAGCGCAACCTCGGTGTTTTGCAGTTGCGAGCGCAGATCGAGGTTCATCGAGCCGACCACCAGCAGCCGGTCGTCCATCACCAGCACCTTGGAATGCAGCATTGCGCGCGACTCGCCGATGACAGCCTCCCCGGACGAGCCGAAGGCGCTGCCGAGCCCGGCCTGCTCGCTGCGCATTTCATAGAGCTCGACGCCGAGCTGAAGCAGCGACTCGCGGTGCCGTGCGTAGCCGACGTGCGCGATCGGTGCATCGTTCGACGCCAGCGAGTTGGTCAGCACCCGCACTCGGACGCCGCGCGCCCGCGCGCTGGCGAACGCCTGCTTCATGTCCGGGCCGGGCACGAAATAGGGCGAGATGATGAGCAGGTCGCGCTGCGCCTGGCCGATCAGCTGCAGCAGGCCTTCGACCAGCGTTTCGCTGCCGGCTGCGGTATCGGCCGCGTCCGCGAATGCGGTCTGCCGCCGGTTGCTGCTGGTGGCGCGCCGTGCATTGGCCGACTGCGTGACGACCAGGCCGGGCGTGCCGGCGGCCTCGTCGGCAGGGGTGGCGATCTTGCCGGGCTTGTCGACCAGCATGACAGCCGGCGCCCAGACCAGGGCGGCGGCCTGCAGATCGAGCGGCTTCTCGTCCCAGACCCGGGCACGCTGGCTTTCATCGGGCGGCTTGGGGGGCGCCGCCGTTTCGGCGCTGGGCTGGCGATCCCGTTCGGCACGCGCCTTGTCGCGGATCGCGTCGAGCTCCTCGCGGGTGACCAGAGATTGCACGGGGTAGGCGCGTTCGTTGTTCCAGTAGCTGTCGAAGCTGCGCGACAGCTCCTGCACGATCGGCCCGGCTGCGAGCACGTCGATGTCGACGAAGTTGCCGCTCTTGCCGATGCCGAAATAGGCATCGCCCAGGTTGCGGCCGCCGGTCACGCCAAGGACGTTGTCAGCCAGGAACAGCTTGTTGTGCATGCGCTGCTGGATGCGCGATGCGTCGTCGATCGAATTGAACAGCCGAGCCAGCGACGAGCCGCGCGCACCGGCCAGTGGGTTGAACAGGCGCACCTCGATGTTCTTGTCGTAGGCGAGGCGCAGCACCAGCGCGTCGCGGCCGGTGCTGTGCAAATCGTCGATCAGGATGCGCACACGCACCCCGCGTGCCGCCGCTTCACGCACCGCCATCATCAGACGGCGCGTGCTGGCATCGGCGTGGATCGCGTAGTACTGGAGGTCGAGCGTCTTCTGCGCGCCCTCCACCAGCGCCAGCCGGCTGCCATATGCCGCCTGCGGGCCGTCGAGCAAAACGAAGCCGGATTCGAAGCGGGCCTTGTTGGCGTCGCGGCGTTGCTGCACCAGTGCGGCGAAAGGCGTGTCGGCGGGGGACGCAAGTGCGCTCGACACCGGGCGTTCGACATTGGTGGGCAACTGGGCACAGCCGGCCGCCAGCGTCAGCGCGGCGGCCAGCAGCGCGGGGATCCAGCGCGGTAGAGGGGGCATCAGAGGCATTCGAAGTCGAAACAGCGTGTTCTATATAACCGAGCGCGACGTTGGGCCGCGTCGGACAGACGCGCCGGGCTCAGCGGGCTGGCGCGCCCAGCGTTTCCCAGCGCTCCAATGCCGCCATCAGTTCATCGTCGATCTGCGCATGGCGCTCGCCGAGCTCGACGGCGCGCGAAGCCTCATTGGAATAGATGGCGCCGCCATCGTGCTCGAGCAGCTCGGTGATGCGCTTCTGTTCGTCTTCGAGCTCGGCGATCTGGGTGGGGAGTGCCTCGAGCTCGCGCTGCTCCTTGTAGCTGAGCTTCTTGCGCGGTGCGTTGGCTACTGCCGCGGCGGGCGCAGGAGAAGGGGCGGCTGCTGCAGGCGGGGGCGATGGTGGCGCCGCGGCCGCGCGCTGCAAACCGATCTCCTTGGCGCGTTTGGACTGGATCAGCCAGTCCTGCACGCCGCCTTCGTATTCGCGCCAGCGGCCGTCGCCCTCGAAAGCGATCGTGCTGGTGACCACGTTGTCGAGAAAGGTGCGGTCGTGGCTCACGAGGAACACGGTTCCGTCGTAGTTCTGCAGCAGGTCTTCCAGCAGTTCGAGCGTGTCGATGTCGAGGTCGTTGGTCGGCTCGTCGAGCACAAGCACATTGGCCGGGCGCGCGAACAGGCGGGCCAGCAGCAGCCGGTTGCGCTCGCCGCCGCTGAGCGACCGCACCGGCGAATTGGCCCGCGCCGGAGAGAACAGGAAGTCGCCGAGGTAGCTTTTCACATGTTTGCGCTGCTTGCCGATCTCGATCCACTCGCTGCCGGGGCTGATGAAGTCTTCCAGTGTGGCGTCAAGGTTCAGGGCCTCGCGCATCTGGTCGAAATACGCCACTTCGAGGTTCGAGCCGCGCCGTACCTTGCCGGTGTCGGGCTCGAGCGTGCCGAGGATCATCTTCAGCAGGGTGGTCTTGCCGGCACCGTTCGGACCGATCAGGCCGATCTTGTCGCCGCGCAGGATGGTGGCGCTGAAATTGCGCACGATGGTGCGCTCGCCGTAGGACTTGGAGGCCTCCGTGAGTTCGGCCACGATCTTGCCGGTCGGCATGCCGGAGGCCACATCCATATTGACGCTGCCGAGCGCTTCCCGCCGGCTGGTACGGCGCTGGCGAAGCGCCTCGAGGCGGCCGATGCGGCTCTGGCTGCGGGTGCGGCGCGCTTCAACGCCCTTGCGGATCCACACTTCTTCTTGCGCCAGTAGCTTGTCGGCCTTGGCGTTGATCACGGCTTCCTGGGCGAGTTGCTCTTCTTTCTGCAACTGGTATTGGGTGAAGTTGCCCGGGTAGGAGCGCAACTGGCCACGGTCGAGCTCGACGATGCGGGTCGCCACGCGATCCAGGAAGGAGCGATCGTGGGTGATGGTGAGCACGCTGCCCTTGAAGTCGATCAGCAACTGCTCCAGCCATTCGATCGAGTCCAGATCCAGGTGATTGGTCGGTTCATCGAGCAGCAGCACGTCGGGCGCGGTCACCAGCGCCTGTGCGAGGGCAACGCGCTTGCGGGTGCCGCCGGAGAGCGAGCCGACCTGCGCTGCGGGGTCGAGATGCAGGCGGTGCAATGTTTCCTCGACGCGCTGCTCCCAGTTCCAGGCGTCGTACGCCTCGATCTCCGATTGCAATGCATCGAGATCCGCGCCTTCGACGGCATTCAGGTACATCTCGCGCGACGCGATGACATGAGCCAGCCCGGCACTGGCCGCCGTGAACACGGTGGCCTCGGCGTCGAGCACCGGCTCCTGCGCCACATAGGCGATGCGCACGCCCTGTTGTAGTTGAAGGGTGCCATCGTCCGCGGTCTCGAGCCCTCCCAGAATTTTGAGCAGGGAGGACTTGCCGGCGCCATTGCGGCCGATCAGCCCGATGCGTTCGCCTTGCTGGAGAGAGAAGTCGGCGTGGTCGAGCAGGGCTACGTGGCCGAAGGCGAGTTGTGCGTTGAGCAGAGTAATGAGAGCCATGCGCCGATTATCGGGACAGGGGGTTGGGCGGGCTCCCACGAGGGCGCTTACGCAGTGCTTGCCGGCCCGATCTGAAAAAATTTGAGGGGAGGCTTGGAATCATCCAAAAAGCTGGCATAGAATCATGGGCTCGGCACAGCACACACGGCAACGTGAGTCGGTCAAAGCAACTCTCCGGAGCTGCGGCGAAAGTCGAGAAAGACCCTAGAGGTTGACGGTGAATTAAAAAGCACTGCATAATCGAAGGCTCCGCTGAAAACGGCCTGCAACGCAGCCTCTAATCGAGACTGCAACGCAAGACGAAAACAGCGGGAAGGTTTTAAAAACCTTCGAGTTGACAGACGCTGAATAAACGTGTGATAATTCGAGGCTCTGCTTAAAACGAATTGCAGCAAGTTTCCAAGTGAAATAAGCAGCAAGTCGAAATAAGGCAGACGGGGTTAAAAACCAAGTAGGTTGACAGGTCTTTAAATAACATGTCATAATTCAAGGCTTCGCTGATCACAGCGAGCCAAGCGCAAAAGCAGTAAATGCCAAGCGCGGTTCCTTAAAAATTTACAGCCGATAAGCGTGGGCGTTTGAAGGCAATTGCCAAGTTCTTCGGAACAAAGTCGCAAGACTTTAAACGCTCATGAGAATAGAAGTGAAGTTCACTTCAATTCC
>JBDUCH010000472.1:0-2717 GCA_040003555.1 Variovorax sp. | reverse complement strand
TGCGGCGCTTCAACCTGCACACCGGCGACATGGTCGAAGGCGAAGTGCGCACGCCGAAGGACGGCGAACGCTACTTCGCGCTGACCAAGCTCGACAAGGTCAACGACGGCCTGCCCGAGAACAACAAGCACAAGGTGATGTTCGAGAACCTGACGCCGCTGTTCCCCAAGGAGCAGATGAAGCTGGAGCGCGACGGCGTCAAGAGCGACGAGAACATCACCGGCCGCATCATCGACATCATCGCGCCGATCGGCAAAGGCCAGCGCGCCCTGCTGGTGGCGCCGCCCAAAAGCGGCAAGACGGTGATGATGCAGCACATCGCCCATGCGATCAGCGCCAACTACCCCGACGTCCACATGATGGTGCTGCTCGTTGACGAGCGCCCTGAAGAAGTGACCGAAATGCAGCGCACCGTGAAGGGCGAAGTCATCGCTTCGACCTTCGACGAGCCCGCTGCGCGCCACGTGCACGTGGCCGAAATGGTGATCGAGCGCGCCAAGCGCCTGGTCGAACTCAAGAAGGACGTGGTGATCCTGCTCGACTCGATCACCCGCCTCGCCCGTGCCTACAACAACGTCGTGCCCTCGTCGGGCAAGGTGCTGACCGGCGGCGTCGACTCCAACGCGCTGCAGCGCCCCAAGCGCTTCCTCGGTGCCGCGCGCAACGTGGAAGAAGGCGGCTCGCTGACCATCATCGGCACCGCGCTGATCGATACCGGCAGCCGCATGGACGAAGTGATCTTCGAAGAGTTCAAGGGCACCGGCAACAGCGAAATCCACCTGGATCGCCGCCTGTACGAAAAGCGCGTGTTCCCCTCGATCCAGCTGAACCGCAGCGGTACGCGCCGCGAAGAGCTGCTGCTGGCCCCCGAGATACTGCAAAAGACCCGCATCCTGCGCCAGCTCATGTACAACATGGACGAGATCGAGTCGATGGAGCTGATGCTCAAGAACATGAAGGCGACCAAGACCAATGTCGAGTTCTTCGACATGATGCGAAGAGGTGGCTAACCCCACTGCGCGAGTCGCCTGAAAGCGCGTTGTCCCTCGGGGCAACGCGCTTTTTTCATGGTGCCAGCGCGCGGCCTTCGCGGGCGCTGCGGACGCCCAGGTCGAGCAGTTCCATGAGTGCCACGGCCTGTTCGGGCGGTACGGGATTGGGGCCACTGCCGAGGATCGCGTCACGCACCGCGGCGTAGTAGTCGACATAGTTGCCGGCACGATTGGGCCATGTGCTGCTTTGCACCCAGTCATCGACTGCCGCCACCTTCAACTCGCCCGGCACCGGGTCAACGCCCCACCCTTCGCCGCCAGGTTTGCCGCCCGCGCGCAGCGCGTCCTCCTGCGGATCGGTGCCATGCTTCACGTAGCTGCCCTTGGTGCCGTGCAGGATGTAGCGCGGCGCCGCGTGGGCCGCGAGCGTGCTGGCGTGCAGCACCACGCGCAGCGGCGCGTGCGGGCCGCTCTCGTAGCGCAGCAATGCATGGAAATGGTCTTCGACCTGCGCGCCGTCGCGCAGCGCGGCCGTGTCGAGTTGCAGCGTGTCGGGCCCACCGAACAACTGCACCGCCTGGTCGACCAGGTGCGCGCCGAGATCCACCCACAGGCCGGCGCCGGGCACCGCCTGCTCGCGCCAGCGCTCGCGCACCTGGGGGCGGAAACGGTCGAAGTGCGATTCGAAGTACACCGGCCGTCCGATCCGCCCGCTCGCGATCACATCGCGCAGCGTCAGGAAATCCGCGTCGAAACGCCGGTTCTGGTAGACCGACAACACCCGCCCCTGCCGCGCCGCCAAGGCAGCGAGTTCGCGCGCCTGCGCCGCGTCGAGCGTGAACGGTTTGTCGACCACCACATGCTTGCCGGCCTCGAGCGCGGCCTTGGCCACCGGAAAGTGGGCGTCGTTCGGCGCCGCGACCACGATCAGGTCGATGCCCGGCCGTGCCAGCAGTGTGGCCAGGTCGGGCACAATCGCCGCGCCCGGCCAGTCGATCCGCGCCTTTTCAGCCTGCGAGGTCATGATCGCGCCCAGTTCGAGGCCGTTCACGGCAGAAAGCACCGGAGCATGAAAAGTCTGGCCGGCAAATCCGTAGCCGACGAGGCCGGCGCGCAACGTTGTGGGAGTCATGGGAGGGCGATGTTTGCTGGGAAACGGGGCAGTATGCGATAATCATGGGCTCCGCGAAAAGTGCGGCCGGGCAGGATCGCCGGGCACGTGGCTCTCGCATCGACCGCGCACAGATTCCAGGGCGCAAAAAGGAAAGACCATGGCAAAAGAAGGCATCCACCCCAATTACCGCGAAATCCTGTTCGTCGACATGTCGAACGGCTTCAAGTTCGTGACCCGTTCGTGCGCGAACACCAAGGAAATGGGCAAGACCGACGACGGTCGCGAGCTGCCCCTGTTCAAGCTCGACACCACGAGCGAATCGCACCCGTTCTACACCGGCACGCAAAAGTCGGTCGACAACATGGGTGGCCGTGTGGAGAAGTTCCGCAACCGCTTCGGCAAGACCACCGGCGCCGCTTCCAAGTAAGCTCGCCGCTTCCAGCCGACCCGAAAAAAGGGCAGCCCGGTTTACCGCTCTGCCCTTTTTCATTCTTGCCTTTGCATCCCGCTCGCTACCGTTGAACCAGCCGACGCCCGCCATCGTTGCCCAGGCCGCCGTGCGCCGACTGCCGCGCATCGCACTGCTGCTGCTGTGTGCGGCTTACCTGATG
>JBDUCH010000471.1:0-2722 GCA_040003555.1 Variovorax sp. | reverse complement strand
TGCAGGAAGCCGCCGTCGCCGTATTCGGCGCGCAGCTTCTGCACGAGTTCGGTGGCGTAGCCGCGCTTCGTGGGGCCGAGCGCATCGGTGTTCCATTCGGCCGCATCGCGGTCGCTGGTGGCCACATAGGTCGGCTCGCCGCCCATCGTGAGGCGCACGTCGCCGGCCTTGAGGCGTTTGTCGACCGCTTCGCCGAGGGCCAGCACATCGGCCCATTGCTCTTCGGTGTAGGGCTTGGTGACGCGCGGCGATTCGTAGATGCGCGAGACCTTCATTTCGTGGGCGAACTCGACCTCGGCATCGTCCACCACGCCTTCGATCGGCGCCGCGCTCGAGGGTGTCGGGGTGCACGCCAGCGGGATATGGCCTTCACCGGCCAGCAGGCCAGAGGTGGCGTCGAGGCCGATCCATCCGGCGCCCGGCAGGAACACTTCGCACCAGGCATGCAGGTCGGTGAAGTCGACCGTGGTGCCGCTCGGGCCGTCGAGTGCCTTTACGTCGGGCGTGAGCTGGATCAGGTAGCCCGAGACAAAGCGCGCCGCCAGGCCGCAATGGCGCAGCAACTGCACCAGCAGCCAGCCCGAATCGCGGCAGGAACCGCTGCCGTTGGTGAGCGTCTCTTCCGGCGTCTGCACGCCCGGCTCCATGCGGATCAGGTAGTTGACGTCTTTCTGCACCTGCTGGTTGATGCCCACCAGGAAGTCGATGGTGCGCTGCGCCTTGCGATCGACCTTGTCGATGTAGGCCTGCAACAGCGGGGTCGGCGTCTCGGTGACCAGGTAGGGTGCGAGTTCGTCGGCCTGCGATTCGGTGTACGTGAAGGGGAAGTTCTCGGCCTGCGGCTCGAGGAAAAAGTCGAACGGGTTGTAGACCGCCATCTCGACCACGAGATCGACCGTGACCTTGAATTCGGTGGTCTTTTCGGGGAACACCAGCCTCGCCTGGTAGTTGGCGAACGGATCCTGCATCCAGTTGACGAAATGGCCGGCCGGCTCGACCTGCAGCGAATACGAGATGACGTTGCTGCGGCAATGCGGCGCGGGACGCAGACGGACGACTTGCGGGCCCAACTGCACTGGGCGGTCGTACTTGTAGTGGGTGACGTGATGGAGCGCGGCGTGAATGGACATGTTTTTGAAGTGTCGTGAAAGGGCGCGGTGACACACGCATACTAGCCCACCATTCAAGCAATTAACGCGCCACGCAGCGCGTCAGCGGGGAGGATGGGCATCGTGCGAGGGAGTCTCCGATCGTGAGCGCCGGCAATGACACCGGCATTGCCGCGCGCCGGGCCTGGGCCTTTGTGGCGATGGCCGGCTCGGTGCTGGGCGCCGGCCCGCAACTGCAGCAGCCTGCGCTCTGGCCGGTCGCTGTCTATGCCTGCGCAGGGCTTGTGTCGCTATCGGGTCTGTGGCTGCTCGGGCGGCACCGCCAAAGTGTCGGCCGCGCGAACTGGCTCCTGGCCCTGATGCTGGGTGCGCTGATTGGCTTCGCCCGACTACGAAACGGCCAGCAAACCCAATGCGGTCTCGTGCGTGCTTCGCATCTCCAATGGCCATGCGGTCGCGCTGCTGGCCGGCGACATCGAACGCGACCAGGAAAGTGCGCTGCTCCGGCGCGAGGCCTCGCTCGCCGCGCATCTGTTGCTGGTGCCTCACCACGGGAGCAAGACCTCGTCGAGCGCAGCGCTGCTCGATGCGGTCAAGCCGCGCATCGCGGTCGTGCAGGCCGGCTATCGCAACCGGTTCGGCCACCCGGCCGACGAGATCACGCAGCGATATCGCGAGCGTGGCATCGCGGTGGTCGATTCGGCGCACTGCGGTGCGATGTGGTGGCACAGTAGGGCGCCGGACGCGTGGCGATGCGAGCGTTCAACGGCGCTGCGCTATTGGCATCATCGGGTGCCGTAAGCGCAAATTCAGGGCGGGCCGGGACGGGGATTGGCCTCGAACTTGCTAAGCTATGGTCAAGGAGATTGGTCGTTCTATGCATAAATTCGATGAGATGTATGAGAAGCTGCCCTACGCAGGCGCGGCGATCCGGAGCCACTACCAGCGCTACGACCAATGGCTCGCGAAGCAACCCGGCGAGGTGATGCGTTCGCGGCGCGAAGAGGCGGAAATGATCTTTCGCCGGGTCGGCATCACCTTTGCGGTGTATGGCGCCAAGGATGAGGACGGCTCGGGCACCGAGCGCCTGATCCCGTTCGACCTGCTGCCGCGCATCATTCCCGCGCACGAGTGGGCCGAGATGGAAAAAGGCCTGGTGCAACGCGTGAATGCGCTCAACCGCTTCATCTACGACGTCTATCACGATCAGGACATCGTCAAGGCCGGCATCATTCCGGCCGAGCAGATCAACAACAACGCGCAATTCCGTCCCGAGATGATCGGCGTGAGCGTGCCGAACAACGTCTACTCCAGCATCGCCGGCATCGACATCATCCGTGCCCCGGACAGCAACGGCAACGGAGAGTACTACGTGCTCGAAGACAACCTGCGGGTGCCGAGCGGCGTGAGCTACATGCTCGAGAACCGCAAGATGATGATGCGGTTGTTCCCCGACCTGTTCAACCAGAACCGGGTCGCGCCGGTCGCGCACTACCCCGACCTGCTGCTCGAAACGCTGCGCGCCATCGCGCCGCCGGCCACGGCCGAGCCGACCGTGGTGGTGCTCACGCCCGGCATGTACAACAGCGCCTACTTCGAGCACGCCTTCCTCG
>JBDUCH010000470.1:0-2723 GCA_040003555.1 Variovorax sp. | reverse complement strand
TCGGCACGCTGGCCAACTACGGCTACGAAGGCACGGTGCTGCTGCCGGTGCCGCTGACGGTCGCGTCCAATTTCCAGCCACCGGCGACGCTGGCGGGCACGCCAGGCGCCGAGATCAGGCTCAAGGCCTCCTGGCTGGTCTGCCGCAAGGAATGCATTCCCGAGGACGGTGAGTTCGCCCTGACGCTGCCACAGCAGGGCTCCACCGCCCTGCACAAGGCCGAGTTCGACGCGGCGCGGGCGGCCGAGCCGGTAGCGCTCCGCCAGCCGGGCGCGATCGAGGTGAACGGCCAGACGCTCAAGGTGCGGCTCGAAGGCCTGCCGGCCGCGGTGCGCGGCAAGACACTCGACTTCTTCCCCGAAACCGGCGAGGTGATCCGCACCGCCGCGGTGTCGGGCAAGGACTGGAAGCAAGCCTGGGACGGCGACACCTGGACGGCCGCAATGCCGCTCGCCGAGCAGCGCAGCGCCAGCCCGAACGCGATGCCGGTAGTGGTGGCGCTGGCCGCGGCCGATCGGGCGGCCGGGCAGCCGGTGGCGTGGCGCGTCGAGGCGCCAGTCAGCGGCACCTGGCCGGCCACGGCGCCGCGGGCCGAAGTGTCGCCAGCACTGCAGGCGGCGCTGGCGGGCAATGCCGCAGCAGCCGGCGCGGCGGCGCCTGCCGCCCCCGTCGCCAGCAACTTCTGGATGGCGCTGATCGGCGCGCTGGTCGGCGGTCTGCTGCTGAACCTGATGCCCTGCGTGTTCCCGGTGCTCGCGATCAAAGTGCTCGGCTTCGCGCGGCAGGCCGGTGACCGCAGCGCGCACCGCACCGCCGGCATTGCCTACACCGCAGGCGTGATGGTCTCGGCGCTGGCATTGGGCGGCGCCATGCTCGCGTTGCGCGCAGCCGGCTCGCAGCTGGGCTGGGGCTTCCAGCTGCAGTCGCCGGCCGTGGTGGCGGCGCTCGCCGCGCTGTTCACGTTGATCGGCCTGAACCTGGCGGGCGTGTTCGAGTTCGGCGTGATGGCGCCGTCCCGCGTCTGCACCGCCGAGATCCGGCATCCGGTGGCCAATGACTTTCTCTCGGGCGTGCTGGCGGTGGTGATCGCCTCGCCCTGCAGCGCGCCGTTCATGGGCGCGTCGCTCGGCCTCGCGATCGCGCTGCCGGCGGCCGAGGCGCTGCTGCTGTTTGCTGCACTCGGCCTCGGGCTGGCGCTGCCTTACCTGCTGGCGGCGTTCATCCCGGCCGTGGCGCTGCTGCTGCCCAGGCCCGGCCCGTGGATGCAGACGCTGCGGCGCCTGCTTGCGTTCCCGATGTTCGCGACCGTGGCATGGCTGGTCTGGGTGCTCGGCCAGCAGAGCGGCGTCGACGGCGCCGGTGCCTTGCTGGCGCTGCTGGTGTGCCTGGCGGCCGTGGTCTGGGCCTTCACGCTGCGCGGCCGCACGCGCATGGTGATTGCGACTGTTTTGATAGCGGTCAGTGCCCTGCTGACGAGCGCCATCGGCCGGAATGTGCTGCAACCCGTGGAGCCGGCAGCGCTGGCCTCGTCGGCGCGCTGGCAGAAGTGGTCGACCGAACGCGTGAGCGAACTCAACGGCGGCGGCCAGCCGGTTTTCATCGACTTCACGGCCGCCTGGTGCGTGACCTGCCAGTACAACAAGAAGAGCACGCTCGCCGACACCCAGCTGCTGGCCGAATTCGACACCCGGAAGGTCGCGATGCTGCGCGCCGACTGGACGCGGCGCGACCCGGCCATCACGGCCGCGCTGGCGGCGCTGGGCCGCAACGGCGTGCCGGTGTATGTGCTGCAGGCGCCAGGGAAGCCGCCGGTGATCCTGACCGAAATCCTCGGCAAGGACGAGGTGCGGGCGGCTCTGGCCAATTTGTAGGAAGCAAGGCCCAGGTCAATACCCCGGGCTGCGACGGGTTGTCACATCTACCTTAGAAAAGCGTTCTAAGCTGCGGTCGTCGCTCAACTTTCATTGGAGATTCGCCGACATGCCATCTTTGCCATCGTCCGCCTCCTCGCGTTCCGTCAACGCCGCGCGCCAGGCACGCGCCGCGCTGAACCGCGCCTCGCGCCGCGCCGTGATGGCCGCCGCAGTGGCGCTCGGCGCCAGCTTCCTGATGGGCACCGCGGCCCATGCCGCACCGATCCTCGGCCAGCAGGCGCCGGATTTCGTCGCCGTCGACACCAGCGGCAAGCAACATCGCCTTTCGGATTTCGCCGGGAAGTTCGTGGTGCTCGAATGGACGAACCCCGGTTGCCCGTTCGTGCGCAAGCACTACGGCAGCGGCAACATGCCTGCCACGCAGAAGGCTGCAACGGCCAAGGGCGCCGTATGGCTCGCGGTCAACTCGACCGAACGCGCTGCCACCGACTACCTAAAACCGACCGCGCTCGACGGCTGGATGAAGGAGCAGGGCGCCGCCCCCACTGCCGTGCTGATGGACGAAGACGGCGTGATCGGCCAAGCCTACGGCGCGCGCACGACACCGCACATGTTCATCATCGACCCAAGGGGGGTGCTGGTGTATGCGGGCGGCATCGACAGCATCGCCTCCGCGCGGCCCGACGACATTCCGCGCGCGACCAACTACGTGAGCCAGGCGCTTGGCGAGGCCTATGGCGGCAAGCCGATTTCCTCCGCAGCGACCAGGGCTTACGGCTGCTCGGTGAAGTACAAGACCTGACGGGTTCTGGCCTTTGGTGAGAGCGCCCGATGAGCGGTACGGGCCGG
>JBDUCH010000469.1:0-2725 GCA_040003555.1 Variovorax sp. | reverse complement strand
TCGCGCCGGTACTGCAGCACCGTGAGCGGCAGCGCGCGCTTGAGCATGGTGCGCAGCGCGCGCTCGTCGCGCTGCAGCGGCAGCGCCAGGTAGCGTTCGTCGAAGCTGTAGCTCGCCAGGTCGGCACCGAACTGCAGCGTGCCGCTGAACATCAGCGGATAGGCCTCGCGGTGGGGCGGTGCGGCAAACGGAAAGCGCGCTTCGCGCAGCGAGATGCGCGAGTCGATCGCCCAGCAGGCATAGCCGTGCAGGAATCGCAGGCTCGACACCAGGCAGAACTCGCGGAAGGCGCCGAGCTCCCGGTGCTCGGCGACCGTCACCGTGGCGATGCCGGCCGCCACCTGCAGGTCGAGCGCGATGTCGTCGGTCAGCAGGCGGTGATGGCGGCACCAGCGCTTGATGGCCACGCCGAGATCGGGCGACCCCAGCGAGGCGCGGCACAGCATGCCGTAGCTGCCCCAGGGCAGCTTGCGCGCGAACCAGCCGAGGGCCTCGTCGTCGAGCTCCTGCATGGCGTGGGCGTTCAAGGCCTCGAACTGCGCGGCGGTCACGTGGGCCAGCGGCCAGGCCACATCGCGCGGCGCAATCTGTGCCTGCTGAAGGGCCTCTCTCGGATCCACGCCGTAGCGCGCGTAAGCCAGGACAATCGCTCGCACGAAGGCCATCGGCGTGGCGGCGCGGCCGGATGGAAGAAGCGGGGACGAGGCCATGGTTCGTGATGACACAGGTGGCGCGATTTGCAACCATTGTGGCGCCAAATGCGGCGCGGCAGGGCGTAAGCTGCGGTTTTGAGCGCGGGCTACCCGCCGCGCCAGACCCCTCTGAGGAGACAAGCCCCATGCACGATCCCGGCCTCAACTTCGACCTGGGCGAGACCATCGATTCGCTGCGCGACGCGATCCAGGATTTCGCCGCCAACGAGATCGCGCCACGCGCGGCCGCGGTCGACGGCGACAACCTGTTCCCGCACGACCTCTGGAAGAAATTGGGCGATCTCGGCCTGCACGGCATGACGGTGAAGGAAGAATACGGCGGCACCGAGCTCGGCTACCTCGCGCACATCGTGGCGATGGAAGAGGTGTCGCGGGCCTCGGCCTCGGTCGGCCTCTCGTACGGCGCGCACTCCAACCTGTGCGTGAACCAGATCCACCGCAACGGCACCGCAGCCCAGAAGAAGAAATACCTGCCCAAGCTGGTGAGCGGAGAGCACGTCGGCGCACTGGCCATGAGCGAACCCAACGCCGGCTCCGACGTCGTGAGCATGAAGCTCAAGGCCGAGAAGAAGGGCGACCGCTACGTGCTCAACGGCGCCAAGATGTGGATCACCAACGGCGGCGATGCCGACACGCTGGTGATCTATGGCAAGACCGAGCCCGAGATGGGTGCGCGCGGCATGACGGCCTTCATCGTCGAGAAAAGCTTCAAGGGCTTCTCGGCCGGCACCAAGCTCGACAAGCTCGGCATGCGCGGCAGCAACACCTATCCCCTGTTCTTCGACAACTGCGAGGTGCCCGAAGAGAACGTGCTCGGCGGCGAAGGCATGGGCGCCAAGGTGCTGATGAGCGGGCTCGACTACGAGCGCGCCGTGCTCTCGGGCGGCCCGCTCGGCATCATGGCCGCCTGCATGGACGCGGTGCTGCCGTACATCCACGAGCGCAAGCAGTTCGGCCAGAGCATCGGCGAGTTCCAGCTCATGCAGGGCAAGCTGGCAGACATGTACTCGACCTGGCAGGCCACGCGGGCCTATGTGTACGCCGTGGGCAAGGCCTGCGACCGCAACGACCACGCGCGCACCTTCCGCAAGGACGCGGCCGGCGCCATCCTGTATTCGGCCGAGAAGGCGACCTGGATGGCTGGCGAGGCGATCCAGGCGCTCGGCGGCGTGGGCTACACCAAGGACTTCCCGGTCGAGCGGCTGTGGCGCGATGCCAAGCTGTATGAGATCGGCGCCGGTACGAGCGAAGTGCGGCGCATGCTGATCGGCCGTGAGCTGTTCGCCGAAACCTCCTGAGATCCGCGTCATGGCACCGACCCCGAGCTACGCCAAAGGCGCCACCGATGTTCCGCTGATCGAACAGCCGATGGGTGCCTTCTTCGACGACATGGTCGCGAAACAGCCGGATCGCGAGGCACTCGTGAGCCGCCACGAGGGCCAGCGCTTCACCTACCTTGCGCTTCAGACCGATTCGAACCGGCTCGCCAGCGCGTTGCTGAACCTGGGCCTGCTGCCCGGTGACCGTGTCGGCATCTGGTCGCACAACAATGTACCGTGGGTGTTGCTGCAGATCGCAACCGCCAAGGTCGGGCTGATCCTTGTCAACATCAACCCGGCGTACCGCACGTCGGAGCTCGAATACGCGCTCAACAAGGTCGGCGTCAAGGCGCTCGTGACAATGGCGCAGTTCAAGACCAGCGACTACCTCGGCATGCTGCGCGAGCTGGGGCCGGAGCGGCTGCCGCTCCTGCAGCACACCGTGTGGATCGACAAGGCGGGCGATGCGGATCAGCCCGGCATGCAGCGCTTCTCGGCCCTGCTCGCCAGCGGCGACCCGGACGACGCGCGCATCGCGCAGATCGGCCGGACGCTGAAGGCCACCGACCCCATCAACGTGCAGTTCACCAGCGGCACCACGGGCTTCCCGAAGGGCGCGACGCTGACGCACCGCAACATCCTGAACAACGGCTTCTTCATCGGCGAGTGCATGAAGCTCACGCCCGAAGACCG
>JBDUCH010000468.1:0-2732 GCA_040003555.1 Variovorax sp. | reverse complement strand
GATTGAGCGGCCCGCTGCCTAAGCCTGACGCACCGGCAGCGCGTCCAGGCCGCGGTACACCGCATTGCCGCTCCAGCGCGGCTGGGCATCGACCCGGTGCAGCCGAGGGAATCGGCGCAGCAGCCGGTCGAAGACGATCTCGGCCTCCATCAGCGTCAGGCCCGCGCCGATGCACACATGCGGGCCGGCGCCGAAAGACAGCAGGCCGCCGGGGCGGCGCGCAACGTCCAGGCGATCGGGTTCCGCATGGCGCGCCGGATCCCGGTTGGCGGAGGCGATGAGTGCGACGACCAGGTCGCCACGGCGCAGCTGCCGGCCATGCAGCACCAGATCGGCAGTGACGCGACGGCCGGTGTACTGCACCGGGCTGTCAAAGCGCAGCAGCTCGCGCACCGCGCCCGGCAACAGCGCGGGCTCGCGCTGCAGGCGCTGCCACGACGCCGGATCGGCCAGCAGCGCCTGCAGGCCGTTGCCCAGCAGGTTGCGCGTGGTCTCGTGGCCGGCGAACAACAGCATCGCGCATTGGGCCAGCAACTCGGCACCGGGTTGGATGTCGCCCGCCGCCTCGGCCCGCAGCAGCCGGCTCACGAGGTCGTCGCCCGATGCGTGCCGGCGCTGCGGCACGAGCTGCTCGAAGTAGCCGCTCATCGCCAGCAGGCTGGTGCGTGCGCGCCGTGCCTGCTCGAGCGACGGCATCGGCGCGCCGATGAAGGTTGCCAGATCGTCGGACCAGGCGATGAAGTCGCCGCGGTCTGCCGCGGGGATGTCCATCAGCATCGCCATCACCTCGGCCGGCAGCGGCCGCGCCAGCACCTGCATGAAGTCGAAGCCCGCGTCGGCGTCCACCGCGTCGAGCAAGGCATCGACGCGCTGCCCGATGGCCGGCGCGAACTGCTGCAGGACGTCATTGCGAAAGCCCGCGTTGAGCACGCTGCGAATGCGCGTGTGATCCGGCGCGTCGAGGAACAGCATGGCGCGTGCGAAGAGCTGCTGGAAGTCCCTCAGCTCGCTGCGGGCAGCCCGGCTTTGCATCACCCAGCCGCCGGTGCGCTGCGCCGAGAAACGCACGGCATCGCGCAGCACCGCCTCCACGTCGGCATGGCGCGTCAGGAGCCACGCGCCGCCGAAGAATTCCTCGCTCCAGTGGATCGGCCCGGCCTCGCGCAACGCAGCGTAGCTCGGATAGGGGTCGGCGCGGAATGTCGCGTCGATGATCATGCCAAGCCGAACAGCGCGCGCAGCGCTTGATCGTCAAGGCAAGCCGCAACGGCTGCCGGCTCCGGGCTGGCCAGCCGCGAAACGACGCCCAGGCAAGGCGCCTGGTGGCGCCAGCCCAGTTCATGGCGCAGCGTTGCGAGGTTCTCGTCACGGCGCGGCATTCCCACATCGACGGTGTTCGCAACCCAGCCCGCCAAGCGCAGGCCACGCGCGCGGATCGCTTCGGCACTCAGCAGCGCATGGTTTAGACAGCCCAGGCGCAGCCCGACAACGAGCACCACCGGCAACCCCAGATCCGCGGCGAAGTCGGCGCTGTCGAAGTCCGGCCCGAGCGGCACGCGGAACCCGCCGACGCCCTCGACGACCAGGTGGTCGGCCTGCGCCGCGAGCGCCCTGGCTCCTTGCAGCAGCACGGCACGCTCGATGGTGCGGCCTTCGAGCGCCGCCGCGATGTGCGGCGCACAGGCGGCCTCGAACTGGCAGGGGCCGACCTCTGCGTCGGTCAGCGCCACCGAGCCCGCGTCGCGCAATGCGCGCACGTCCTCGTTGACCGCTTCGCCATCGATCGTCCCGGTGCCGGCGGCCACCGGCTTGTAGCCCGCGCAACGCAGGCCCCGCTCGCCGAGCCAGTGCAGCAACGCGGTGCTGACACGCGTCTTGCCGACCTCGGTGTCGGTGCCGGTGACGAAGCAGCCATGCATCGGTGCGGCACTCATCGCAGGCTTGCGGCGGCCCGCGCCAGGCCATCGACCAGCGTCTGCACATCCTGCGGCGTGTGCGCTGCGCTCAGCGTGATTCGCAGCCGCGCAGTGCCGGCCGGCACCGTCGGCGGTCGGATCGCCGGCACCCACAGGCCCTGCGCATCGAGCGCCGCCGACAAGGCCAGCGCGGCCGCGTTGTCGCCGACGATCAGCGGCTGGATCGCGGTGGCGGAATCGGCCAGGCGCCAGCCGAGCCGGGGGTTCTGCTGCATCAGCGCGTTCAGCCGGTCGCGCAGCAGGTCGATCAGTTGCCGCAGCCGCGCACGGCGCTGTTCGCCCTCCTCGCTGCCGATCAGGCGCAGGCTGGTGCACAGCGCATGCGCGATCGCCGGCGGCGCCGCGGTGGTGTAGATGTAGCTGCGCGCCGACTGCACCAGCCACTCGATGATGCTCGGGTGCGCGGCCACGAAGGCGCCGCCCAGGCCCGCGGCCTTGCCAAGCGTGCCCATATAGATCAATCGCTCGCTGCGCAGGCCGAAGTGCGACAGGCTGCCGCGGCCGCGTTCGCCCAGCACGCCGAAGCCATGGGCGTCGTCGACCACCAGCCAGGCGTCGTGCGCCTCGGCCAGCGCCAGCAGGGCCGGCAGGTCGGCCAGGTCGCCGTCCATGCTGAAGAGGGCATCGCTCACGATCAGCTTGATCGGCGTGCTGCAGCGCCCGAGCTGGCTCGCCAGCAAGTCGAGCCGGCCATGCGGATAGCGCTGCAGCGGCGCCTTGGCCAGCAGCGCGCCGTCGACCAGCGACGCATGGTTG
>JBDUCH010000156.1:0-9154 GCA_040003555.1 Variovorax sp. | reverse complement strand
CGGCCGCCATGCCGGCGCAGTCGCCGACGTTGTCGCCCACGTTGTCGGCGATCACGGCCGGGTTGCGCGGGTCGTCTTCCGGAATGCCGGCCTCGACCTTGCCCACCAGGTCGGCGCCGACGTCGGCACCCTTGGTGAAGATGCCGCCACCGAGCCGCGCGAAGATCGAGATCAGCGACGAGCCGAAGGCAAAGCCGATCAGCGGGTTGAGCAGCGATGCCAGGCTCTTGTCCGGCGTCAGGGCGCCATTGCCGGCCAGGAACCAGTAGAAAACCGATACGCCCAGCAGGCCCAGCCCGACCACCAGCATGCCGGTGATGGCCCCGCCGCGGAACGCCACATCGAGCGCCGGGCCGATGCCTTGCGTCGCGGCCTGCGCGGTGCGCACGTTGGCGCGCACCGACACGTTCATGCCGATGAAGCCGCAGGCGCCCGAGAGCACCGCGCCGATGATGAAGCCGACCGCGGTCGTGATGTCCAGGAAGAAGGCGATCAGCACGGCCAGCACCAGGCCGACGACCGCGATGGTGGTGTACTGCTTGGCCAGATAGGCTGACGCACCTTGCTGGATCGCGGCGGCGATCTCCTGCATGCGCGCGTTGCCGGGGTCTTTGGCCAGGATCCAGCTGCGGGCCCAGAAGCCGTAGCCGACGGCCACGAGGCCGCAGACGATGGCGAGTATCAGGGGGGTGTTGCCAATCATGCTTTGCATCTCCAGTAGTTCGTTGCGACTTGTGGAGACGAAAGCCCTGACCCTGCGCGCAACGCATACGGGGTCTGAGCTTCCGTCGCGTTGCTTCCTCGAAGCCCACCGCCATCAAAGACAGGGAACCGATTGGCCAACGGCGGCAATTTACAGGCAAAAGTCGGGTTTGGTGCGACCGGCCCGTGACACGGGTCTTAAACTTCGGGTTTGTCCGAATCCTGCGCCTTCCCTTCAATCAACTCCTAAAAGACATGTCCTTCGACAAAGTTTCCCCCGGCAAGAACATCCCCGACGCATTCAATGTGGTGATCGAGATCCCGATGAACTCGGATCCGATCAAATACGAAGTCGACAAGGAATCGGGCGCGCTGTTTGTGGACCGCTTCATGACGACGGCCATGTACTACCCGGCCAACTACGGGTACGTGCCGCAAACCCTGAGCGGCGACGGTGATCCGGTCGACGTGCTGGTGATCGCGCCGTACCCGCTGCTCCCGGGCGTGGTGGTGCCGTGCCGCCCGCTCGGCATCCTGATGATGGAAGACGAAGCCGGCGTCGACGGCAAGGTGCTGGCCGTGCCCACCGCCAAGGTGCTGCCGATCTACAGCCACTGGAAGTCGATCGACGACGTGAACCCGATGCGCCTGAAGGCCATCAGCCACTTCTTCGAGCACTACAAGGATCTGGAAGAAGGCAAATGGGTCAAGGTTCTCGGCTGGGAAGGCATCGACGCGGCCAAGAAGGAAGTCGTGGACGGCATCGCCGCGTACAAGCCGGCCGGCAAAGCCTGAGCCCCCGAGCCCCTCAGCCCCTCAGCCCCTCAGCCCCTCAGCCCATCTATTCGGCCACGATGCCGGCGCGGTGGGCCAATGCACGGTAGCGTGCGATTTCGCTCTCCATCTGCGCCCGGAACGGCTGCGGGCCGATCACCACCGGCTCCATGCCCTGGGCGCGCAGCTGCGCCTGCAGGCCCACATCGGCCATCACTGCGCTGACTTCGCGCAGCAGCACCTGCACCACCGGGGCCGGCGTTCTGGCCGGTGCCGCCAGTGCGTACCAGGCGTCGAAGGTGGCCTCCGGCAGCTTCAGTTCCGCGAGCGTCGGCACATCGGGCAGCAGGCTCGAACGCGTCGTGCCGACGATACCCAGCGCACGCAGCTTGCCCGCGCGCACCTGGGGCGCCACGCTGGCCACGGTGTCGACCCCCATCTCGATTTCCCCGCCGATCAGTGCCACCGTGCTCTGGGCGCTGCCCTTGTACGGGATCTCCTGCAACTGCACGCCTGCCGCCAGCGCGAACAGCTCGGCGGCCAACTGCGGACCCGAGCCGGCACCGAAGCTCGCGTAGCGGATGCTTTTTGGCTTGGCCTTCGCGGCGGCGATCAACTCGTTCACCGTGCGCCATGGCGCATTGCCGCTCACCACCAGCGCCAGCGGTGCGCGCGCCACGATGGCGATCGGCGCCAGGTCTTTCACCGGGTCGTAGGGCAGCTTCGCGCGCAACGCGGGGTTCACGCTGTAGCTGGTCGAGCCCGACAACAGCAGCGTGTAGCCATCGGGCGCGGCTTTGGCCACGGCATCGGTGCCGATGATGGTCGAGGCGCCGGGCCGGTTGTCGATGACCACCGGCTGCTTGAGCCGTTCGAACAGCTTCTGGCCCATGGCACGAGCCACCAGATCGGTGCCGCCGCCGGGCGGAAACGGCACCACCAGCTTGACGGGCTTGGTCGGCCAGGCCTCCTGGGCCGGCGCCGGGCTGGCGGCGAAGACGGCGAAGGTGGCGAAGGCGGCGAACAGGGACGGGAAAAGAAGATGACGGGTTTTCATGCGAGGGACTCGGCGGGAAGTGAAGGGGAAGAGCGATTGAGTGCGCCTGCCTGCCAGGGCGCCTGCCCGGGTTCGCCGAGATCCCAGTACAGGCCGGCCATGATCTGCAGCCCTTCGCGCGCGACCGGCGCCAGCAGGTGCTCGTTCGGCGCATGCTGGGCGCAGGCCGGGTAGGAGTGCGGCACCCACAGCGTGGGCAGGCCGAGCAGGTCGGCGAACACGTCGTTGGGCAGTGAACCAGCCAGGTTCGGCAGCACATCGGGGCGCTGCCCGCTGCTCGCCTCGATCGAGCGGTCGGCCCAGGCCACCCAGGGGTTGTCCAATTCGAGGCGGGTCGCCGCGCCGCTTAGCGTGATCGACACCTGGACGCGCCCGAAGCCGTGCGCGTCCAGGTGTGCCCGCACGATGTCCTGGAGCTGCTGCCACGGCGTGCCGACCACGAAGCGCAACTGGCAGTGCGCCACCGCCTCCGCGGGAATCGCGTTCACGGGCCGCTGCGGCGCGCCGGCGCCCAGCGCCAGCACCTCGATCGTGTTCCAGCCCATCAGTCGCTCGGCCGCGCTCAGACCGGGCTCGCCCCATCCTTCATCGAGCGCCGGATCGTCGGCACCGGTGGCGATCGCGATGTCGGCGAGTGCGCGGCGCACCGCGTCGCTGACCGGTGGCGGGCGCAACGCGTCGACCAGGATGCGCCCGTGGGCGTCGGCCAGCGACGCGACCGCATGGCTCAGCACCGTGGCCGGGTTCTCCAGCACGCCGCCCCAGTTGCCCGAGTGGTAGCCGCGCGGTCGGCTCCTGAGCCGCAGCGTGAAGTTGACGGCGCCGCGCGAGCCCAGGAACAGTGTCGGGCGCTGTGCGCTCACGCGCGGGCCGTCGCAGGCGATCAACAGGTCGGCGCGCAGCTTGTCGCGTTGCTGTTCGCACACTGCATGCAGGCCGGGCGACGCGGCTTCCTCGCCCATCTCGATCAGCCAGGTGACGTTGTAGCCAAGGCGCCCCTCGCGCACGTGCAGCACCGCCGCCAGCGCCGCGAGGTTGATGCTGTGCTGGCCCTTGTTGTCCGCGGTGCCGCGGCCATACCAGCGCTCGCCCTCGGCGGTCAGCGTCCAGGGCGAGAGGCCCTCGCGCCAGTGCGCGTCCTGCCCGCTGACCACGTCGCCGTGGCCGTAGCCCAGAACGGTGGGCAGGGCAGGGTCTTCGATGCGCCGCGCAATCAGGAACGGGCCCCCGCCGGGCTCAGGGTTGTCGATCTGTTCGCAGACGAAGCCCAGCGCGGCGAGCGCCGGCGCGAGCTCTTCGCCGAGGTAGGCGCCGAGCGCGGGCGTGGCGGCGCCGGTGTCGCTTTCGGTACGGAACGCGATGCGCCGCTGCAGGTCGGCAAAGAAGCGGCCGTCGTCGAACGGGGCGACGGCGGCAGCGAGGGCTTGGGTGCGTGACATGGTGCGTGATCCTTGTGCGTTTGGCTGCATGCAAGTTGAAAGCCTCAAGCGCGTTGCTTCCAGTACCGATTTTGCAAGCTACCATTGCCTTTAAGGCAATGCATTCCATGACCACACCGCTGCTCAGCATCCCGATGCGCTACTTCCTCGAGGTGGCGCGCAGCGGCTCGGTCAACCAGGCGGCGGCGCGGCTCTTCGTGGCTTCGTCGGCCGTCAGCCGCCAGATCACCAAGCTCGAAGAGAGCCTTGGCACGGCGCTGTTCGAACGCCGCGCGCGCGGCATGGCACTCACCGCGGCCGGCGAGCGGCTGGCCGCGCACCTGCGCAATGCGGTGCTCGACGCGGGGCAGGTGCTCGACCAGGTGCGCAATCTCGGTGACGAGCGCGCCGGCCGCATCCGCGCGGCCTGCACCGAAGGCTTTGCGGGTAGCCTGATGCCGGTCGTGATGCGCACTTTCGAGCTGACCCACGCGCGCAGCCAGTTCGAGCTGCACGTCGGCGCCCCCCACGAGGTGAGCGCGCTGCTGGTGCGCGGCGAGGCCGACATCGGCCTCAAGTACGTGGTGGCGCCCGAGCCGGGCCTGCGCATCGAGCACTCGGGCGTCGCGCCCGTGTTCGCCGTGATGTGTCCCGACCATCCGCTGGCGCGCCAGCGCGTGGTGACGGTGGCCGAGGTGGTGCGCTATCCGCTCGCGGTCGGCAGCCGCGGCGGCACGACCACGCGCCAGTTGTTCGACCTGGCCTGCAGCGAGCAGGGCCTGCAGTACCGCGCCAACTTCGTGAGCAACTATTCGGCCGCGCTGCTGCCGTTGATGCGCAGCCCCGACATCGTGCTGGCGGGCTATCACACGGTGCTGCACCTGATCGACGCCGGCACGCTGGTGGCGCGCCCGTTCGCCGATGCGCAGTTGCAGCAGCGCCGGCTCCAGGTGTTGTCGCTCGAAGGCAGAACGCTGCCGCCGCTGGCGCAGGCTTTCGTGCAGCACCTGGTCGGCGCGATCGCGTCGACCGGGCGTCGCAAGCTGGGTCGCGCGCAGTCAGTGCGGCCCGGGTCGGCTCAGATGCCCAGGTAGCGCCCGGGCCGGTGGTTGATCGCCAGCACCAGGTTCAGCGCCACCGCACCCAGGATCGAACAGGCCACGCGCCAGGGCTCGATGGTCAGCAGTGCCAGCAGCACGACCATGCAGTCGAGGCCCATCTGGACATGGCCGGCCCGCCAGCCAAAACGATCCTGCAGCCAGAGCGCGAGCACGCCGAACCCGCCCAGGCTGCACTTGTGGCGAAACAGGATCAGGAAGCCGGTGCCGGTGACCAGCCCGCCGGCCACAGCCGCATAGACCGGCTGCAAGCTGCCGAACTGCAGAAAGTGCGGCTGCAGCTCGGTCAGCACGGAAACCAGCGCGACGGCCACGAAGGTCTTCAGCGTGAAGGCCAGGCCCATCTTGCGCAGCGCCAGCCAGTAGAACGGCAGGTTCAGCACGAAGAAGACCTTGCCGAAGCCCCACCCGGTGGCATAGCGGGTCAGAAAGGCGAGGCCAGCCGTGCCGCCGGTGATGAGGCCGGCCGTGGTGAAGAAGGCCACGCCGACTGAGATCAGCAGCGTGCCGCTGGCGATGGCGAGTGCGTCTTCGAAGCGCGTGTGCTGTTGCTGCAGCGGCGGGGTTTCGGGCTCGCTCATCGCGTGGAATCGCCCGGTGTCGCCGTCTTGAACGGACTGCGCTCGTCCAGATGTTCCATGTAGTTCTCGATGCCTTCGCCTTCGCGCTCCAGAAAACGCTCGATCGCGTCGGCGAAAGCCGGGTGCGCCAGCCAGTGGGCGCTGGTGGTCTTGACCGGCATCAGCGCGCGGGCCATCTTGTGCTCGCCCTGCGCACCGCCTTCAAAGCGCTGCACGCCGTGCTCGATGCACCACTGCAGCGGTTGGTAGTAGCAGGCCTCGAAGTGCAGGCAGTCGACCCGCTCGAGCGCACCCCAGTAGCGGCCATAGGCCACTTCGGGGCTTGAAGTGCCGGCAGCGCCGGGCGCATCGGCGGACAGCGCGATCAAACTCGTCGCGATCGGATGGCCGTTGCGTTCGGCCACGAACAGCAGCCAGGCTTCGGGCATGGTGTCGGCCATGCGCTGGAAGAAGTCGCGCCTCAGGTAGGGCGGGTTGCCGTGCTCGCGGTAGGTGCGGGCGTAGCAGCGGTAGAAAAAATCCCAGTCGTCGACGCTGATGTCGGCGCCGCGCGCCCAGCGGAAGGTAACACCCGCCTCGGCCACCTTGCGGCGCTCCTGGCGGATCTTCTTGCGCTTGTCATGGGCCAGGCTGGCGAGGAATGCGTCGAAGCTGGCGTAGCCCGCATTCGTCCAATGGAACTGCACCGTGTGGCGCAGCATCAGGCCCGCATCGGCGCAGGCGCTGATGTCCTCGTCGGCGCCGAACAGAAGGTGCAGCGACGACAGCCCGGTCTGCTTGCACCACTGCACGAGCCCCTGGACCAGCAGCGCGCGGCTGGCCGCATCGCGTGCCAGCAGGCGCGTGCCGGGCACCGGGGTGAACGGCACGGCCGCCACGGCCTTGGGGTAGTAGGCAAGGCCATGCTGCTCGTAGGCATTGGCCCAGGCCCAGTCGAACACGTATTCGCCGTACGAGTGATCCTTGACGTAGAGCGGGCAGGCGCCCGTCAGCTGCTCACCCTGCCAGAGCGTGGCGATCGATGCCGTCCAGCCGCTTGCGGGCGTGGCGCTGCCGCTTTCATGCAGCGCGTCGAGGTACTCGTGGCGCATGAACGGGCTGGGCGCGGCCTGCTGCGCGAGCAGCGCGTTCCAGGCCGCCGCGTCGATCTCCGCCGGCGCCTGGTGAATGCGCAGGATGGTTTCGTCGGCCAACGGCTGCTTTTTCACTGTTTGCGTGCGCCCAGGTACTCGGCAATCCATATGCCACCCAGCACGAGCGCCAGTGCCACCGCGTGGTAGGCCGACACCGGCTCGCCGAGCACGAGCACGGCCAGCAACGGGCCGAAGATCGGCACCAGGTTCAGGTACACGCCGGCACGGGCCGGGCCGATCAGCGTCACGGCGCGGATGAAGGTGAGCTGCGACACGTAGGAAGGCAGCAGGCCGATGAAGACGATCAGCACAACGCCCTTCGCCGTCGGCACGATGAAGTTGCCCATCGCGATCTCGGCCGCCAGCAACGGCAGCGAGACGATGCTGGCCACCGCCGCAGTGGCGGCGAAGAACACGATGGCCGGTACGGCCGGACGCCGCCGCAGGCCGAGCGCGTAGAAGGCGTAGAGCAGGCACGCAATCACCATCCAGACGTCGCCGATGTTGAAAGCGAACCGGGCCAACTGCGCGAACTGGCCTTGCGACGCGACCACCGCGATGCCAGCCAGCGTGACCGCCACGCCGACCACCTGCAGCGCCGTGATGCGGGTGCGCCAGGCCCACACGCTGCCGAGCAGCACCAGCACCGGGATCGTGCCCTGGATGATTGCGATGTTGATCGCGGTGGTGTGGTGCGCGGCCGTATAGAACAGCGCGTTGAACCCGGTGAAACCCAGCGTGCCCATCAGCGCCACGAAGCGCCAGTGCGGTAGCAGCGCGCGCCAGTGGGTGGCGATTTCCCGGCGCGAGGTCAGGCCCAGCGCGACGCAGCAGACCAGCCATCGTGCCGTGGTCACGAGCATTGGCGAGGCCTCTCCGACCACCAACCGTGCCGCCACCGCGTTGGCGCCCCAGATCAGCGTGGTGAACACCAGCAGCAGCCAGGCCCGGTTGTTGAACCATCGGACCAGCGGCGCGAACAAGGAAATGGCGGGGGGGCTGGCGCTCATCGGGCTTCGAGCCTAACAGCGCGTGAATGACATAATCGTTCGAGCCCTTTTCCCGCCCTGTATGACACTCAAAATCGCGATCGCGCAATGCAATTTCGTGGTCGGCGACACCGCCGGCAACGCCCGCAAAATTATCGAGGCGGCGCGCAGCGCATACGACGAAGGCGCCCGGCTGCTGCTGACCCCCGAACTCTCGATTTGCGGCTATGCGGCCGAAGACCTGTTCCTGCGCCCGGCCTTCATCGAAGCCTGCGACGAAGCCGTGAAGACGGTGGCGAGCGAGCTCGCTGGCCTTGCAGGGATGACGGTGGTGGTCGGCCATCCGAGCGGCGGCAGCCTGCGCAGCCGCTCGGTGGCGGTGCAGTTGCGGCACAACGCGGCCAGCGTGATCCGCGAGGGCCGCGTCCTCGACACTTATGCCAAGCGAGAACTTCCGAACTACCAGGTGTTCGACGAGCGCCGTTACTTCACGCCGGGGCAGGGCGTGTGCGTGTTCGAGGCCGATGGCGTGCGCATCGGCCTCCTGATCTGCGAAGACGCCTGGTTCGACGCGCCGGCCCAGCTCGCGAAGGACGCTGGTGCCGAGCTGCTGGCGGTGATCAACGCCTCGCCCTATCACGTGGGCAAGGAAGGCGAACGCATTGCCCGCATGGCGGATCGGACGCGGCATGTGGATTTGCCGCTGGTCTATGCGCACCTGGTGGGCGGGCAGGACGAGGTGGTGTTCGACGGCGCATCATTCGCGCTGCAGGCCGACGGTACGCTCGCGATGCAGGCTGAGAGTTTCAAGGAGAAAGTCGCTTTTGCGCAGGTGGAGCGGGTGCACGGCGGCGCCATCAAATTCACTTCACAGCCGTCCGCCATCGCGGCGCCGCGCGAGGCCGAGGCCCAGCTGTGGGACGCACTGGTGGTCGGCGTGCGCGACTACATCGGCAAGAACGGCTTTCCCGGCGTGCTGCTGGGGCTGTCGGGCGGCATCGACTCCGCGCTGGTGCTGGCCGTGGCGGTCGATGCGCTCGGCAAGGACAAGGTGCGCGCCGTGATGATGCCCTCGCCCTACACGGCCGACATCAGCTGGATCGATGCGCGCGACATGGCGGCGCGGCTTGGGGTGCGCTACGACGAGATCTCCATCAAGCACACCTTCGAGTCGTTCAAGTCGGCACTCGCCAACGAATTCAAGGGCCGCGCCGAAGACACGACCGAAGAGAACCTGCAGGCCCGTATCCGCGGCACGCTGTTGATGGCGCTGTCGAACAAGTTCGGCAGCATCGTGCTGACCACCGGCAACAAGAGCGAGATGGCCACCGGCTATTGCACGCTCTACGGCGACATGGCCGGCGGCTTCGCGGTGATCAAGG
>JBDUCH010000467.1:0-2743 GCA_040003555.1 Variovorax sp. | reverse complement strand
TGGTGCAGGAGCCGATGAACACCTTGTCGATGAAGATGTCGTTCATCGGCTTGTTGGGTTCGAGCCCCATGTAGGTCAGCGCGCGTTCGATGGCACCACGCTTGTTGGCGTCTTTTTCCTTGTCGGGATCGGGCACGCGGCCGTTGATGTCGGTCACCATTTCGGGCGAGGTGCCCCAGGTCACTTGCGGCTGGATCTGCGCGGCGTCGAGCTCGACCACCAGATCGAAGTGCGCACCGGGGTCGGACTGAAGCGTCTGCCAGTAGGCGACGGCCTGGTCCCACTCGATACCGGTCGGCGCGAACGGACGGCCCTTCACATACGCGATGGTCTTGCTGTCGACCGCCACGAGACCCGCGCGCGCGCCGGCTTCGATCGCCATGTTGCACACCGTCATGCGACCTTCCATGCTGAGGTCGCGAATGGCCGAGCCGGCGAACTCGATGGTGTAGCCGGTGCCGCCCGCGGTGCCGATCCTGCCGATGATCGCCAGCACGATGTCTTTCGCGGTGCAGCCCAGCGGCAGCTTGCCTTCGACCTTGACGAGCAGGTTCCTTGCCTTTTTGGCGAGCAGCGTCTGCGTTGCCATCACATGCTCGACCTCGCTGGTACCGATGCCATGCGCGAGCGCGCCGAACGCGCCGTGCGTGGAGGTGTGCGAGTCGCCGCACACAACCGTCATGCCCGGCAGCGTGGCGCCCGACTCGGGGCCGATCACATGCACGATGCCCTGGCGCTTGCTCAGGAACGGAAAGAACGCCGCCGCGCCGAATTCGGCGATGTTTTGATCCAGCGTCGTGACCTGTTCCTTGCTGGTCGGGTCGGTGATGCCGTCGTAGCCGCGCTCCCAACCGGTGGTCGGCGTGTTGTGGTCGGCGGTGGCCACCACCGAGCTGATGCGCCACAGCTTGCGGCCGGCCACGCGCAGGCCCTCGAAGGCCTGCGGGCTGGTCACCTCGTGAACGAGGTGGCGGTCGATGTAGAGGATCGAGGTGCCGTCGTCCTCGGTGTGGACGACGTGTTCGTCCCAGAGCTTGTCGTAGAGCGTGCGTGCCATGGTCTGTCTTTCGTGGGGAGGTGATTGTCTTGTGTTTCAGGCTGCCATTTCGGCCGGCTCGCTGGCTGCGGCAGCCCCCGAGGCTTGCAGGTGCGACACCAGCGTGCGCGCCGCCACCGGCAGCGTGGAAAAGTCGCGCGCGACCAGGCGGATCTCGCGCTGCGCCCAGGCGTCGGTCAGCGCCACGCTGGTGAGCCGGCGGCCGATGCCGCCGCGCATCAGTTCGAAGGCCCGGTTCGGCATCACGCCGATGCCGAGGCCGTTTTCGATCATGCGGCACATGGCGTCGAGGCCGGTCACATGGATGCGCAGCTTGATCGTGCGCCCGGCCTCCAGCGCGGCCTGGCGCGTCGCCACATAGATCGAACTGTTGGTGTGCAGCCCGACGTGGTCGTACTCAAGCGATTCAACGAAGTCGATTCCGCCCCTTTCAGACAAGGCATGGCCTGCCGGCACGATGAGCACCAGATGGTCGTGGCGGTAGGGCAGGCTCTGGAGTTCGTTGCCGCCGTCCGCCGCATGGCAGATCCCGAGGTCGGCTGCGCCTTCCTGCACGGCGCGCAGCACTTCGCTGCTGAGGTGTTCTTCCAGGTCAATCTTGATCGCTTCGTGCGCGCGGCGGAACGCGCCGAGGTCTTCCGGCAGGAATTGCACGATCGCCGAAATGTTCGCATGCACCCGCACATGGCCGCGCACGCCGTCGGCGTACTCGCTGAGCTCGCCCTGCATTTTCTCCAGGCTGTAGAGCACCGAGCGGGCGTGGTGCAACAGGCTTTCGCCGGCAGGGGTGAGGTCGACGCCGCGCGTGTGGCGGTAGAGCAGGGGCGTGGCGAGCGTGGCCTCCAGATCCGACAGCCGCTTGCTTACCGCCGACGCGGCGATGAACTCTCGCTCGGCCGCGCGCCCGATGCTGCCGAGTTCGCACACCGCCACGAAGAGCTGCAGCGAAGTGAGGTCGATCCGGCGGGCGAAACTGCGTTCGGTGGTGGTCAAGGGCGTTCAAGTCATCGCAAGAGGCGATGCAGGGGAACACAATTGTCCTCTAGGAGGGGTTGTTCTGCCATCGTGATCCGAGATGACACTGTTGCTGTCTCACGATGAAAAAAGCGGGCCGGAGCCCGCTTTTCCTGAGTGCACAGGCCTTGGCCTTACTTCTTCTTGTCGGCGGCGTTTTCCATCTTCTGGCCGGCGTTCTGAACATCCTGGCCCGCGCCCTTCACGGTGTTGCAGCCGGCCAGCGGAACGGCGAAAGCGAAAGCGACGGCGATCATTGCAGCGATTTTTTTCATGGCGAACTCCTTGGGGCAGGTGGTTGAACAGGATGCATGGAAGTAAACCCTCCAAGCCACAGGCTACGCACCGGGTGCCACGCAGCGTGTCAGCCAAAACGCAAAAAGGCTGCCCGAAGGCAGCCTTTTGACGGGTGGGCGCAGCAGCGGGTGCGCTGCCGGCGCTCAGCGCTTGGCGAGGGGCTGCACGTCGCGCTTGACCGAGCCTTCGAACAGCTGGCGCGGGCGGCCGATCTTGTATTCCGGGTCGCCGATCATTTCGTTCAGCTGGGCAATCCAGCCGACCGTGCGTGCCAGGGCGAACACCGCAGTGAACAGCGGCACCGGGATGCCGATGGCGCGCTGCACGATGCCCGAGTAGAAGTCGACGTTCGGGTAGAGCTTGCGCGAGACGAAG
>JBDUCH010000155.1:0-9196 GCA_040003555.1 Variovorax sp. | reverse complement strand
GCAGCATCATGTTGCGCTGCATCGCCGGGCGGCGCAGGTCGAGCACGCGGTGCGTGAGGCGGGTGGTTTCGCTCAGGTTGTCGTCATCCAGCAGGAACGGCGGTGTCACCGACGGGTTCAGCACCTTGAGCTCGTGGCACAGCACTTCGATCTTGCCGCTCTTGAGCGACTCGTTGATGGTTCCTTCCGGACGGCCGCGCACCAGCCCCTTGATCTGCACGCAGAACTCGTTGCGCAGGTCTTCGGCCACGGCGAAGGTCGCAGCCCGATCCGGGTCGCACACCACCTGCACATAGCCTTCGCGGTCGCGCAGGTCGATGAAGATCACGCCGCCGTGGTCGCGTCGGCGATTGACCCAACCGCACAGGGTGACGGTTTCGCCCAGCAGGGCTTCGGTCACGAGACCGCAGTAGTGAGAACGCATGGCCATAAGAAGATTCCGGCGCCGCTGGGGCGCGTTTTAATGCTTGATCGCGACGGTGGCAGGGCCGCCCGGGACGACCACGCCCATCGACACGATGTACTTGAGCGCCTCGTCCACGCTCATCCTGAGTTCGATGCAGTCGCTGCGCTTGAGCATCACGAAGTAACCGCCGGTCGGGTTCGGCGTGGTCGGGACATACACGCTGAGATAGTCCCCGCCGCCCAGGTGGCCCAGCACCTCGCGGCCGGGCGCGCCGGTCACGAAGGCAATGGTCCAGACGTTGGCACGCGGCCACTCGATCAGCACCGCCGTTCGGAAAGCATTGCCGCTCTCGGAAAACAGCGTGTCCGACACCTGCTTGACGCTCGAATAGATCGAGCGCACAACGGGGATCCGGCGCACCACCGCGTCGCCCCAGCCGAGCAGGCGCTTGCCGACGAAGTTACTGGCGATCGCACCGACCGCCAGCAGTATGCCGAGCGTCAGCAGTACGCCGAGACCGCGAATGTTGTTGTCGTAGAGCCATTTCTGCCAGACCAGCGGCAGCACCCAGAGCGTCTGGTCGAGCGTGTCGATGATCCACTTGAGCACCGCCAGCGTGATGAACAGCGGCACGATGACCAGCAAGCCCGACAGCAGCCATTTGCGCAGCGCGTGCATGGGCAGCTTCAATCTGTTTTGGCCGCGGAAACCGGGCTGGCAGCAGGCGCAACGGCAGGGGCGGTGGCAGGCGCAGGTGCGGGCGCCGCGCCGGCATCGGTGGCTGGCTTGGCGTCGGTGCCTGCGCCGTTGGCCGCAGGCGTCTTCGCATCGGCCGTCGTGGCATCGGCTGGCTTCTTGCCGCCGCCCTCACGGAAATCGGTCACGTACCAGCCAGAGCCCTTGAGCTGAAAGCCGGCGGCAGTGACCTGCTTTTCGAACGCACTCGCGCCGCAGTGCGGACACACCGAGAGCGGCGCATCGGACATTTTGCGCAGCACGTCCTTGGCAAAGCCGCAGGCACTGCACTTGTAGGCGTAGATAGGCATGGGATGGGGGTCGGAAAGAGCGGCGCAGCTGCCGCCCGCAAAGCCCATGATTATAGGGCGCGGGCGCCCTGCGCCCGGATCAGGCCGGCTCAACCGCCAGGGGGCGGTGCGGCGTGTGCTTGTTCGCCACCCATTGCGGCGCCAGCGAACCTGCCACCATGCCGAATGCCGAAGCCAGCACGCCAGCCAGCTGGGCCGGGAACACGGTGCTCCACGGCAGCGCCAGGAGCAGCAGCCAGCAACCGATACCGAGCACCACGGCCGCCATGGCACCCTGTGTGGTGGCGCGCTTCCAGTACAGCCCGGCCACCAGCGGCACGAACGCGCCGACCAGTGGGACCTGGTAGGCCCCCGACACCAGCTCGTAGATCGGCGTGCCCTGCATGCGGATGGCATAGGCGAGCACCGCGCCGCTGAACAGCAGCACGGTAATGCGCATGGTCAGGAGGTTCTCGCGGTCGGTGCCGGCGGGCCTGAACTGGCGCCAGATGTTCTCGGTGAAGGTGACGCTAGGTGCCAGCAGGGTGGCCGATGCCGTCGACTTGATGGCTGACAGCAGCGCACCGAAGAACAGCACCTGCATCACGAATGGCATCTTCTCGAGCACGAGCGTTGGCAGCACCTTCTGCGGATCTTCTTTCAGCAGCGTCGCGGTCTGCTCCGGCATGATGAGCAGTGCGCTCGCCACCAGGAACATCGGCACGGACGCGAACAGGATGTACGCCAAGCCCCCGATCACCGGCCCCCGCGTGGCCGCCTTGACGCTGTTGGCCGACATCACGCGCTGGAACACGTCCTGTTGCGGGATCGATCCCAGCATCATGGTGATGGCCGCGGCGAAGAAGAAGATCATGTCGTGGAAGTTTGGCTCGGGCCAGAACTTGAACAGCTCCTTGCTGGTCGCGAACTCGATCACCTTGCCAGCGCCGCCCGCCATGTTGCCGGCGAACACCGCGATCACGGCCAGGCCGAGCACGAGGATGATCATCTGGATGAAATCGGTCACCGCCACCGACCACATGCCGCCGAACAGCGTGTAGGCGAGGATGGAAACGACGCCGATCGCCATGCCCGCGGGGATCGAAATGGCGCCGGCCGACAGCACGTTGAACACCAGCCCGAGCGCCGTGACCTGCGCCGATACCCAGCCGAGGTAGCTCAGCATGATGATCAGCGAGCACGCCACCTCGACCACGCGGCCGAAGCGCTCGCGGTAGTAGTCGCTGATGGTCAGCAGCGTCATGCGGTAGAGCTTGCCCGCGAAAAACAGCCCCACCAAAATCAGACAGGTGCCGGCGCCGAACGGGTCTTCGATCACGCCGTTGAGCCCTCCTTCGATGAACTTGGCCGGAATCCCGAGCACCGTTTCGGAGCCGAACCAGGTCGCGAAGGTGGTGGTCACGATCATGTAGAGCGGCAGGTGCCGCCCGGCGATCGCGAAGTCGGTGGTGTTCTTCACGCGCCGGGCTGCGACGAGCCCGATGGCGATGGTGATTAACAGGTAGACGATGACCAGGGCCAGCAGCACGGCAGCTCTCCAGAAGCGGGGGTGGTGGCGAAAGAACGAACTAGAACAGGCGCACGCGCAGCATCACCTGCATCACGATCAAGCCCAATACAAAACCCATGCCACCGTAGATGATGGCCTGCAGCAGCTTGTTGGTGCGCTTCTGCGCGGCCAGGAGCTCGAGCAGCTCGCGCCGGTGGTCGGTCGGCCGGTTCTCGAGGTAGTCGTGCAGCAGGCGCGGCAGCTGCGGCAGCAGCTTGGCGTAGCGCGGTGCCTCGGCGCGCAGCTGCGAGAACAGCTTCTTCGGGCCGATCTGGTCGACCATCCACTTTTCGAGGAATGGCTTGGCAGTGGCCCACAGGTCGAGCTCGGGGTCGAGCTGGCGGCCCAGGCCTTCGATGTTGAGCAATGTCTTTTGCAGCAGCACCAGTTGCGGCTGGATCTCGACGTGGAAGCGGCGCGATGTCTGGAACAACCGCATCAGCACCATGCCGAGCGAGATTTCCTTGAGCGGCCGGTCGAAGTACGGCTCGCACACGGTGCGGATCGCGCCTTCGAGCTCGTCGATGCGCGTGCCTTCCGGCACCCAGCCACTTTCCAGGTGCAACTCGGCCACGCGCTTGTAGTCGCGCCGGAAAAAGGCGACGAAGTTCTGCGCCAGGTACTCCTTGTCCGACTCCGTCAGCGTCCCGATGATGCCGAAGTCGAGCAGGATGTAGCGCCCGAAAGTGGCCGCGTCCAGGCTCACCTGGATGTTGCCGGGGTGCATGTCGGCATGAAAGAAGCCGTCGCGAAACACCTGGGTAAAGAAGATCGTGACACCGTCGGTCGCCAGCTTGGGGATATCGACGCCGGCCGCGCGCAGGCGGTCGAGTTGGGCGATCGGCACGCCATCCATGCGCTCCATCACCATCACCTCGGGATGGCAGAAGTCCCAGAACATCTCGGGGATCATCACCAACTCAAGTGGAGCCATGTTGCGCCGCAGCTGGGCGGCGTTGGCGGCCTCGCGCACCAGGTCGAGCTCGTCGTGCAGGTACTTGTCGAACTCGGCCACCACCTCGCGCGGTTTCAGGCGCTTGCCATCGGCCGACAGGCTCTCGACCCAGCCGGCCATCATGGTCATCAGCGCCAGGTCTTTCTCGATCACACCGCGCATGTTGGGCCGCAGCACCTTGACGGCCACGTCGCGCATCGTGCCGTCGCGCACGCGCAGCGTCGCGAAGTGCACCTGCGCAATCGAGGCACTGGCCACGGGCGTTTCCTCGAACTGCACGAACACGTCGCCCACCGGACGCCGGAACGCGCGCTCGATGGTCGCGATGGCCACGGCCGAAGGGAACGGCGGCACACGATCCTGCAGCCGGGCCAGTTCGTCGGCAATGTCGGGCGGCAGCAGGTCGCGCCGGGTCGACAGCACCTGGCCGAACTTGATGAAGATCGGGCCCAGGCCTTCCAACGCCTCGCGCAGGCGCTGGCCACGCGGCGCCTCAAGATTGCGCCCAACCGAGAGCACGCGGATCACGACGCCGAGCCAGGGCTTCTGGAAGCTGGTCAGCACCAGCTCATCAAGGCCGTAGCGCAGTGCGACCCAGACGATGTAGATGCCGCGGTAGAAACGCGTCATTCGGCGCCCGACGCTGCCGCAGCGCGCCCGGTGCGATCACCGACGAACTTCCGCAGCGCCGCCACGACGCGCCGTGCGCCGGTGCCGATGGCGTGGGCGGGCACGTCGCCGATCAGGCGTGCCAGATCGTCCTCGACATCCCAGCGCACATGGTCGACCAGCCAGTTGACCTCGGCCGCGAGCTGGACGTCGCCGGTGATCTGCACCGCCGGCTTGTCGCCGCGCAGCGAGCTGCGCACGATGTCGAAGGGCGAATCCTGGGTGACGGTGAGCGTGAGCTCGGGCGTGGCGCCTTCAGGCGCCAGATCGAGCAAGCCGGCCGGCGTGGCGACCAGTTGCATCGTGACGAAACGCCACTGGAATTGCACCACCCTGCCCTGCTGGCGCACCAGCCGCTGCTGGGCCTCGGGTTCCTGCTGCAGCACATGGTTGAGGAACAGCACTGCGCGGTGCTGGATCTCGTGCACCGCCCAGGCCGGCGGCTGCAGACGCTCGCCGATCTTGTTGAACAGCTCGTCGAAAAAAGCAAATGGGGACGATGGTGTAGCCATAGTCCCCATTATTCCCGACCCGCCCCGTCTGCGAGGCCGTCGTGTCGCCGGAAGACGCTTATTGCAGGGCTTGCACCCCTGCCACCAGCCAGCCGCCGCGGCCGTCGGTCGGCTTGGTCATGTTCCAGACCTCGCGGAACGGGCTCGGGCCGGCCGAAGCGTCCTCGCGGATCATGCCGGAGAACTCGACACTGGCCAGGTAGACGTCGGGGGTCTCCTCGATGCCAAGCAGCTTGGCGTCGAGCATCACGACGTCGGTCTTGTTCGGCTGGCTGCCGCCGGTATGGGTCTCGCGTTCGGCCAGCTGGGCGCGGATTTCGCCCACCATGCTGTCGGTCATCATCGTGCGCAGCGTCTGGATGTCATTGCGATCCCAGGCGTCCTGCAGCGTCACGAAGTTGCGCTTGGCCGCCGTGAGAAAACCGTCGACATCGAAGCCGGTCGGAACGCCCCACGACTGCGCGCCGCCCAGGGCCGAACCGATCATGCTGCCGCCACCAGCAACCGCCGCACCAGCCATCGACGAACCGCCGATGTGCGGGGCCGGGGTGGCGTCGAACGCCGCACCCTGGCGCTCCCATGGCCGCGCCGACGCGTCGTTGCCGACGTTGCCGGGGCTGTACTGCGCCGGAGCGCCCGGGTTGCCGGGGCCACCCGCACCTTCGAAAGCGAAGCCGCCGGGACGCGAACCCGCGGGCCGCGAGCGCGCCGCGAAGATGCGCCACACCACCACCGCTGCCAGCACCAGCAGGCCAATCAGCAGGATGTTGCCGAAGGCGGCGCCAAGGCCCAGCGAATGGGCCAGCCAGGCCAGGCCCAGGCCCGCGGCCAGGCCGCCGAGCATGGCGCCCCACGGGCGCTTCGGCGCCGCAGCGGCAGGTGCCGCAGCGCCCGGCTTGGCAGCCGCGTTCGTGGCGCTCTGTGCCGGTGCGCCCGGCGCCGGCGAAGCCGCCTCACGCTGCGTGACGTTGCTCGACTGGCGGCCCATCGACTTGCCGCCACCAATGCGGGCCGCATCGGCCTGCACGCTGACCAGCGCCATCGCGCACACCAACAGGATAGATCCAAGCTTTTTCATGAGGTCTCCACTGATCGCCGGGAACGGCGGTTCTTTCAACACTTGATTCCAACATGCAGGGCCACCACGCCACCTGTCATGTTGTGATAGTCCACATGCCCGAAACCGCCCTCTTTCATGAGGGTCTTGAGTTCGTCCTGCCCTGGATGCATGCGGATCGATTCCGCCAGGTAGCGATAGCTTGCGTCGTCGCCTGCCACCAGCTTTCCGAGCCGCGGCAAGACGTTGAACGAATACCAGTCGTAGGCCTTGGCCAGCGGCTTGGCAACTTTGGAGAACTCGAGCACCAGCAGCTTGCCGCGCGGCTTGAGCACGCGGTTCATCTCTTTCAACGCCAGATCCTTGTGCGTCATGTTGCGCAGACCGAAGGCCACGGTCACCACGTCGAAGTGGTTGTCGGGGAACGGAAGGTTCTCGGCGTCGCACACCATCGTGGGCAGCGAAACGCCAGCGTCGAGCAAACGGTCGCGGCCGGTGCGCAACATCGCTTCGTTGATGTCGGTGTGCACCACTTCGCCGCTGGCGCCGACCTTCTTCGCGAAAGCCAGTGCAAGGTCGCCGGTGCCACCCGCGATGTCGAGCACCTTCGAGCCCTCGCCGACATTGGCGACCATCACGGTGTAGGCCTTCCACGCGCGGTGAAGCCCCATCGACATGAGGTCGTTCATGAGGTCGTATCGCGTGGCGACAGAGTCGAAGACGCCGCGAACGCGTTGCGCCTTTTCTTTTTCGTCGACTGATTCGAAGCCGAAGTGGGTAGTACTCATAGGCCCGATGTTAGGCCGTATGGACTCATGTCAAGGCGACGACCCCGCTGGCTCGGCGGACATTCGCGGAATAAAGGCTGCTGCAGCGTCAGTGCGAACTGCAGGCGTGGCCGCCCTTGTCGGCCATCGGCGCATCGCGATCCACACCGGCCGCGGCCAGCCGCGACTGGTACTCGGCCCAGAGCTGCTCCTGCTTCGCGCCGAGTTCGTAGAGTAAGTCCCACGAAAAGATGCCGGTATCGTGCCCGTCGCTGAACACCGGCTTGACCGCATAGTTGCCGACCGGCTCGAGCTCGACCAGGCCGACCTCGCGCTTGCCGGTCTGCAGGATTTCCTGGCCCGGGCCATGGCCTTTCACTTCAGCCGACGGAGAGTAGATGCGCATGAGCTCGAACGGGATGCGAAAGCTCGCGCCGTCCGAAAAGCCGACCTCCAGCACGCGCGAGGCGCCATGCACGGTGATCGATCGGGGCGTCGGTGCGTCCGCTTGCAAACCTGCCATGAAGAAGCTCCTGTTGCTAGACCAGCACCCGTTCGATGCCGCCCTGGTTGGCCGCGGCCACGTACTCCGGCAGCCACTGCTCGCCCAGGATCCTGTTGGCCATCTCGACCACGATGTAGTCGGCCTCGAGGAGGCCGTTGTTCAGGTCGTTGCCGTAACGGCTCAGACCCTGCAGGCAGCTCGGGCAGCTGGTCAGGATCTTGACGTTCTCCTTGGCGCCGATCTTGCCGCTCTCGCGCAGCGCCGCTTCGCCGTGCTTCAGTTCTTCTTCCTTGCGGAAACGGATCTGCGTCGAGATGTCGGGCCGCGTCACTCCGAGTGTGCCGGATTCGCCGCAGCAGCGGTCGTTCTTCAACACGTTGTCGCCGACCAGCGCCTTCACCGTCTTCATCGGATCCTGCAGCTTCATCGGGCTGTGGCAGGGGTCGTGGTACAGATATCCGCCACCGCCCGCATCGCCGAGCGTGATGCCTTTTTCGAGCAGGTACTCGTGGATGTCGATGATCCGGCAGCCCGGAAAGATCTTGTCGAACTGGTAGCCCTGCAACTGGTCGTAGCAGGTGCCGCAGCTCACCACCACGGTCTTGATGTCGAGGTAGTTGAGCGTGTTGGCGACGCGGTGGAAGAGCACCCGGTTGTCGGTGATGATCTTCTCGGCCTTGTCGTAGTCGCCCGAGCCGCGCTGCGGGTAGCCGCAGCACAGGTAGCCCGGCGGCAGCACGGTCTGCACGCCGGCGTGCCACAACATGGCCTGCGTCGCCAGGCCCACCTGCGAGAACAACCGCTCCGAGCCGCAGCCCGGAAAATAGAAGACCGCTTCGGTTTCCGACGTCGTCGCCTTGGGATTACGGATGATCGGCACGTAGTCGGCGTCTTCGATGTCAAGCAGCGCGCGCGCCGTCTGCTTGGGCAGGCCGCCGGGCATCTTCTTGTTAATGAAGTGGACGATCTGTTCCTTGATCGGTGCCGGGCCCAGCGTGGCCGGTGGCGCAGACGTCTGCTTCTTCGCGACGCGGCGCAGCAGGTCGTTGGCCATGCGCTGCGCCTTGAAGCCGATGCCGACCATGCCGACGCGCATCGCCTTGATGGTCTGCGGATTGGTCGCGTTCAAGAAGAACATGGCGGCCGCATTGCCTGGCCGGAAGCTCTTCTGCCCCATCTTGCGCAGCAGGTTGCGCATGTTCATCGAGACATCGCCAAAGTCGATCTTCACCGGGCAGGGGCTCAGGCACTTGTGGCACACGGTGCAGTGGTCGGCCACATCCTCGAACTCTTCCCAGTGCTTGATGCTGACGCCGCGCCGGGTCTGTTCTTCGTAGAGAAAAGCCTCCACCAGCAGCGAGGTCGCGAGGATCTTGTTGCGCGGGCTGTAGAGAAGGTTGGCACGCGGCACGTGGGTGGCGCACACCGGCTTGCACTTGCCGCAGCGCAGGCAGTCCTTGACGCTGTCGGCAATCGCGCCGATGTCGCTCTGCTGCATGATCAGCGACTCGTGGCCCATCAGGCCGAAACTCGGCGTGTAGGCATTGGTCAGGTCGGCGTGCAGCGCGTCGGCGCCGGTGTCTTCCACGCGCAGCAGCTTGCCCTTGTTGAAGCGACCTTCCGGGTCGACCTTCTTCTTGTAGTCGGTGAACGGCTGCAGCTCTTCGTCGCTCAGGAACTCCAGCTTGGTGATGCCGATGCCGTGCTCGCCCGAGATCACGCCGTCGAGG
>JBDUCH010000466.1:0-2750 GCA_040003555.1 Variovorax sp. | reverse complement strand
AACGCTAGACTTCCCCTTCTGTAACATTCACATACAACGAGGGGTCGAGGCGATGGTTCGATTGAATTGGCGAGTGTTGGCGCTGGGCGTTTGCTTGGGCGTGTTGACTGTTTTGACTGGTTGCGCTTCGGTGACACACGGCACCACGCAGACAGTCAAGATCGAAACCCTCACGGCGAGTGGCCAGGTCGTCGAGGGGGCCGAATGCAGGGTCGCCAACAACAAGAGCGATACCGTCATGCTGTCCGGGCAAAGCGTGCCCGTGCGGCGCTCCGGCGCCAACCTGAGCATCGAGTGCACCCAACCCGGCTACGCCCCGGCGAATGGCCAGGCGACCTCCCGCGTCAACACGGGCATGGTGGGCAACATCCTCATCGGGGGCCTGATCGGCGCCGCAATCGATTCGGGCACGGGCGCGGGCTTCAACTACCCCAGCTGGATGCAACTGGTGTTCGGCGAGGTTCGCACCTTCGACCGGAGCAGCCAGAGCGGCAACCAGCCGATGGCGGGCCTGAAGGTCGGCGAAACGCGGCTGGCGGCAGCGCCACCTCCGCCAACACCTCCTGTCGCCGCGGAGCGTCCGGCCGCGCCGCCGGTCGCCGCCGCGATGGAGCCCACGCCGACACCCCCGGCCGCGCCGCGGGCACCGGAGCCGGTCACGCGCGTGTCGATGGACGACCTCAAGGGCCTGATGCCCGCCAAGCCATGAACACGAGCGACCTGCGCCTTCTGCTTCTTTCGGGCTGTGCCGTCTTCGCCTCCAGCGCGCAGGCGCTCGAGCCCGATGTGCTGTTCGGCAGGGTCTCGCCGAGCGTGTGGTCGGTGCGAACCTTCGATGCGCAGGAGCGCCCGCTGCGAAGCGGCAGCGCGGTCGTCGTCGCGCCGGGCCGCCTGGTCACCGCGTGCCACGTGCTCGCCAAGGCCAGCTCCTTCGTGATCCGGCAGGACAACGTCACCTATGGCGCGACCTTGGAGCATCCCGATCCGGCGCGCGACCTGTGCCAGATCAAGGTGGCCAACTTCACCGCGCCACCGATGCCGATCGCACCGGCCGGCGCCGCAAGGGTGGGACAGCGCGTGTATGCCATCGGCAACCCGCGCGGGCTCGAGAACACGCTGAGCGAAGGCATCCTGACGGGCCTGCGCGGAGGCGACGATGCGCAAGTCCCGCTGCTGCAGACCACCGTAGCGGTGTCTCAGGGCGGCAGTGGCGGCGGCTTGTTCGACCAGGATGGCCGGCTGCTGGGCATCACGAGCGCGGCGGTGCCAGACGATGGCAACGGTGGCAACGGCGGCGTTGCGATTCCTGCGGCCTTCGTCGCGGAGCTTCCCCTGCGGGCGCAGACCGCCATGCTGACGCGCAGCAAGGAGCCGGCCGCAAGGCCCGCCGCCTTGACGCTGAGTTCGCCCCTGCGCGCCGGGGATGCGCTCGAATACGTTCGCACCGATCGGCTGACCGGCAACCGCACCCCCGTGATCTACCGCGTCGACCGGGTCAATGGCGACGAGGTGTCGTTCAACGCCGGCGGCCGGATCGAGAAGACCGACGGGCGCGTGGTTTCGGTGATGACGCCGATCGGCGGCATGTACGACACGGCGTCGCCGCCGGGCGGGTGGGCGCGCAAGGACGTTCGCCCCGGGATGCGTTGGCAGCTCGACTATGTGGCCAACGGCGGCGAAAAGTCGCGCTATGAGTTGGAGGCGATCGTGATCGGAGAACGTCCGACGCGTGTCGACGGCACCGAAATGAGGGTTCTGGAGATCAGCTACGAGGGCTGGGTCTACGGCGGCTACGCCCTAGGAGCCCCGCTGGTTTCGCGCTCCAGCCGGGTTGCGGCCAAACTCTGGTACGCGCCCGAGTTGCAGCGCGTCGTGCGATTCGAGGCCCAGAGCGCACGGCCGCCGTTCAGCGCGACCGATGAGGCACTGGAGTTGGTGCGTGTGACCCGATAGAGAGCAGGGCCTACGATACGCCGAGCAGCATGTGCAGCCGCGTGCTGGTGGTCGTGTACTGCAAGGGGATCGCCTTGCCCGGGAACACGATGGCCGTGGCGGCCCAGGCGGCCAGCGTGGCTTCGTGGAAGCCACAAACGATCAGCTTCTTCTTGCCTGGATAGGTGTTGATGTCGCCCACCGCGAACACGCCGCGTTCGCGGGTTTCGAACTTCTCGGTGTCGACCGGAACCTGCTTGCGCTCGAGTTCCAGGCCCCAGTCGGCGATCGGCCCGAGCCGGGGCGAGATGCCGAGGCAGGCTATCAGTGCATCGACCGGCAGTTCGACGGTCTGCGCGTCGGGGGTGGTCACCTGCAGGCGGCTGCCATCGAAGGCGGCCGGCTGGCCGACGACGAAGCGCATGCGGCCATCGGCCACCGCGGTGCGCATGCGCGCCACCAGCGTCTCGTCGGCCTGGAAGCCGTCGCGCCGGTGCAGCAGGGTGACCTGCTTCGCGATGGCGGCGAGCGACAGCGCGGTTTCCAGCGCGATGTCGTCGCCGCCGTTCACCACCACCGTCTGGCCGGCAAAGCCGTCGAGCGATTCGGGGTGATGGAAGAGGCGGGTGCCCTCGAAGCGCGCGATGTCGTCGAGCGCGATGCGCTTCGGCACGAACGCGCCGACCCCGGCGGCGATGAAGACGGTCTTGGCCAGGAAGTTCTTGCCGCCAGAGGTCGTGAGCCGAAACCGGGAGTCCGGCTCCCGCGCCAGGGTGGCAACCTGTTCGCCAAAATGGAACTGCGGCTTGAAGGGTGCG
>JBDUCH010000465.1:0-2767 GCA_040003555.1 Variovorax sp. | reverse complement strand
ACGACAAGTCGATCTACCCCTACGTGCCGAAGATGATCGAGTTCTACCTCGGCGAGAAGCCGATCCTGAAGAACGTGCCGACCTACATGTGCCGCAACAAGGACGAACTCGACTACGTCGTTGCCAACATGAAGGATCTGGTCGTCAAGGAGGTGCACGGTGCCGGCGGCTACGGCATGCTGATCGGCCCGGCCTCGACCCAGGCCGAGATCGAAGATTTCAAGAAAGCCGTGCTGGCCAAGCCTGACGGCTACATCGCGCAGCCGACGCTGAGCCTGTCGACTTCGCCGACCTACGTCGATGCCGGCATCGCGCCGCGCCATATCGACCTGCGGCCCTTCGTGCTGTCGGGCAAGGAAGTGCAGATGGTGCCGGGCGGCCTCACGCGCGTGGCGCTCAAGGAAGGCTCGCTGATCGTCAACTCGTCGCAGGGCGGCGGCACCAAGGACACCTGGGTGCTCGAAGCCGACCGGCGCTATGCGATGAAGCCGGCCGCCGCCACGTCATCGCAGTCGCAAACCCAATCGGCATAACAACAGGGAGCCACCGAGATGCTGTCACGCACCGCCGACCACCTCTACTGGATGTCGCGCTACACCGAGCGCGCGGAAAACACCGCGCGCATGCTCGACGTCAACTACCAGACCTCGCTGCTGCCGCAATCGGCCGAAGTGGCCAAGTACGGCTGGCAAGGCCTGCTGTCGATCAGCGAACTGCTGCCGTCGTACAACAAGAAGCACGATCAGATCCTGCCGAACGAGGTGATGGAGTTCATGGTGAAGGACGAGGACAACCCCTCGTCGATCCTGTCGTGCCTGCGGGCCGCACGCGAGAACGCACGCGCGGTGCGCGGCGCGCTCACCACCGAAGCCTGGGAAACGCAGAACACCACCTGGCTCGAAGTCAACCGCATGCTGCGCGCCGGCGAGTTCGAGCGCGACCCGGCACAGTTCTTCGAGTGGGTCAAGTTCCGTTCTCACCTGTCGCGTGGCGTCACGCTCGGCACCATGCTGCAGGACGAGGCTTTCTACTTCTCGCGCCTCGGCACCTTCCTGGAACGCGCCGACAACACCGCGCGGCTGGTCGACGTGAAGTTCCATGCGCTCAACAGCGAGTTCTTCGGTGCCGCCACCGAGGAAGACCAGGAGTACGACTTCTATCACTGGAGCGCGATCCTGCGCAGCGTCTCGGCGTTCGAGGTCTATCGCAAGGTGTACCGCGACGTGATCAAGCCCGAGCGCGTGGCCGAACTGCTGATCCTGCGTGTTGACATGCCGCGTTCGCTGCATGCGAGCCTGCACGAAGTGGTCAGCAACCTGGCCAAGGTGGCCAACGACCAGAGCGCCGAAACGCAACGCCGTGCCGGCAAACTGCTGGCCGACCTGCAGTACGCACGCGTCGACGAGATCCTCGCGACCGGGCTGCATGCCTATCTGACGCAGTTCCTCGACAGGGTGAATGAACTAGGCGGGCGCATCAGCCAGGACTTCCTGGTGCCGACGCATTAGGTTTCTTGCGCCTCTTCAGGCAGCCGTGGCCTGCCGCACGGCCCGCTCCCAGCGCACCATCGACTCCTCTGCCTGGGCGCGGCCCATGGTCGGAATGAAGCGACGCTGCACCCGCCACTGCTTCGACAACTGTTCCGTGCTTTCGTAGACGCCGCTCGAGAGGCCCGCGAGATAGGCGGCGCCGAGCGCGGTTGTTTCGATCACTTCGGGGCGCACCACCGGGATGCCCAGCAGGTCGGCCTGGAACTGCATCAGCAGGTCGTTGACGCAGGCGCCACCGTCGACGCGCAGTTCGGCCACGGGCTTGCCGCCGGCCGCGACGGCGTCGCGGCTCATGGCCTGCAGCAATGCGGCGCTCTGGTAGGCGATGCTTTCCAGCGCGGCCCGTGCGATGTGCGCGACCGTGGTGCCACGCGTGAGGCCGGTGATGGTGCCGCGCGCATCGGCATTCCAGTAGGGCGCGCCCAGGCCGGTGAAGGCGGGCACCATCATCACGCCGCCAGCGTCGGGCACGCTCTCGGCCAGCCCTTGCACCTGGGCGCTGCCCTGGATCGCCTTGAGACCGTCTCGCAGCCATTGCACGACGGCGCCACCCACGAACACGCTGCCCTCCATCGCGTATTGCGGCTGGGCGCTGGTTTGCGCGGCGCTGGTCACGAGCAGGCCATTGTGCGAAGGCTGGAACGCGTCGCCGGTGTGCATCAGCAGGAAGCAGCCGGTGCCGTAAGTGTTCTTGGCCATGCCGGCCTGGAAGCAGGCCTGGCCGAACAGTGCGCTTTGCTGGTCGCCTGCAACGCCGCCGATCGGGATGGCGCGGCCCAGCAGTTGCGCATCGACGTCGGCGAAGTGCGCGCTCGAGGGCTTCACGCCGGGCATCAGCGCGGCGGGAATGTCGAGCGCCTTCAGCAGGTCGGCGTCCCAGGCGTTGTCGTGCACATTGAACAGCATCGTGCGCGACGCGTTGCTCACGTCGGTGACATGCACCTTGCCGCCGGTCAGCTGCCAGATGAGCCAGCTGTCGATCGTGCCGAACGCGAGTTCGCCGTTTTCGGCCGCGGCGCGAGCGCCGGGCACGTTGTCCAGCAGCCAGCGCAGCTTGGTGCCGGAGAAGTAGGCGTCGATGACAAGGCCGGTCTTGTCGCGAATGGTGTCGGCCATGCCTTCTTCGCGCAGTTGCGCACACATCGGCTCGGCGCGCCGGTCCTGCCAGACGATCGCGTTGTGCACCGGCTCGCCGGTCTTGCGGTTCCACAGCACGG
>JBDUCH010000154.1:0-9261 GCA_040003555.1 Variovorax sp. | reverse complement strand
CGACACGCCCGGGCTCGTTGCCGGGTTGTCGGCGACGAAGGCCGCGTTCGCCATGATCGAGAAGTACCAATCCGCGCTGTCCGTGGCGGGGCCGCCGACCTGCCAGTGGGTGCGGGTGCCATTGCCTGCGAGCGGCTGCTGCACGGCGGTGAACACGTTGTCCGCCCGCTTGAAGTACTCGGTGCCTACGCTGACGGTCGATGCCGCCCCGTAGCGGTAGGCAATGCCCGCGTCCTTGCTCAGTTGCGGCGCCATGGCCTTGTAGGCTTCCGGGGAGATGGTGAACGACGCGTCGGCGATGTCGTTCGGCTGCGCCGGGCCTGCAGCGGCGCCGCCCGTGCCCGTCGACCCGGTTCCTGTGGCGGCCGCCGCACCGGTGGCAGTCGTGCTGCTCAGCCCCAGCGCGCTGAAGCCGCCGCCGCTACCACCGCCTCCGCCCCCACAACCCACAAGTGCGACCGCTGCGATCCATGGCAGGATTGCCGTATTTTTGACTTTCAATGTGCTCATCCTCTGATTGACTTGGGCGGTTTTTACATGCATGCATACAGTTGGGGCAATGTTTCTTTCAAATCCTTTCGGGATGTGCTGCGACGCAACAAGCGCTTGTTACAGAGCTGTGGCATCGTCCGGGGATGACCTCAACCCTCTACGAAAATCGCCGCGCCCGCTTGGCCGCACAACTCGGTCCGGGCGGAATCGCCGTCATCCCGACCGCGGCTGAGCACGCCCGAAACCGCGACAGCGACTTCCTTTATCGACACGACAGTTACTTTTACTACCTCACCGGTTTTGCCGAGCCGAACGCCTGGCTGGTGCTGGCAGGCGACGGAAATTCGACGTTGTTCTGTGCGCCGAAGGATCTGGAACGCGAGATCTGGGACGGCTATCGCCTGGGCCCCGACGCGGCGCCCGCCGCCCTCGGGGTCGACCAGGCTTTCGCGACCGGCGACCTCGACGGCCAGTTGCCCAGGCTGCTGGAGAACCGCGCGACCGTCTGGTATCCCTTTGCCACGCACAAGGGGTTGGAGTCACGCATCGACGGCTGGCTGTCGTCGGTGCGGGCCCGCGTGCGCTACGGCGCGCTGTGCCCCGACGAGCAGCGCGACCTGTGCGGCCCGCTCGACGAGATGCGGCTCGTGAAGGACGCGCACGAGCAGGACGTGATGCGCCGCGCGGCACAGATCAGCGCGCGCGCCCACATCCGTGCGATGCAAGTGAGCGCTCGCATGCTCCGTGAAGGCAAGGATGTGCGCGAGTACCACCTCGACGCCGAACTGCTGCACGAGTTCCGCCTCGGCGGCTCCCAGTACCCGGCCTACGGCTCGATCGTGGCGGCCGGCGCCAATGCCTGCGTGCTGCACTACCGTGCCGATACGGCACCGGTGCGCGCCGGGGAGCTGGTGCTGATCGACGCCGGCTGCGAACTCGACGGCTACGCGAGCGACATCACGCGCACCTTTCCGGCCAACGGCAAGTTCAGCGGCCCGCAGCGCGTGCTGTACGACCTGGTGCTCGCCAGCCAGGAAGCGGCGGTGGCGGCAACCAGGGCCGGCGCCCGCTTTACCGACCCGCACGACGCCACGGTGCGCGTGCTGGCGCAGGGCATGCTGGACGTGGGCCTGCTCGACGCGGGCAAGGTCGGCAGCGTCGACGACGTGATCGAGCAGCGCGCCTACTTTCCGTTCTATATGCACCGCACCGGGCACTGGCTCGGCATGGACGTACACGACTGCGGCAGCTATGTGGAGCCGACGCAGGTCGGCGAGGTAAGCGAACGCAAGGATCCGTTGTCGAACGAGATCATCAAGAACCGCCCCAGCCGCATCCTGCACCCGGGCATGGTGCTGACCATCGAACCCGGCATCTATGTGCGGCCGGGCGAGGGCGTGCCGGAGGAGTTCCACAACATCGGCATCCGCATCGAGGACGACGCGATCGTCACGGCCAGCGGCTGCGAGCTCATTTCGCGCGGCGTGCCAGTGAAGGCGGACGAGATCGAAGCGCTGATGCGCTGAGTCGGCGCCGCACATGTCCGACCGCATCTCGATGATCATCCCCAACCAGTCGGGCGGGGTGATGGACTATGTCGCCACCATGACCGCGCAGCTCGGCGGCGATGCGCGCGTGCTGGTGTTCGACCCGGCCCAGGACATGGCCATCGACGGCGACAGCGTGCTGCTGCACTACAGCGGCTACGGCTACGGCCGCTACGGTGCGCCGCTGCACCTGCTGGCCTGGGTGCGCCGGAACCGGCCGCGCATGAAGCGCTTCGGCGTCTTCTTCCACGAGACCCATGCGCAGAGCAGCTCGCCGCTCTCGTCGGTGTTCTGGGTGTCGCCGGTGCAACGTTTCATCGCAACGCAGTTGGCCAGGCATGCCGACTTCTGGATCTCCAACATCGAGGTGTCCACCGACTGGCTGCGGGCGCGGGCCGGTGGGGTGCCGCATGTGCGGCTGCCGATCTATTCGAGCGTGGGCGAGTTGGCCGAACTGCCGCCTGTGCGCGACAAGTCGCTGGTGGTGTTCGGCAGCGAGCCGCTGCGCGCCGGCACCTGGCGCGAGGCAGGCGAGCCGCTGTTCCGCTGGGCCGCGGCCAACGGCGTCGCGCTGCACGACATCGGCTCGACGATCCGCGACGCCGACATCGCGGCCTTGCTGCAAGCGCACGGCGTCACGCTGCACGGCAGGCTGCCGGTCGAGCGCATCCATGCGCTGATGCGCTCGGCGACCTTCGGCATGGTGGCCTACTCGCCGCACTGCGTGGCCAAGAGCAGCGTGTTCGGCGCCTATTGCGCGCACGGGCTGGTGCCGGTGCTGCTGTCGGGCAACACGGGAACCTACGACGGCTTGGCGAGCGGCACGAACTACCTGCACGGGGTGCCCGCCGCAGACCCGCCGCCCGCCGACCTGAAGCGCATATCGCGCGCGGCATTCGACTGGTACCAGGGCCATTCGGTCGCCGCGTCCGTCACCGCCATCGGCGCATTGCTGCGCCCGCAAGCCGTTCAGCGCTGAACGGCGCGCCCGGCCAGGTGCCCGCGCGTGAACGCTTCCTCGAAGATCGAGTAGCCCGACCAGTCGGCGTGCGCGAACGCAAGCCGCCCCGCGGATGGCACCTGCGCGCCAAGCCGGCGCAGCAGTCCGGGCGTCGGCATCGCCATCGCATGGCCGTAGCGCGTGATGTCGATGCGCGTCGTCTGCGTGCGCAGATCGGCGTGCGGCACCGACAGTTCGTCCAGCAGCTCGTCGCGCCAGCCGCTCCACGGGCGCTCGAGCAGCAGGCGACGCCCGTCGCCCGGGTCGTGGCGGCTGGGGCCGAGCGGCCGGTACCAGGTCAGCACGGTCGGGCCAGGGGTCGGGTCGAGCGTTTGGTGGCGCGCGTCGACGTAGCCGAGGCCGCGCGTGCCGTACACCACGTTATCCCAGCTGGGCGCGGCGCCTGGGCGGTCGGCCAGCGGCGCGCGCAGGTGCACGTTGGCCACCAGCCAGGGCGCGTACGTCACATGTGCGGCCGCGTTGCGCAACACAGCCGGCGGCGATTCGACCACGCGCGCGGCAATGAACACCGGCAGCGCGACGATGCAGCGCTCGGCCTGCCAGCGCAGTAGCGACTTCGATGCCACGTCGAACACGTCGACCTCGACCGCGTCACGCGTCTCGGCAATGCGCGTGACGACCTGGCCGCAGCGGAGCCGATCGCCGAGCGGCTGCGCGAGCCGGCGCGCGAGCCAGCCATTGCCCTCGGGCCAGGTCAGTACCGCATCGCGCTCCTCGCTGCCGTCACCCGGCGCATGAAAGCCGTGACGGCTCGCGAAATAGTGGATGCCGGCCCAGGCCGACACATGCGCCGCATCGGCGCCATAGTCGTCGCGGCAGCAGTAGTCCAGATACCAGCGCAGGTGCGGTTCGTCAAAGCCTTCGCGATCGAGCCAGTCCGCGAAGGTCACTGCGTCGAGCGTCAGCAACGTAGGTGAGGGCGGCGCATGCAAAGTGGGAATGACGAAGCGCGCCGCGGCCTGCAACGCCTCCACGCGCTGGCCGAACAGGCGGTACTGCGCCAGTGCGGTGGCACCGACGCCCTGCACCGGCAGGAGGCCGTCGTGCCATTCGCCTTCGAAAAAGATGCGCTCCTGCGGGCTATGGCACAGATGGCGTTCGTCGTACTGCCAGCGTCCGGCCACGCGCTGGCGCAGGCCGAATTCCTCCAGCAGCTCCTGCACTTCGGGCGCATCGTCGCTGGGCACCGGCAGGTAATGCGCACCGAGCGGGCAGGCGATGCCGCCCACCGCACCGCCGCGGCTGTTGCCGCCGGCCGTGTCTTCGAGTTCGAGCACCACGAAGTCCTCGATGCCGGACTGGCGCAGCGCACGCCCCGCCGCCAGCCCGGCGACACCGCCGCCTGCAATCACGACACGGGTATGGCGCGTCTGCACCGGCGCCTTCGCGCGCAACGCGCCGTCGCGCAGCGCGTGACCACGCGCGACATCGATGCCGGTGAAGCCGCCCGCGATCTCGGCCGACGGTGGGCTGCAGCCACCCAGCGCGAATGCACCCGCCGTGGCGCCAACGAAGTCGCGCCGTCTCATGCAGTTCCAGGAACACCGCAGAACCGGCTTTGCCGGGCTGCTGGTGTTGCCCCCTGCAAGGGGGTTGGCGCAGCGACACGAAGTGCGCGAAGCCTGGGGGTGTGCCAAATCAATGCGCCACCACCTTGCCCCATTCCTGCTCGTAGGTGGTGACGAGAACCTGGTTCGAGAGACGGTTCACTTCGGTCGGCACCCGCGCCATGTCCTTCGGAAAATCGAACAGCAGCGGCAGGGTTTTTGCCGTCAGGAAGCGCAAGCCGTCGGGCAATGCATCGGGTTGCCGGTAGGGCCGGCGACTCGCGATGATGAAGCCCCATTCGCCGAAGCTCGGCACATGCGCGTGGTAGGGCGTCGCCAGCAAGCCCACCGATTCGATCGTGGTGGCCACTGTCCAGAAGCTGCGGCGCGCGACCAATGGCGAGGTGGTCTGGACCACGGCGTAGCCGCTGGCCGACAGGCGCTTTTCGAGCAAGGCGTAGAAAGCGCTGGTGTAGAGCTTGCCGATCGCGAAGTTGGTCGGATCGGGAAAGTCGACCACGATCACGTCGTACATGTCGCCCGGTTGCTGCAGCCATTGAAACGCGTCGGTGTTGACGATGCGCAGCTTCGGCGATTGCAGCGCACCGCCGTTCAGCGCCGACAGGGTTTCGTGCGTGCTGAACAGAGTCGTCATGTTCGGATCGAGCTCGACCAGCGTGACCTGCTCGACCGACGGGTACTTGAGGATCTCGCGCACCGCCATGCCATCGCCGCCACCGAGCACTGCAACTTTCTTCGGCGCGCCCTGTGCGGCCATCACCGGGTGCACCAGCGCCTCGTGGTAGCGGTACTCGTCGCGCTCGGCGAACTGCAGGTTGCCGTTCAGGAACAGGCGGTGCCCAAGCTGGCCGCGCGTGACCACGATGCGCTGGTACGGCGAGCTCGCGCTGAAGACGATGCGGTCTTGATAGAACTTGTCTTCGGCCACGGTCGTGATGCGTTCCGCACCGACGAGGGCCGCGCCGATGGCGGCCAGCGTCAGCAGGCAGGCCAGCGCATGAACGCCCACGCGCCGCAGCTCGTGGCGGAACAGCCAGAGCGCCCACAACGCCACCGCTGCATTCATAAAGCCGAACAGCAGGCCGGTGCGGATCATGCCGAGCTGCGGCACCAGCAGCAGCGGGAACGCAATCGACACCGCGAGCGCGCCGAGGTAGTCGAAGGTGAGCACCTGCGACACCAGATCCTTCAATTGCACGTTGCGCTTGAGGATGCGCATCACCAGCGGGATCTCCAGCCCGACCAGCGCGCCGACCACCATCACCAGGCCGTACAGCAGCGGCCGGAACGCGCCCGGAACCCAGGCGTTGGCAAGGAACAGGATGGCCGGCAAGGCACCGCCGACCAACGCCACCAGCAACTCGATGCGCAGAAAGTGCGCCGGCAACTGGCGCTCGAAGTAGCGCGAGAGCCAGGAGCCCACGCCCATCGCGAACAGATAGGTGCCGATGATGGTGCTGAACTGCAGCACCGAGTCGCCGAGCAGGTAGGAGCTGAGCGCCGCCGCGGTCAGCTCGTACACCAGCCCACAGGCCGCGATGACGAACACGCTGGCCAGCAGCGCGATTTCGACCGGCCGCGCGCCGGCGGCCCGCGCGGACGGAGAGGCGACGCTCACAGCGTCAATGGATCGCCGCTGCGACGATGATGCAGATGCCGAGGCTCATGGCCGCGACCACGAGGCCGAGCGCCACGTTCTGCTTCTCGACGATCTCGCCCCACAGGTCGTAGGGCGTGATCTTGTCGATGATCAGAAAGCAGAGCCAGAAGATCACCACGCCGATCAGCGCGTAGACGAGGGAGCCGAGGACGACACCGGGTTTCAGCCATTCAAATCCCATGGGGACCTCCAGTCAAAGTCATTGCAAAGATCGCTACTTGTGGCCGCCGCCACTCGAGTAGCCACCGGACGAGCCGCCCGAGCTGCGGTAGCCGCTGCCCGACGAGCTGCTGCAGGTGCTCAGGATGATCAAAAGAATGATGATCACCACCACGATCAGGATGATGGTGCCGCAACCCAGGCCGGACGCGGCGCTCAGCGGCGCCGCATCGTTGCGCTTGAACATCTCCTTCTTCGCGTCGAGCTTGAAGGCGCCGGCGACGGCGGCGCTATCGAGTTTGTCGCCGGCCGACCAGGTCAACTCGCTGGCCGAGCGCTCCATCGACAGCAGCGACTTGCCCGCCGCGAAGTCGCGGTTGAAGGTTTTCTGGCCGCGCTCGACCTTCCAGTAGAACTCGCCGGCCACGTAGGTGGTTTCGGCGTTGTAGGCGTACTGCTGCTGGTAGCTCTTGCCGAGGTAGGTGGCGGTGGTCGCATTGCTGCTGGCCAGGGTCGGCGCACCCGTCGTCGGCTTGACCATGCTCCAGCCGTCTTCGGCATCGACCAGGAAGCTGAAGCCGCGCTTCTTGTTGTAGAGCAGGTATTCGTCCCAGCCGAAGTGCTCGTCGTCGCCGGCTTCGGCCCCCATGCGGTGCTGGAAGCCGACCACCTGCCATTGCACGCCCTGCAGCTGGCCGAGGGTGCCGAGCGGAATCAGCGGACGCACCGGCTCGTCCTGCTCGGCATGCCTGAGTTCGCCGCCGATGCCCTGGGTCAGGTCGATGATGCTGTTGCAACTCGCGCAGGTGATGCTCTTGCTGTTCTCGAAGTTGACCGTGACCGGCGAGCCGCAGTTGGGGCAGGCGAAGCCGCGGCCTTTCTCGTCCTTGGCCGATTCGTCGCGCAGGCCGGTGAGCCGCAGGTCTTCGAGCTGCACCGCGCGGCCGAGATACGCGCCGGGCGGGCTGGTGTCGTAGTCAAGGCTGAGCACCAAGCCGTTGTCGCTGCGAAGTTCGACCACGGTGAACGGCTTGCCGAGTTCCGGCAGACGCGGCAGTTCGCCCTGGGCCGACAGCAGCGACACCAGTTCGCTCGAAGCCACCGTGTAGTTCTGGCCGTTGAGGGCGGTCGTGGCGCCGACGCGCAACTCGCCGGCCGGCGGCGCGGGTCGCTGCAATTCGAGCGGCAGCGAGAAGACGTAGGCGCCGTTGTCCTCGCTCAGCGTGCCGGTGCGATCGCCGTCGAGCGCAGCGATCCACTCCGTCCAGCGCCCCCCCGGGTAGCTGTACTGCAGCCGGCCGACCAGCGTGAAGGGCTTGTCCTGGATGCGGCCGGCGGCAAACAGCTGCAGCGGGCTGAAGTCGTCGAACAGTTCGGCCATCTTGCCGACGCGCGCCAGGGTGTCTCCCTGCCGCACCACGGTGCTTTGGCAGTAGGGGCAGACAGCAAAGGTCGATTGGGCCGAACGAAACTCGACCGGCGCGCCGCAGCCGGGGCAGGGCGCGCGGTAGGCGCGTTGGACTGCCTCAGCCATGACAGCGATGGCCGGCAGGCAGGTTCAGGAACACCGCGGAACCGGCTTTGCCGGCTCGCTGGTGTTGCCCCCTGCAAGGGGGTTGGCGTAGCGACACGAAGTGCGCGAAGACTGGGGGTTAAACCAACTTCTTGAGCAGGTCGGCCTTCTTGGCGTCGAACTCTTCCTGTGTGAGGATGCCCTTGGTCTTGAGCTCGCCGAGCTTTTCGAGCGTGGTCATGACGTCGGCAGCGCTCACCACGGCCACCGCAGGCTGGGCCGCGGCCGCCGCAGCGGCGGCGGCCGCGCTGTTGTTCGGGTTCAGCCCCTGCGCCAGGTTCTGCGCCATCACCTGCCCGAGCGCCACGCCGGCCCCCAGCCCCATCGCGTCGCCCGCGATACCGCTGCCATGTCCCGAGCCTTCGGCGAACTTCGGAATCGCCTGCGCCGTCTGGTACTGCATGAACTTGCCCATGTCGTTGCCGACCATGCCCATGCCGATCTTCTGGTCGAGGATCTTCTGCAGTTCTTCGGGCAGCGAGACGTTCTGCACCGTGATGCTTTCGAGCTTGATGCCGATCTTGGCGAACTCGGGCACCAGCTGGGCGGCCAGCGCCGTCGCGAACTGGATCTGGTTGGCCGCAAGATCGAGGAACGGCACGCCGCTGGCAGCGATGGCGTTGCTGATGTTCTGCAGCACCAGGCCGCGCAGCTGGCCGTCGAGATCGGCCACGCTGTAGATGTCGCGCGTGCCCGAGATCTCGGTGTGGAACAGCTTGGCATCGCCGATGCGGAAGCTGTAGTTGCCGAAGGCGCGCAGCCGCACCGCGCCGAAGTCCTTGTCGCGGATCGTGATCGGCTGGGGCGTGCCCCACTTCTGGTCGACCTGCTGGCGCGTGCTGAAGAAGTAGACGTCGCTCTTGAACGGGGACTCGAACAGCTTGTCCCAGTTCTTCAGGTAGGTGAGTAGCGGCAGCGTCTGCGTCGTGAGCTTGTACATGCCGGGGCCGAACACGTCGGCCACCTTGCCCTCGTTGACGAACACCGCAACCTGCGACTCGCGCACCGTGAGCGACGCGCCGTTCTGGATTTCCATCTCGGCCATCGGGAAACGCCAGGCCAGGGTGCCGTCGCCGGTCTCGGTCCACTGGATGATGTCGATGAACTGTTTCTTGATGAAATCCATCAGGGCCATGGCTTCTCCTCGTCAGGTTGTTCTGGGCGGGGGCATATTGCCACATTGGCAGCGGCCTTCGCCGGCTTTTTGGCGGCCGCGCGGGCCGGCCATCCAGCCTATGCCG
>JBDUCH010000153.1:0-9283 GCA_040003555.1 Variovorax sp. | reverse complement strand
GCGGACTCATCGCCGGCATGGCGATCGCGGCACGGGCGCGCAGGCCCGGCATCGAAATCGTCGGCGTCCAGACCTCGCGCTTCCCGGCAATGGTCAATGCGGTGCAGGGCACCCACCATCCGCAGGGCAGCAGCACGATCGCCGAAGGCATCGCGGTCGGCACACCGGGCAAGCTGACGCAGGAAATCATCAAGCGCCTGGTCGACGATCTGCTGCTGGTGGACGAGGGCGACATCGAGCAGGGCGTACTGATGCTGCTCGAAATCGAAAAGACGCTGGTCGAGGGCGCGGGCGCGGCCGGCCTCGCGGCGCTGCTGCGGCATCCGGAACGCTTTCGGGGCAAGAAGGTCGGCCTTGTCTTGTCGGGCGGCAACATCGACCCGCTGCTGCTCGCGGCCATCATCGAGCGCGGCATGGTGCGGGCCGGGCGGCTCGCCCGCGTGCGGGTCAGCGCCCGCGATGTGCCGGGCTCGTTGGCCCAGATCACGGCGACTGTGGCCGAAGCGGGCGCCAACATCGACGAGGTGCACCACCAGCGCGCCTTCACCATGTTGGCAGCCCAGAACGTCGATGTCGAACTGGTGCTGCAAACGCGCGGGCGACCGCATCTGGCTGCGGTGCTCGGCGCCCTTCATGCGGCCGGCTTCGCCGCCGAGGAACAGCGGTAGGCCGCCCGGCCAGTGCTCCCCTGTCCTACGACCAACCGGGCTGACCCTGAGGCGCGGCCCGCGTCCCCGCCGGTAAAATAACCGCCAGTTTCGAGAACCCGAGGTACTACCAATGTCTACACCCACCCCTGTCGAGCCGGTCCACGGCGCCGCTGTCGAGAAAGACGCCGTCGAGTCGATCGTGCCGTTGATGCCGCTCGTGCTGCCGCTCGCGGGCGGCGTGCTGATGCTGTTGCTGGCATCGATCGCCGTCTACATGGCCTGAAGCCCCTGACTGCGCGGGCCCCTGTGCGGGCCCGCCGGGAGCTCTCTCGAAACTCCGGCGGAAAACGTTTTCTCCAACGGCCTTCGTGCGCATCGGCGCCGAGGTTCGTTCGAAAAGACGATTTTCAAAACCCAGGAGATTTCCGATGAACGCACCCGTGATGAAGGGCTTGAACCTTAAGGCGCCCTCTTATGTCAAGAACGCGAAGCTGATTGCGTGGGTGGCCGATATGGCCGCACTCTGCAAACCCGACCACATTCACTGGTGCAACGGCAGCAGCGAAGAGTACGACCGCCTGTGCCAGCAACTGGTGGACGCCGGCACCTTCAAGAAGCTCAACCAGGCCAAGCGCCCGAACTCCTACCTCGCGTCGTCCGACCCGAGCGACGTGGCGCGCGTGGAAGACCGCACCTTCATCTGCTCTGACAAGAAAGAGAACGCCGGCCCCACCAACAACTGGATGGCGCCGGCCGAGATGCGCGCCACGCTGCAGCCGCTGTTCGAGGGCTGCATGAAGGGCCGCACGATGTACGTGGTGCCCTTCAGCATGGGCCCGCTCGGCTCGCCGATCGCCCACATCGGCATCGAACTCTCCGACAGCGCCTATGTCGCGGTGAACATGAAGATCATGACGCGCATGGGCCGGGCCGTGCACGACGTGCTCGGTGTCGACGGCGACTTCGTGCCCTGCGTTCACACGGTCGGCGCGCCGCTCGAAGCCGGGCAAAAGGACGTGGCCTGGCCCTGCAACACGACCAAGTACATCGTCCACTACCCCGAAACGCGCGAGATCTGGAGCTACGGCTCGGGCTACGGCGGCAATGCGCTGCTCGGCAAGAAGTGCTTTGCGCTGCGCATCGCGTCGAACATGGGCCGCGACGAAGGCTGGCTCGCCGAGCACATGCTGATCCTCGGCGTGACCAACCCCGAAGGCAAGAAGTACCACGTGGCTGCTGCGTTCCCGAGCGCCTGTGGCAAGACCAACTTCGCGATGCTGATCCCGCCGGCCGGCCTCGACGGCTGGAAGGTCACCACCATCGGCGACGACATCGCCTGGATCAAGCCGCAGGCCGACGGCCGCCTGCGCGCGATCAACCCCGAAGCCGGCTACTTCGGCGTGGCGCCCGGCACCAACGTGCAGACCAATCCGAACTGCATGGCCAGCATCGAGCGTGACACCATCTTCACCAACGTGGCGCTGACCGACGACGGCGACGTGTGGTGGGAAGGCATGGGAGACGCACCGGCACACGCGATCGATTGGCAGGGCAACGAGTGGACGCCTGCCATAGCGAAGGAAACCGGCGCCCAGGCGGCGCACCCGAACGCCCGCTTCACGGTGGCTGCCACCAACAATCCGGCGCTCGACGAAGCCTGGGACGACCCGAAAGGCGTGGCGATCGACGCCTTCATCTTCGGCGGCCGCCGCTCGACCACCGTGCCGCTGGTGACCGAAGCGCGCAGTTGGATCGAAGGCGTCTACATGGCCGCCACGATGGGCTCCGAGACGACCGCCGCGGCGACCGGCCAGGCCGGCGTGGTGCGGCGCGACCCGTTCGCGATGCTGCCGTTCATGGGCTACAACATGAGCGACTACTTCCAGCACTGGCTCGACCTCGGCAAGAAGCTCGACGCCTCGGGCGCGAAGCTGCCGAAGATCTACACCACCAACTGGTTCCGCAAGGGTGCCGATGGCAAGTTCGTCTGGCCGGGCTATGGTGAAAACATGCGCGTGCTCAAGTGGATGATCGAGCGCATCGAGCACAAGGCCGAGGGCACCGAGCACGTGTTCGGCGTGAGCCCGCGCTACCAGGATCTGAGCTGGACCGGCCTCGACTTCAGCGCCGAGCAGTTCAACACCGTCACCAGCATCGACAAGTCGGCCTGGCGCGACGAATTGAAGCTGCACGAAGAGCTGTTCGCGCAGCTTGCGCATCACCTGCCGAAGGAACTGCCGGCGACCAAGGCCGCGATCGAGGAGCGGCTGGAGGCCTGAGGCCTGCCGCCCCGGCACCATGGAAAAAGCCGCCCTCGGGCGGCTTTTTTGCGGGAGCCGCGAGGGCTCAGTAGTAGCGCGAAGCGTTCAGGCGGCGCATGGCTTCATACAGCGTGGGCACTTGCCCTTCTTCCGAACGCTTTGCCTTCAGCGCGGGCGCCTGGGGCTTGGCGATGGCCGCCACTTCGGCGTCCGAGTTGCGGCGCGTGATCGCGGCTTGCAGCTCTTGCATCACGCGCGGGTCGCTCTGGGCGGAGGCCAGGAAGCGGGCGTCGGCGCGGGCAGCGGCACGGTGCTGGGCCGATTCGCGGAACACCGCGGCGACGCGCGCGAAGCCGGCACGGAAAATACTCGCGTAGAGCGCCAGGGCGGCGAATGCGAAAGCGCACAGCGAGACCCATGCCGCCAGCACGCTGGCCTCGGTCCAGTTGGACACGAGCGTGTCGACGACCACCATCGCGGAGGCCATCACGGCCACCATCAACAGCAGAATCAGATGGCGCGAGCCGGCGCTGTTGCGGCGGACTTCGCTGAAGCGGCCGAACAGGATCTCGGCGCGCTGCACGCCGGGATGGACTTGGGGTTGGTCAACGTGGACAAAACTGGTCATGGTGGATTCCCTCCAAGGGACGAATGGCCGAAGCCGATGCAGTGATATTAGGGGTTTCCCTAGTGTTATCCCACTTTATATTTCTTATGTTTATCATTCACCACGATGATAAATGTCAACTTTCGCACACTGGATCTCAACCTGCTGCGTGTCTTCGACGAGGTGATGGCCGAGCGCAACCTCACCCGCGCGGCCCGCAACCTGTCGCTGACCCAGCCGGCGGTGAGCAATGCACTGCGCCGGCTGCGCGATGTGCTGGGCGACGACCTCGTTCGCCGCTCGGGCGCGGGTGTCGAGCCCACGCCGCGCGCGCTGGCGCTCTGGCCGACCATCCGCGATGCGTTGCGGCACCTTCAGCACACGCTGGCGCCCAGCGATTTCGACCCGGGCACCGCCGACACCAGCTTCGTGCTGGCGATGGCCGATGCCACCGCGGCCGAGCTGATCCCGGGTCTGGTGCAGATTGCCGAGCGCGAGGCGCCTGGCGTCTCGATCCGGGTGGTGCCGTTGACCACGCGCGACCCGCGCCAGTTGCTCGAGAGCGAGGGCGCAGACATGGCGGTCGGCTACTTTCCGGCGGTGCTGGCCAGCCTGACGGCGCGCGGCCAGTCGGGGGCGGCCGTGCCGTTCGAGACGCAGCGGCTGTATGTCGGCCAGTACGTGTGCGTGATGCGCCGCGGCCATCCGCTCGCCGACAAGCCGCTGACGCTCGACGACTACTGCGCCGCGCGTCATTTGCTCGTGAGTTTTTCGGGCCGGCCCTACGGCTTCGTCGACCAGACGCTTGGCACGCTCGGTCGCGAGCGGCGCATCGTGGTGACGGTCAACCAGTTTTTTACGGCGGGCCGGGTGGTCGCGAATTCAGACCTGCTGACGGTGCTGCCGCGTCATTTCGTCAACGTGACCGGCATCGACGACCAGCTGGTGCTGCGCGATCTGCCGTTCGACCAGCCGCTACTGCATGTCGACGCCGTCTGGCATCGCCGCGCCCAGCATGGTCATGCGCACGAATGGCTGCGGGACGCGCTGGTGCGCTCCGCCGCGGTGGCGTTTGCGCGCTCGGTCATCGGGCAGAAGGTGCCCGAAGGGGGCTGAAGCTCAGCGCACGACGCGCAGCCAGGCGCTCGCGGCTTCGCGCAACTCGTGCGCATGGTGGGGGTCGACGCCAGCACAGGAATCGGCGCTTTCAAGCAGCGCGGCGGCCGGGCTCGAAGGCACAACGGCGGCGGGGGAACGGAAAAAACCCATTAATTGACCAAACAACGAAAACATACTGATGCACGGCCTTGGCCCGTGCTGGTGTGGTGATGTACTGAAGATTAAGGGTTTTCCCTAGTATTTCAAGCCCGACTTCATGCGCGATGCGCATGGGCACATTCCCCTAGACTGGCTCGCAATGAAGCTGCAATTGCTGTCCGACCTGCACCTCGAATCGCACCCCCGCTTCGTGGCGGAGCCTGCGCCGGGCGCCGATCTGCTGGTGCTGGCGGGCGACATCGGCTCCTACCAGAACGGATCGCGCCTGACCGATCCCGATTTTGGCCTCGGCCGCTTCTCCCCGAAAAACGGCTGGCCGACGCCGGTGATCTACGTGCCCGGCAACCACGAGTACGACGGCGACGACTTCGACGCGGTGCACGCCCGGTTGCGCGACAGCTGCGATGCGCTCGAGATCCTCTGGCTGGAGCGCGAAACGCGGGTGATCGACGGCATCCGCTTCATCGGCACCACGCTCTGGAGTGACTTCGACGCGCTGGTCGACCCGGCCGCCGGCATGACCGAGCAGCTCAAGGCCCGCGGCAAGGCGATGCGCGCGGCCAATTTCTATCTGGAGAAAGCGGCCACGGCGCGGGCCGGCCAGCCCTTTCTGGCCGATGCACTGAGAGAGCACTCACTCACGTGCCAGACGTGGCTGCGCAACGCATTGGCCGAACCTTACGACGGCACCACGGTGGCGATCACGCATTTTGCGCCGACCCTCGCGAGCGCCGATCCGCGCTACGGCCTGACGCCGGGCACCGCCGGCTTTTGCAATTCGCTCGACGAACTGCTGCCGCTGGCTTCGCTCTGGCTGCACGGCCACCTGCACTGCGCATTCGACTATGTGAAGGACGGCTGCCGCGTGGTCGCCAACCCGCTCGGCTATCGCAGCAAGGGCGAGCAGGAAGCCTTCAAACCGACGCTCTGCGTCGAGGTGCGCTGAAGACTCAACGCGCCGACAGCCCTGCGAAGCAGCTTTCGAGCACCATGTCGACGATCTGCACGTTGCTGTACTTGTCGCCGGCCTTGAGGAACTCGAGCACCGGATCGCAGGCCCGCGCGAACAGCGTGTAGAGCACCGCGATGCCCGGCAGCTTGCTGGTGAGCGTGCCGTTGGCCTGCGCCGCCTTGATCCAGGCGCCGAGCGTCTCGCTCACGCCCATCAGGCGGTCGATATAGGCGCGATTGGCCATCAGGGTGGTGCGCAGGGAGGAGCTCTGATGCGGCAGCGACGGCATTTCGCCGGCCAGTTGCACCTCCATGGCCCAGCGAACCACCGCCTTGAGCTGATCGAGCGGATCGCCGTCGGCCGGCAGCGTGGCCATGAAATCCTGGGTCCGCTTCATGATCCGCACCATCGCGGCGGCGGCCAGGTCTTCCTTGCTCGGGAAATGCTTGTAGAGGCTGGCCTTGGCGATGCCCACGGCGGCCGCCACCTCGTCGACCGTCATCGCTTCGAAGCCCTTCTCGGCCAGCAGCCGGTTGACGGCCTGGACGATCGCCTCCTCCCGGGCCACGAGCATCTGCTCCTTGAAAGACGGTTTGGGCGCGACGACGGCGGAGTTCATGCCAGGATTCTAGTCCCGCACGTCACCGAACAGGCGGGTCGCCTGTGAAGCTACTGTGCAGTCTTAATCAAAACCTTTGCGTCATGCCGTCTCGACGCCCGCATGGCCGGCCTGCACCGCAAATGCGGCCTGCCGGGTGAACACCGCATCCACCGGCACCGGGTGCGGCGTCGCGCGCATTTCGCAGTGCATCAGGTCCGGCGTCACCTCGACCAGGGCCCAGCCGCGCTGATCCCCGCGGGCGTGCTTCACGTCCGGGTTGTCGCGCCGCATGCGCGCCATCGCGGGCTGGCTGGCGCCGTGCGCGGTGACCGAGCCGCCGATGAACTCGCTTGCCACCACCGGCGAGGCGCTGTCGTTGGGCCGCACGCGCAGGTGGGCGGCCACATGGCGGTGCACATCGCCGCCCAGCGAGACCACATCGCGCACGCCCGCGTCCACGATGCCCTGCAACAGGCGCTGGCGCGCCGCGGGGTAGCCATCCCAAGCGTCCGTCCAGGTGCTCCGGCCTTCAGGCGTGTCGATGCCGGTGGCGCTGAGCTGCGTGGCCTGGCCCAGCAGCTTCCAGCGCCGCGACGACCCCGCCAGGCCCTGGGCGAGCCAGCGCTCCTGTTCGGCGCCAAGCATCGTGCGCGCCGGATCGGCGAGTTCGGTACAGCCGATCACCGAGCGGCCCGCATCGCGCCGGGGGTCGGGGCAGGCGTGGTGGCTGCGGTGCTGGCGCGAGTCGAGCGTCCACAACTCGGCCAGCCGGCCCCACTGGAAGCGGTCGTGGATGCGCATGGCCGGGCCTTCGGGCCCGATCGCCATCGGCATGTGCTCGAAGTAGGCGCGGTAGGCCGCAGCGCGCCGGCGCAGGAACCGCGCGGGATCGCTGTAGCCGGGATCGCGGTCGTCCGCGTAGTCGTTCACCACCTCGTGGTCGTCCAGCGTCACGATCCAGGGGTGCGCCGCGTGTGCGGCCTGCAGGTCGGCATCGCGCTTGTAGAGCGCATGGCGCGCGCGGTACTCGTCGAGCGTGTGCGGCGTAGGACTGCCGTGCTGGCGCGCGGTGTAGGCCGGGCTGCTGCCTTCGTAGATGTAGTCGCCGACGAACAGCACGAAGTCAATGTCCTGTGCGGCGATCTCGCGATGCGCGGCAAAAAAGCCTTGCTCGTAGTGCTGGCAGGACGCCAGCGCCAGCCGCAGCCGGCGCACGTCCGCTTCGGCCGCAGGCGCGGTGCGGGTGTGGCCCACCGGGCTCACCGCATTGCCGCAGGTGAACCGATACCAGTAGTCGCGGCCCGGCTGCAGGCCCTGCGCCAGCACATGGACGCTGAAGCCGCGCGACGGCCAGGCCGTCGCTTCGCCTTGCTGCACCGGCTGGCGCAGCGCGGCATCGCCGTAGATTTCATAGCGCACGGCGAAGACAGGACGGTCGCCGGCACCCGGTTCCTCCTGCAGTTCCGGGGCGGTCAGGCGTGTCCACAGCACCACGCTGTCGGGCCGCGGCTGGCCGCTTGCCACGCCGAGCGTGAACGGGTCGCTGGCCCAGCGCGGGGTGCTGGCAGCGCGCGCGCCGGTCGCGGCGCCCCAACTGCCCAGGGCAAGCCAGAGCGCGGCGCGGTGGAGGTCTCGACGTCGAAGCTGCATCGCGGCCATTGTCCGTGCGGGGCGGCGTCTGCAAGTCTGCAACACTGGTTGCATGAAAGTGATCGTTCTCGGCGCCGGCATCATCGGCATCAGCACCGCCTGGCACCTGCTCGGGCGCGGGCACAGCGTGACCGTGGTCGACCGCCAGGCCGACGCGGCAATGGAAACCAGCTTCGCCAATGCGGGGCAGATCTCGGTGAGCTACTGCGAACCGTGGGCGCACAAGGGCGCGCCGGCAAAGCTGTTGAAGTGGATGTTCCGCAACGACGCGCCGCTGCTGTTCCGCCCGCGCTTCGACTGGCAGCAATGGCGCTGGGGCCTGAAGTTTCTGATGCAGTGCAACGACGCGGCCTTTGCCCGCAATGTCGAGCAGATCATCGCGCTCGGCGCGTACAGCCATGCCGCGCTCAAAGACGTCGTGATGTCCACCGGCATCGAGTTCGACCGGCTCGAGCGCGGTATCGCCCACTACTTTACCGACCCCAGATCGCTGGACGGCGCAGCGCAGGCGGCGGCACTGATGCAGCGCTACGGCGTCGAGCGCCGCGTGGTGGGCCGCGAAGAGCTGCTGGCCATCGAGCCGGCGCTGCGCAGCTTCGGCGACCACATCGTCGGCGGCACCTACACGGCGAGCGACGAGTCGGGCGATGCGCGGCTCTTCACGCAGGCACTCGCCCGACGCTGCGCGACCCGCGGCGCACGCATGCTGTTCGGTCGCGCGGTGCAGCGCCTCAACCTGGCCGGCGGCGCGGTCGAATCGGTGGACATCGGCGGTGGCTCGGCGCGCGATTCGGCGCAGAACGACCTGACGCTGCGCGCGGACGCGGTGGTGGTGGCCTGCGGCGCGTACAGCGCGCCGCTGCTGCGCACGGTGGGCGTCGATCTGCCGATCTACCCCGGCAAGGGCTACAGCGCCACCTTCGCGCTGCGCCGGCCCGAGGGCGCGCCCTGGGTCAGCACCATCGACGACACGGTGAAGTGCGCGATGACGCGCCTCGGCGACCGCCTGCGCGTGGCCGGCACGATCGAACTGAATGGCTACGACCATGCGCTCGACACGGCGTTGGCGCGCCAGCGCTGCCGCATGTTGGCCGAGCGCATCGAAACCGTGCTGCCCGGCGTGTGCGACACGCGCAGCGAAGACCAAGGCGGCCAGCCGAACTTCTGGACGGGCCTGCGCCCCGCCACCCCGACCAACATCCCGTACATCGGCCGCACGCGCATCGACAGGCTGTGGGTCAACGCGGGGCACGGCACGCTGGGCTGGACGCACGGCGCGGGCTC
>JBDUCH010000464.1:0-2777 GCA_040003555.1 Variovorax sp. | reverse complement strand
CGCGCGGCCAGTTCGTAGGCATCGGGAATCGCGGCGTGCCCGGCATTGCGCTTGTCGAAGCCCTTGAGCAAGGCTAGCGCAGCGCGTGCGTCACCGGCGCGCCATTGCAGGCGTGCAAAGCTCACCACATGCGCCGGGTTGTCGCAGAGAAACTGCGGATCCTTGCCAATGCAGGTCTGGTACACGGCGAGCGCTTCGGTCTCCTGCTTGCTGTGCATCAGCAACTCGATGAAGCGCTTGCCATGGCGCAGCAGGTCGTCGGTCTTGCTGGATATTGCCAGCACCCGGTGGTAGCGGCGCTGCGCGTGCAGGTCGTTCTCTGCCCCGCGGGCCGCGTCGTAGGCAATGCCCACGGCGTTGTCGATCTCACCATGCTCGACCATGTCGGCCACGTGCGCGTCGATCGCGCGGGCCTCTTCCGACACATCGCGCTCGCCGGGCGCGGCCTGCGGCACGAAGCGCTGGTCGATGCCGAGCTCTTCGTGGTACTGGTACATCGCATAGCCGAGCAGCGCCGACATGGCCCAGCTGAAATAGATCAGCACGAAATTGACCAACGGCAGCAGCATCCAGCGGGCGACCAGCGGTGCCAGCAGCGGAAGCGCGATCTCGGCACCACCGCTCAGGAAGAACAAAAAGGCCCACAGCGCTACATAAGGCCAGCCCATCGCGCGCATCACCGACCACCAGAGCGCCGGGTTGAGCGATTGGCCAAGGCTGGCGGTCTGCACCAGGACCACTGCGATGGCCGGCAATGCAAAGGACACGACCGCCCAGCCGGCGATGGCGAGGTTCTTCGAAACGTAGGCCAGGCCGCCGATCAGGAAGCTCATGACCAGCAGGATCGCGAACAGCTTCCACGGCAGGTTGACCAGATCCGGGTCGCGCTGCGGCGGAAAGTCCCGGGTGCGCAGAAAGCCCTGCGAACTGAGCTGGATGACCTTGAAGCTGTAGCGGCTGGCCGCGAGCAGGATGCCCAGCTCGATCAGGAAGATCGCAAAAGGCAGCGGAATGGCGAAGACGAGCACGCTGCACAGCGAGAGCACCAGCGCATACAGCAGGGGCTCCCATTGCAACGGAAACAGGAAAAACCGAGGCAGGCGCAGCCAGAACGGCGTGATCGGTGCGGCACGTGAGCGCGTTGGTGTCATGAATCCTCGTCCTCTGTTCTTCATGGGAAGTGTATCGAGACGTGAACAAGTTGCGATAACCTCCCATCGCACAGGAGAGACCGTTTGAACACCTACAAGAAACTTGCCGCCGCAGCCCTGCTTGCCGGCCTGTCCCTCGGCGCCCAGGCGCTCCAGATCACCAGCCTCACGCCGCAAGGCGAGGTGGCGCGCGTGCGGCAGATCGTCGCCAAATTCGACCAGGCCGCCGTCACCTTCGGCGACCCGAAGGCGCCCGCGCCGCTCACCGTGAGCTGCAGCGACGCGCAGGCCGGCAAGGGCACCGGCCGCTGGACTGGCGAAAAGCAATGGGTGTTCGACTTCGAGAACGACCTGACGCCCGGTGTGCGTTGCAGCGTCACCCGGGTTGCAGGCTTCAAATCAGCCTCCGGCGTAGAGCTGACGGGCGCGAGCAGCTATCAATTCAATAGCGGAGGCCCGTTCGTGCGCAACATCCGCCCGGGCGGCGGCCGCATCGACGAGCAGCAGTTCTTCGTGCTCGAACTGAATGGCGCGGCCAGCACCCAGACCTTGTTCGCCAACGTGTGGTGCCAGGCCGATGGCATCGGCGAGCGTATTCCGGTGGTGGCGCTGGCCGAGGCCGAGCGGGCCGCACTGCTGAAATCGATGAGCGCGACCGAGCGCGCAGCCAAAGACCCGCTGCGTTTTGCCGCGTTGCGATGCAATCGCACCCTGCCACCCTCGGCCAAGATGCAACTGGTGTACGGCACCGGCGTGGCCACGCCCTCCGGCATTGCCAACAAGGTGGAGCGCCGCTTCAACTTCCAGGTGCGCGAGCCTTTTGCCGTGTCGTTCAGCTGCGAACGCGAAAACGCCCAGGCCGCTTGCCTGCCGCTGCGGCCGATGTCGCTGTCGTTCAATGCACCGGTGCCGCGCAAGCTGGCCGCGCAGATCGTGGTCAAGGGCGGCGGCAAGAGCATCGCGCCCAAGTTCAGCGAAGAGGGCCAGGCCGATGCCGAAACACTGGTCGATTCGGTCAGCTTCCCTGCGCCCTTTCCGGAGCAGACGCAGTTCACCGTCGAGCTTCCGGCCGGCTTCAAGGACGAGTCGGATCGGCCGCTGGCCTCGCCGACGAGCTTTCCGCTGAAAGTGTCGACGGGCGCCATGCCGCCGCTTGCCAAGTTCGCGGCTTCGCCGTTCGGCGTGGTCGAGCGGCTGGCCGAGTCGAACGGGGTGGCGCTGATGCCGGTGACGGTGCGCAACGTGGAGCCCGCACTCAAGCTGCAGGCTCTCACGCCCGGCAAGGTGAGCGACCTGAACCCGAAGACCGACGCCGAGATCATTGCCTGGTTTCGCAAGGTGCGGCGCTACGACAGCAGCTATGTGGTCGACCGCAAGCTGGCCGCGCGCGATGTGAAGGGCGTGCTGCCGAAGGTGATCGACAAGGACGACAAGACCAGCGTGCAAACGCGCATGCTCTCGCTGCTCGACGGCCAGGCCGGCGTGAAGACGCTCGACATGCCCAAGGCTGAAGGAGGCGCGCCCCGTCCGTTCGAAGTGATCGGCATTCCGCTGACGCCGGGCTTCCACGTGCTGGAGATCGCCTCGCAAAAGCTCGGCGATTCGCTGCTCGACGAGCGCTACGGC
>JBDUCH010000463.1:0-2789 GCA_040003555.1 Variovorax sp. | reverse complement strand
GCAGCCTGCTGGCGGCCGACGTGACGAGCGCGATTGTAGAGAGCCGGATCACTAAGGCGTCAGCGTCATCCGCTCTCGCGTCACCTTCTGGACCGCCTCGCGCGAGTAGGTCAGCGGAAAGTACTTGCCTTCTGCCCAGGTGGGCGCCAGGTCGCGGTAATGCGGGCTGGCCGGATTGCCCGACTGGCCCGGCGTGTTGACGACCCGCGAAGCGTCCCAGTTGCCCACGTCGACCACCATGCGGAACGATGCGCCCGCGTTGAGCTGGTACGTGCCGGGCTGGTAGCTGGTGGCCATGGGCGTGGCCCATGAGCCGCCGATGCCGCCCGCATCCACGTTCAGGCGCTGGCGCGTGGGTGCGTCGACCACACCGGCCAGCGGGTGCTGGAATACGGCCCGGTGCAGCGTGCCCCAGCGCCACTTCGCGCTGTCGGCGCCGTGCTTGTCCTTCATCCACTGCATGGCCGGTGCGATCGACGCCAGCAGCAGAGTGTCGCGTTCGGAAGGACTCATCCAGCCGGTGGGACTTTCGAGCACGGTGATCATCCGCGTGGGGCTGGTGTCGTTGGCGAAGGCGCGCTCGCCGGGGGCCAGCACCTTGTCGGTCAGCGCCTTCTTCAGCGTGTCGCTGCTCCACACCTCGTACAGCGCGGCGGCGGCGCTGTCGGCAGCCATAGTGCCGTCCCAGCGCTGCAGCAGCGCGAGCCCCTCGGCAGTTGCGGCATCGGTGCTGCGCAGTGGTGCCAGCAGCTTCAGCAGGCGCTGCGCGGGCACGGCGACGGTGTCGGTCTGCCAGGCCTCGGAATCGGCGACGCTGAGCTTCCTGCCTTCCCTCGCGGCTTTCTCGAACAGGCCGTGCAAGCGCTGGGCGCGCGCCGAGTCGGCCCATTCGTAGCCCACGCCCTTCTTGTACAGCGGATGGGTGGGCGGGATGTTGTTCTCATTGGCCGTGACCACATAGCCACGCTTCGGGTTGAATTCCCATGGCAGCTCGTCGCCGTTGCGGAAACCCGTCCATTCGAAGCGGCCGTCGCCGGGCACGGGCATCAGGCCGTCCCAGTTGGGTCGGATCGGCGTGAGGCCACCGGGGATCCAGCCGATGTTGCCGCTGTTGTCGGCATACACCTGGTTCTCGCCCGGCGCGCCCCAGCGGTTCATCGCGGCGCGGAACTGGTCGAAGTTCTGGGCGCGCATGTAATCCATCGAACCGAAATACGGCGCCATGCCCTGGTCGAGCCAGACTGCGCGCAACGCGAAGGCGCGACCCTTGTCGGCGGCGAGCACCGGGCCGTGCCGCGTGAACCAGTACTCGACCTGACGCGGCTGCGGCTCGCCCTTGACGGCGATGCTATCGACCACCTTGCCCATCGGTTCCCAGCGGCCCTGGTACCTGTACTCCTTGTCGTTGGCAGCGTTGGTTTCGTAGACGTACAGGTCTTCCTGATCCATGTAGAACCGCGTGAGGCCAAAGGCGATGCGGCCGTTGTGGCCGATCGAGATGCCCGGCAAGAAGGGCTCGCCTGCACCGATCACGTCCATGCCGGGTGCCGACAGGTGCGAGATGTAGCGCAGGCTGGGTGCACCGTGCGCGCGGTGCGGGTCGTTGGCCAGGATCGGCCGGCCGGTGGTAGTCATCGACGGCGCGATGGTCCAGTTGTTGCTGCCGTAGCTGGCCAGCGTGTTGGCGTCGGGCTGGTTGAGCGTGGAGTCGGACAGGGCCAGCAGCTGGTCCGGCGTGAGGCCGGCGCTCAGCAGCTTGATGTTGTCCTTGGTGAAGCGCGGGCTGGCGGTGGCCAGGGCGTAGGCCCGCTTGAGCTCCGCGGCGGGGAGGCCGCACACGGCCAGACCCTCGGGCACCTGCGGGCTCACGTCGGGCACCAGTTCGCGGCGCAGCCAGTCGACGCGCGCGCCGTTGGCCTTGCCGTCGCAGTACGCCTGGGCGCGGTCGATCTCGCCGGTGAAGTTGAGCGTCAGGCCGTGATGGCGGATGCGCACGATGTCCTCGGGCGCCCAACGCGCCGGCTTGTAGCCGAGCTGCCTGAACTCCTCGGGCAGCAGCGCGGGGTCGGCCTCGACCTGGGCCACGAAGGCGTTGACGCCGGCCGTGAACGCCTCGGCGACGCGCTTGGCATCGGAGCCGTAGGCCAGCCACTCGCGGTACATGTCGCCGCGGTAGAGCACCGAGCGCGCGGCGCGGTCGCTGTCGACCCAGGCCGGGCCGAAGTCCTTGGCCATCTCGCCGAGGCCGCGCTTGCGCCACAGATCCATCTGCCAAAGCCGGTCGCGCGCGGCCACATAGCCCTGCACCAGAAATGCGTCGTACGTGGTGCCCGCGTAGATGTGCGAGACGCCCCATTGGTCGACCAGCACCTCGGCCGGCTTCTCCAGGCCCGGGACCTTCGCCTGCGTCTCCGACAGCGGATGCTGTACGCCGAGCGAGCTGCAACCGGCAGCGATCAAAGCGGCGACCAGGGGCAAGGCTAGGCGCAAGGTGCGCAGAGGGGCGATGGGTCGGGTACGGGGTAGGGATGACATTCGGCTCCTGGATAACGATGAACGGCGTGAGGCCGCTTTCATCGTAGGGGGTGCCCGGCCGAAGCGCATGAGGGACAACCTGGGATCTTCTCCGTGACGCTCGCCCTGGTGTTCGCAGCGGTGTTCTCCTCACGAACGGGAAGCGAGCACGCCGAGCTCGCCTAATGCCATAGTGGCGTTGGTCATCGTGATTTCCTTGAAGGACAGGTTTGGTGGGTCGCACCTCAAACCTTATCCGGACTTCACGATGGCCA
>JBDUCH010000462.1:0-2817 GCA_040003555.1 Variovorax sp. | reverse complement strand
AGAGATCGCCCATGGCATCGAGGATCTTGTGCTTGACGAATTCGTCGTCGTAGCGAAGGCCGCCGGCATTGAGCACCTTGGTGTCGTCCATGACGATTGCATTGTCGAGCCCGCCGCCCAGGGCCAGGCCCTTGCTGCGCATGTACTCGACTTCCTTGGTGAAGCCGAAGGTGCGCGCACGCGCGATGTCGCGGCTGTAGGAGCCGCTGCCAAGATCGAACTCGACGCGCTGGCCGGTCGAATTGACCACGCGATGGTCGAAATCGATTTCGAAGCTGAGCTTGTAGCCGTGGTACGGATCGAGCCGCGCCCATTTGACGTTGGCGCCCTCGCCCTCGCGCACCTCGACCGGGCGCGTCACCTTGATGAAACGGCGTGGCGCCTGTTGCAACGCGATGCCTGCGCTCTGCAGCAGGAACACGAAGGACGAAGCCGAGCCATCGAGGATCGGCACCTCGTCGGCCGTGATGTCGATACGCAGGTTGTCGATGCCGAGGCCGGCGCAGGCCGACATCAGATGCTCGATGGTCTGCACCTTGGCGCCGCCCGACGAAACGGTCGAGGCCAGGCGGGTGTCGGTCACCGCCTCGGGCGTCATCGCGATCTCGACCGGCTCGGGCAGGTCGACGCGGCGGAACACGATGCCCGAATCGACCGGTGCCGGGCGCAGCGTGAGTTCCACGCGTTGCCCGCTGTGCAGCCCCACGCCGACCGCGCGCGTGATGGCCTTGAGAGTTCGTTGTTGCAGCACGGCGGTGATTTTAGGAGCGCGAGGCGCATGGCGCACCGCGCGCCTCGCTATGTCCGCGATAGTCACAGCCGTTGCCCTGCAACGGTCAGTCTGCCTGCCTGCGCAGGAAGGCCGGGATCTCGAAGTCGTCCATACCGCCCGACGACAGCGCATCCACCTTGGCCGCGGCCATCGTGCGGTTGGTGCGCCACACGCTTGGCACTGCCATGCCTTCGTAGTTGGGCTGGCTGCCGGCATGGCCGTTGCCACCGAGGGTCGGCACGTGGAACGGGATGTTGTCGGTGCCGGTGCGGATCACTTCCAGCGTCGGGGCCTGGCGGCGGGCATCCTGGCGCGACAGGCCGGTGGCGACCACGGTGACGCGCATCTCATCGCCGAGGCTCTCGTCGTAGGCCGCGCCGTAGATCACGTGCGCATCGGGCGCCGCGAATTCACGGATCGTCGTCATCGCGAGCTTGGATTCGGCCAGCTTCAGCGAACCCTTCGATGCGGTGACCAGCACCAGCACGCCCTTGGCACCCGACAGGTCGATGCCTTCAAGCAGCGGGCAGGCCACGGCCTGTTCGGCCGCGATGCGTGCGCGGTCCGGGCCGCTGGCAGCCGCGGTGCCCATCATGGCCTTGCCGGGTTCGCCCATCACGGTGCGAACGTCTTCGAAGTCGACGTTAACGCCACCGTACTCGTTGATGATTTCCGAGATGCCGCCAACGGCGTTCTTCAGCACGTCGTTCGCATGGGCGAAGGCCTCGGCCTGCGTGACGTCGTCGCCCAGCACTTCAAGCAGCTTCTCGTTGAGAATCACGATCAGCGAGTCGACGTTGGCTTCGAGTTCGGCCAGGCCGCAATCGGCGTTGCTCATGCGCTTGCCGCCTTCCCAGTCGAAGGGCTTGGTGACCACGCCCACGGTCAGGATGCCCATCTCCTTGGCGATGCGCGCGATGACCGGTGCGGCGCCGGTGCCGGTGCCGCCGCCCATGCCGGCCGTGATGAAGAGCATGTGCGCGCCGTCGATGGCCGCACGGATCTCGTCGACCGCCGCCTCGGCTGCGTCACGCCCCTTGTCGGGCTTGCCGCCGGCGCCGAGGCCGTTGCTGCCGAGCTGGATCAGCTTGGGTGCGTTGCTGCGCGACAGCGCCTGCGCATCGGTGTTGGCGCAGGCGAACTGAACGCCCTGCACGCCACGTTCGATCATGTGCGCGACTGCATTGCCGCCGCCGCCGCCAACACCGATCACCTTGATCTGCGTGCCTTGATTGAACTCTTCTACTTCGATCATTTCGATGGCCATTTCTAACTCCTTGAATTTGCAGTTGCCGTTTGTGTATGAACTAATGTTTTTCGAGCGTCACCGGTGTTGCATCACGAAGGTGGGCCGGTGCGCCGCCATCGCTCATTGAAATGCCGTTGAGGACTGCTGCGGGCCAACCACAGTGGGTAGAAGTTCATGATCAGAAGTTCCCCACGATGAAGTCTTTGAAGCGTCCGAATGCAGTCTTTACAGAGCCGTTCTTCTGTGCCACCTTGAAGCCGCGCATGCGGGCGAAGCGGGCTTCTTCGAGCAAGCCCATCACCGTCGCGGCGCGGGGCTGCGCGACCATGTCGGACAACGCGCTCGAATACTTCGGAATACCGCGCCGCACCGGCTTCAGGAAGATGTCCTCGCCGAGCTCGACCATGCCGGGCATGACCGCGCTGCCACCGGTCAGCACGATGCCCGAGGACAAAACTTCCTCGTAGCCCGACTCGCGCACCACCTGCTGCACCAGCGAAAAGATCTCCTCGATGCGCGGCTCGATCACGCCGGCCAGTGCCTGCCTGCTCAGCATGCGGGGCCCGCGGTCGCCAAGGCCCGGCACTTCCACCTGCGTGTCCGGGTCGGCCAGCAACTGCTTGGCAAAGCCGTTCTCGACCTTGATGTCTTCGGCGTCCTTGGTCGGCGTGCGCAGCGCCATCGCGATGTCGCTGGTGATCAGGTCGCCCGCGATCGGGATCACGGCCGTGTGGCGGATCGCGCCGTTGGTGAAGATCGCCACGTCGGTGGTGCCGGCGCCGATGTCGACCAGGCA
>JBDUCH010000461.1:0-2826 GCA_040003555.1 Variovorax sp. | reverse complement strand
AGCGTGAAGTAGGTGTTGTGCACGCTGCGCTGCTTGCCGCGCTGGCCGTGCACCGGGTCGACCGGCCGGCCCTCGCGCAGCGCCTGCACGTTCTTGCGCTGGCCCGGGATGATCCAGAAGAACACGTTGCCGCTCATGGTCGTGGCCATCATGGCGCCCACGAGCAGGAAGGCCGCGCGGCCCGCGAACCACTGGCAGGCCAGCCAGGTCGCGAACACGATGAACAACGCGATCAGCACGCCGACGATGGTGTCGCCGTTCCTGCGCTTGCCGAAGATCTGGCAGATGCTGTCGTAGACCATCCAGAACACGACGAAGAAGGCCAGCGCCACGCCGATGGCGGCGCCCGGCTGCCAGTCCATCCTGGTCTTGTCGATGAGGTAGGTGCTCGCGTTCCAGAGGTAGGACATCGTGAAGAGCGCGAACCCGGTGATCCAGGTGGTGTAGCTCTCCCAGTACGACCAGTGCAGGTGATCCGGCACCTTTTTCGGCGCCAGCAGGTACTTCTGCATGTTGTAGAAGCCGCCGCCGTGCACCGCCCACTGCTCGCCACCCACGCCCTTGTCGAGCGATTCGGGGTCGAGCGGCTTCTCGAGGCTGTTGTCCAGCATCACGAAATAGAAGGATGCGCCGATCCAGGCAACCGCGGTGATGACGTGCACCCAGCGCAGCAGCAGATTGGCCCAATCGAGGTAGTAGCTTTCCATGTGCTCTCAACCTTGTCGGCGCATGCATGCGCCGAGGTAGCTTTGGCGTCTGCTCACCACGGCGGGCACTGCAAGCAGAAAGAAAGCCGCGAACGCAGGCGCGGGACGCCCGGCTCCGCTGCGGCGGATTGCTGTAAACCGAAGTGTATACACGTTTCTTCCGTCGTGGCCTTTTTTCTCTGGGCGAACTCAAACCAGCGACATCAATCCAGCAACAACTGTGCCGCTACGGCGACCGCGATCACTTCCGGCTCCTTGCCGCGGATGCCGGGCACCCCGATCGGGCAGGTCACACGAGCCATTTCTGCGGCAGAGAAGCCCCGTGCCTCGAGGCGATGCCGGAAGGTCGCCCACTTGGTCTTGCTGCCGATCAGGCCGACATAGGGCAGGTCGTCGCGCTCGCGCAGGCGCTTGAGACAGGCGATCACGATGTCGAGGTCTTCGGCATGGCTGAAGCTCATGATCAGCACGCGCGAGCCGGGTGCGAGTTGCGCCACCGCGTCCTGCACCGGCTCGGAGTGCTCGCATTCGATCTGCGCCGGCAGCGCGGCTGGAAAAACGCCGTCGCGGCTGTCAATCCAGCGCACCGAAAACGGCAGCATCGCCAGCAGACGGGCCAGCGCGGCGCCCACATGCCCGCCGCCGAACAGCGCGACCGGCCGCAGCTTCGCCACCAGCTCGCTGCGCAAGGCCGGCGCATCGACGGCCCTCACCTGCTGGTACGAAAGGAACACGACGCCGCCGCAGCATTGGCCGAGGCTTGGCCCGAGCGGGTAGCGTTGAACCCCGTCGACTGCCGGCGCGCCGGCCAGCATGTCGCGTGCCACCTGCGTGACCTGGAACTCGAGCTGGCCACCGCCGATGGTTCCCGTCAGCCCTTCGGCCCAGACCGCCATCCACGTACCGGCCTCGCGCGGCGCCGAGCCCTGCGTGGCCGTGATGCGCACGAGTACCGCGTTCTCATGCGCGAGCCGCGCCAGCAGTTCGTCGACGTCGCCGTTCATCACGTAACGCTCCGGCAGGTCGGCACACGGCCCGGCACGGTATAAACCGATTGATGACTTGCCTGCCCACACCCCGCCACCTCGGCCGCATGGCCGCCCTGCTCGCCCCGCTGTGGCTTGCCGGCTGCGCAAGCACCGGCCCGACCGCACCGATCACCTCGCCGGTGCCCGGCCAGTTGAGCGACGCAACGCCCCAGCCCGGCCCCGCCGGCAGGCCGGTGCCCCGTGCTTCCGCCGCGGGCAATCCGCGCGACTACCGGCGCGATGCGGCACGCCACGTGTACGAGGCCAACCGCGAACGCGTCTACGCGGGCAAGCTGCCACCGATCCTGTACGCGGTCGGCACGTTGCAAGTGAACCTGGATGCCAACGGGAAGGTGTTGTCGATGCACTGGATGCGTGCGCCGAAGCACGCGCCCGAAGTCATCGCCGAGATCGAACGCACCGTACTGGCAGCCTCGCCGTTTCCGCCCGCGACGCAACTCGGCAAGGTCACCTGGACCGACACCTGGTTGTGGGACAAAGGGGGACATTTCCAGCTCGATACATTGACCGAAGGCCAACTGTAGGTTCAATCAGGAACCGCGGTAGGTGGAGTAGCTCCACGGACTCACGAGCAGGGGCACGTGGTAGTGCTGGTCGGTGTGCGCCACGCCGAAATCGAGCGCCACCTTGTTCAGGAAATTCGGCTCGGGCAGCTTCACGCCGAGCTTGCGGAAATAGCCCGCCACGTCGAACACCAGCCGGTAGGTGCCGACCTTGATCGTGTCGTTGTCATAGAGCGGGCCATCGCTGCGGCCATCGGCGTTGAGCGTGAAGCGACGCACCAGCGTTGCCTGTTCGCCGTCGGTGGTGTACAGCGCCACCTCCATGCCGGCCGCAGGGCCGCCGTGCATCGTGTCCAGTACGTGGGTGCTCAGGCCCATGGATCGCTCCTTGAATGTCTACCGGGAATTCCAGTGGACAAAAGTGTATACAGTTATTGGCTTTGGGGCTATCATGAATTGCATGGAGTCCTCCACTGCCACCCGCTCGATCGTCGATGCGTTGACGCGGGCCATCGTCGATCACCGCCTGCAGCCCGGTACCAAGCTGGCCGAGCAGAAGCTGGCCGA
>JBDUCH010000152.1:0-9473 GCA_040003555.1 Variovorax sp. | reverse complement strand
CCGATTCGAGCAGCACGTCGCATTCGACGGTGGGGTTGCCGCGGCTGTCGAGAATTTCGCGGCCGACGATGTCAACGATTGCACTCATTGCTTTTTCTTTCTCAGAACAAAATTCTTGTCAAATGCCTTCGACGGCGATCATGCGCATCACTGCGGCGCCAGCACGTGCCTCGCGTGCCTTCAGGTACTCGGGGGTGTCGTGGAAAGCCTTCGCCTTCTCGAAACTGGGGAACTTGAGCACGATCACACGCGAAGGCGACCAGTCGCCCTCGAGCACCGCGAGCTGTCCGCCGCGCACGCACACCTCGGCACCGTGCGCCTGCATCGCCACGGTCGACCACTTCTTGTATTCCTCGTACTGCGTCGGGTTGGTCACTTCGACGTGCGCGATCACATAACCTGAACTCATGCTTGAAACCTGTCTTCCAGATAGCCGTTCTTCTTGGTGACTGCGTCGAGCGCGACCAGCGTCTCGAGCAGGGCTTTCATGTGCTTGAGCGGCACGGCGTTGGGGCCGTCGCTCATCGCCTTGGCGGGGTCGGGGTGCGTCTCCATGAAGACGCCAGCCACGCCGACCGCGATGGCCGCGCGGGCCAGCACCGGCACCATCTCGCGCTGCCCGCCAGAGCTCGTGCCCTGGCCGCCCGGCAACTGCACCGAGTGCGTGGCGTCGAACACCACCGGCGCACCGGTCTCGCGCATGATCGAGAGCGAACGCATGTCCGACACCAGGTTGTTGTAGCCGAAGCTGGCGCCGCGCTCGCAGGCCAGGAAGCTGTCTTCGGGCAAGCCCTTTTCCCTCGCCGCGGCACGCGCCTTGTCGATCACGTTCTTCATGTCGTGCGGCGCGAGGAACTGGCCCTTCTTGATGTTGACCGGCTTGCCCGACTGCGCCACGGCGCGGATGAAGTCGGTCTGGCGGCACAGGAAGGCTGGCGTTTGCAGCACGTCGACCACCTTGGCGGCTTCGGTGATGTCGTCTTCGGTGTGCACGTCGGTCAGCACCGGAACGCCGAGTTCGCGCTTGACCTTGGCCAGGATCTCCAGGCCCTTCTCGCGACCAGGGCCGCGGAAGGTGGTGCCCGACGAACGGTTGGCCTTGTCGAAACTGCTCTTGAAGATGAACGGAATGCCGAGACTCGCGGTGATTTCCTTCAGCGTGCCGGCCGTGTCCATCTGCAACTGCTCGGACTCGATCACGCAAGGGCCTGCGATCAGGAAGAACGGCCGATCCAGGCCGATGTCGAATCCGCAAAGCTTCATGCGACCACCTTCATGACCGGCTTGGCGCCTTCGCCCTGCGCCTGGTGTTCGAGCGCGGACTTGATGAACGCGTTGAACAGCGGGTGGCCGCCCCATGGCGTGGACTTGAATTCGGGGTGGAACTGCACGCCGATGAACCAGGGATGCACCTCCTGCGGCAGTTCGACGATTTCGGTCAGGTGCTCGCGCTGCGTCAGCGCCGAAATCACCAGGCCGGCACGGCGCAGATCGTCGAGGTAATTGACGTTGGCTTCGTAGCGATGGCGATGGCGCTCGGTCACCACGTCGCCGTAGATGCTGTGCGCCAGCGTGCCGGGCGTCACGTCGGAGCTTTGCGCGCCGAGACGCATGGTGCCGCCAAGGTCGGATTTTTCGGTACGGGTCTTGACCGTGCCGTCGTTGTCTTTCCACTCGGTAATCAACGCGATCACGGGGCATGCGGTGTCGGGCTCGAACTCGGTGCTGTTGGCGTTCTTGAGGCCGGCCACGTTGCGCGCGTACTCGATGGTCGCGACCTGCATGCCGAGGCAGATGCCGAGATAGGGCACCTTGGTTTCGCGCGCGAATTTCGCGGCCAGGATCTTGCCCTCGACGCCGCGCTGGCCGAAACCGCCCGGCACCAGGATCGCGTCGTACTTGGCCAGGCGCGACACATCCTGCGGCGTGATCGTTTCCGAATCGATGTAGTCGATCTTCACGCGCGAGTGGTTCTTCATGCCGGCGTGGCGCAGCGCTTCGTTCAGCGACTTGTAGCTGTCCGACAGGTCGACGTACTTGCCGACCATTGCGATGTTGACCTCGTTCTGAGGATGCTCGACCTCGTACACCAGGTCGTCCCAGCGCTTGAGCTTTGCCGGCGGCGTGTTGATGCGCAGCTTGTCGCAGATCAGGCCGTCCAGGCCCTGCTCGTGCAGCATGCGCGGCACCTTGTAGATGGTGTCGACGTCCCACATCGAGATCACGCCCCATTCGGGCACGTTCGAGAACAGCGAGATCTTGGCGCGCTCGTCGTCGGGGATCGGACGGTCGGCGCGGCAGATCAGCGCGTCGGCCTGGATGCCGATGGCGCGCAGTTCCTTGGCCGTGTGCTGCGTCGGCTTGGTCTTGAGCTCGCCGGCTGCGGCGATCCACGGCACGTACGACAGGTGCACGAAGGCCGAGTTGTTCGGGCCCATGCGCAGGCTCATCTGGCGCACCGCTTCGAGGAAGGGCAGCGACTCGATGTCACCGACGGTACCGCCGATCTCGACGATCGCGACGTCGACCTCGTGTGCAGTGCCAATGCCGGCGCCGCGCTTCACGTACTCCTGGATCTCGTTGGTGATGTGCGGGATCACCTGCACCGTCTTGCCGAGGTAGTCGCCGCGGCGTTCCTTTTCGAGCACCGACTTGTAGATCTGGCCGGTCGTGAAGTTGTTGGCACGGCGCATGCGCGTGTTGATGAACCGCTCGTAGTGGCCGAGGTCGAGGTCGGTCTCGGCACCGTCGTCGGTGACGAACACCTCGCCATGCTGAAACGGCGACATCGTGCCCGGATCGACATTGATGTACGGATCGAGCTTGATGAGGGTGACTTTGAGGCCGCGCGATTCGAGAATGGCGGCGAGCGAGGCGGAGGCGATTCCCTTGCCCAGGGAAGACACCACACCACCAGTGACGAAGACGAATTTGGTCATGCCAGTTCCAGACGTTCAAGTCCGGGCAGTGGGAAATGCTGATTATAGGTGCGGCCACTTAAACTGCCGGCATGCAAGACCTCTCAGGCAAACACATCGTCCTCGGACTCACCGGCGGCATCGCGTGCTACAAGTCGGCCGAACTGTGCCGACTGCTGGTCAAGGCCGGTGCCACGGTACAGGTGGTGATGACCGAGGCGGCAGAGCAGTTCATCACGCCGGTCACGATGCAGGCGCTGTCCGGCCGCCCGGTCTACGGCTCGCAATGGGACGCGCGCGAACCCAACAACATGCCGCACATCAACCTGAGCCGCGAGGCCGACGCGATCGTGCTGGCGCCGTGCAGCGCCGACTTCATCGCGCGGCTGGTGCAGGGGCGCTCTGACGAACTGCTGAGCCTGCTGTGCCTGGCCCGGCCGGCGGAACGCGTGCCGTTGCTGATCGCCCCCGCCATGAACCGCGAGATGTGGTCGCATCCGGCGACGCAGCGCAACCTGGCACAGGTGCAGGCCGACGGCGCGATCGCGCTGGGCGTGGGCACCGGCGACCAGGCTTGCGGCGAAACCGGTGACGGCCGCATGCTCGAGCCGGTTCAGTTGCTGGAAGACATCGTGGCCCATTTCCAGCCCAAGTTGCTGGCCGGGCAGCACGTGCTGGTAACGGCCGGGCCGACCTTCGAGGCGCTCGATCCGATCCGCGGCATCACCAACCATTCCTCCGGCAAGATGGGCTTTGCGATCGCGCGCGCGGCGCGCGAGGCGGGCGCCAAGGTCACCTTGATCGCCGGCCCGGTCAGCCAGCCGACCCCGCGGGGCGTTGGCCGCATCGACGTGCTTTCGGCGCAAGAAATGCTCGAAAGTGCCGTGGATCGGGCCCAGGGAGCGACGGTTTTCATCGCAACAGCCGCGGTGGCAGACTGGCGCCCGGCCTCGCACAGCGAACAGAAGATCAAGAAGGACGGCAGCGGCCAGCCGCCGGTGCTGCACTTCGTGGAGAACCCCGACATCCTCGCCACGCTGGCCAAAAGCCCGCGCGCGCAGAGCGGCGCGCTGTTCTGTGTGGGCTTTGCTGCCGAGAGCGAGAACCTGGTGGCGCATGCCAGCGCCAAGCGCGAGCGCAAGGGCATTCCGCTGCTGGTGGGCAATATCGGCCCGCTGACTTTCGGGCAAGACCACAACAGCCTGTTGCTGGTCGATGCGAACGGCGTGCGCGAGCTGCCGCGTGCCACCAAGCTGGCGCTCGCGCGCCAGCTGGTGGCCGAAATCGCCGCGCGTTTGCCAACCCGGAGCTCGCCATGAACACGCAAGGAAATACGCCACCGGACGGTGATTTCGCCAGGCTGGTCGAGCAGCTCGCGGCCGAGGCCACGCGCCCGAAGCGCGCGCCGACCTCGAATGAACATGGACTCGATGTCGGCATGACGCCGTCGTCGGCGCCCCAGAGCGGTGTGATGCATTCCGCCGCGCCGGTGGTCGGCGTCCCCGGCAGCGTGCCGCCGCCCGACGCCGCGGCGGTGACGCGCAAAGTCCTGATCGGCATCGCCATCGGCTGGGTTGTCCTGCTGCTGGTGCTGATGGCCAGCGGCGCGCCGTTCGCGGTACTGTTCGCCGTGTTCGTGGGCGGCGTTGCGCTGGCCCGCAATCTGTGGCGCAAGGCGCTGCCGCCCGGCGCCGGCAGCCTGCGCGAATGGCTCGAACAACTCGCCCGACAACAACAGGAAAGACCTCGCAAGTGAAAGTGGATGTACGAATTCTCGACGCGCGCATGGCGGATCAGCTTCCGGCCTATGCGACGCCTGGCAGCGCCGGCCTCGATCTGCGTGCCTGCCTGGACGCGCCGATCACGCTCGAACCCAACGCCTGGCAGCTGGTCGGCACCGGCATCGCGATCCATCTGGCCGACCCCGGCTATGCGGCGCTGATCCTGCCGCGCTCCGGGCTGGGCCACAAGCACGGCATCGTGCTGGGCAACCTTGTGGGCCTGATCGACAGCGACTACCAGGGCGAACTCAAGATCAGCGCCTGGAACCGCAGCGACACGCCTTTCGTGCTGCAGCCGATGGAGCGGCTCGCGCAGTTGGTGATCGTTCCGGTGGTGCAGGCGCAGTTCAATGTGGTGAACGAATTTGCCGCGTCGGAGCGGGGCGAGGGCGGCTATGGCTCCACGGGCAAACACTAGCCGCGGGCAAAACACCAGAACTGCGTAAAGCGCGGAACCCGGCGCGCCGCGATGGCTCGAACCGGTGCAGGTCATCTGATCGAGCGCTCGGCGCGTTGGATACACCTGCACAGTTTCGAGGAACACTCCATCATGAAAAAAATTCCGCGTTTCATCCCTCTTGCAGCATCGCTGCTGGCGTTGGCCACCTTGACGGCCTGCGTCGCGCCGGCGCCGATCTATCAAACCAGCCGCTATCCGTACCAACCGGCGCAGGCCGCGCCGTATCCCTATGCCGCGCAGCCTGGCGCCTACGCCGAGTTCGGCCATATCGCCAATATCGAGGTGCTGCGCTCGCAAACCCAGGGCTATGGCACCAGTGGCGGGGGCGCTGTGGCAGGCGGAGTGGTCGGCGGCGTGGTGGGCAACCAGTTCGGCCGTGGCGGCGGCCGTGGCGCTGCCACCGCGCTCGGGGTCGTTGGCGGAGCCCTGCTGGGCAACGCGATCGAGGCGCAGAACAATGCGCCGCGCGTCTACGAGAGCTATCGCGTCTCGGTGCAAACCGACAACGGCGCCTACCGTGTCTTCGATGTTCCGCATCCCGGCGACTTGCGCATCGGGGAGCGGGTGCGCATCGACAACGGGCAGATCTCCCGCTACTGACCCGTCGGCCTGCGCTCAGTGCAGCAGGTCGTTGCCAGGCGCCATTGACGGCACCTTGAAGAATCCGGTGCCGGCCGTGCCCCGGCCGACTTCTTCTTCGGTGGCCTCGCGCACCGAGCGCACGGTCAGCTCAAGGCGGATCGCGATGCCGGCCAGCGGATGGTTGCCGTCAAGCACCAGATGCTCCGGATACACCTCGGTCACCGTATAGATCGCGTCCTTGGGCATCTGCGCGCTCACGCCGTGCGGCAGCGCGGCGCCGTCGAAGGTCATGCCTTCATCGGTGCCTTCGGGAAAGAGTGACCTCGGCTCGAGAAACAGCAGCTGGTCGTTGAAGTCGCCGAAGCCCTGCTCGGGCTCCAGCTGCAGCTGCACCTTGGCGCCGGGCTCATGGCCCTGCAGCGCCGCTTCGATGGCGTCGAACAGGTCGTCGCCGCCCACGAGAAATTCCACCGGGTCGTCGAGCACATCCAGTACTTCGCCGAGCGTATCTTTCAGCGTCCAGGTCAGGCCGACCACGCATTGTTCAGAGATTTCCATTGCAGAATTCTCCCATGGAGACAACACAACCCCTGAGCTTGCTTGGCGGCCTCAGCGCCGCGCAATTCATGCGGCGCTATTGGCAGAAGAAACCGCTGCTGGTTCGGCAGGCCGTACCCGCCATGGCGGCGCCGATCGCGCGCAGCGCACTGTTCGAACTGGCGGCGCGCGACGATGTCGAATCGCGCCTGATCCGGCAAGCTGCCAAGGGCTGGACGCTGCGCCATGGGCCACTGCCGCGGCGCGCGCTGCCTCCGGCGACGCAGCCCGGATGGACGCTGCTGGTGCAAGGCGTCGACACGCACGACGACAACGTTCATGCGCTGTTGCAGCAGTTTCGTTTCGTGCCAGACGCGCGGCTGGATGACCTCATGATCAGCTATGCGAGCGACGGCGGCGGCGTCGGCGCCCATTTCGACAGCTATGACGTGTTCCTGCTGCAGGCATCCGGTCGGCGCCGGTGGTCGATCGGCCGGCAGCGGGATTTGACCCTGCAGCAAGACGTGCCACTCAAGATCCTCGAACACTTCGTGCCTGAACAAAGCTTCGTGCTCGAGGCAGGCGACATGCTGTACCTGCCGCCGCGCTATGCCCACGACGGCGTGGCGGTCGGTGGTGACTGCATGACCTGCTCGATCGGGCTGCGCGCGCCGGCGGCCGATGCGCTTGCCGCCGACCTGCTGGTGCGCATCGCCGAAGCGCAGGCCGACGAGCTGGGAGATGCGCCCGGTCGCGCGCCGCCGCGCTACCGCGATCCGGCCCAGCCCGCGGTCGAAACGCCGGCCGCGATGCCGGCTGCACTGCAGGCCTTCGCGCGCCAGGCAGTGCTCGCGGGTCTGCGCGACCCCGATGCGATCGACCGCGCGCTCGGTGAATCGATGACCGAGCCCAAGTCCAATGTGTGGTTCGAAAACGGCGAGGCGGGCGATGTCACCCGCGGTGTGGCGCTCGACCGGCGCAGCCGCATGCTCTACGACACACGGCATCTCTACATCAACGGCGAGAGCTTTCGCGCCGCCGGCCGCGATGCCACGTTGATGCGTCGCCTGGCGGATCAGCGCGGGTTGGCCGCACGCGAGCTGGTGCGCGCCAGTGACGACGCGCTGGCGCTGCTCGAAGACTGGTGCGAAGCGGGGTGGTTGCATGCTGCAAACTGAAGAAGGCGCGTCCGCGCCGCTGCCCGAAGGGGCATTCGACGGCCGACAGGTTTTTCTTGTCCATCTGAAGACCGCGATGGCCGACGCGGCGCAGCAGAACTGGCGCGAGATCGTGTTCAGCGACCCCGACTTTGCCGACTGGCCGCTCGGTGAGCGCGCCACCATCGAAGCGCTGCAGGCCTGGGCCGCATCAGGTCGCCAGCTCGTGCTGCTGGCACAGCATTTCAGGGTGTTCGAGCGCGAGCACGCGCGCTTCGTGCACTGGCGCCAGAGCTGGAGTCACATCATCGATGCGCGGGCGTGCCATGGCCCGGGCCTGCCGCCGGTGCCGAGCGCGATCTGGACGCCGACCTGGTGCCTGCATCGCATCGACCGCGATCACGACCGCGGCGTTTGCAGCGCGGAACCGGAGCGTCGACGCGGATTGCGCGAAGCCATCGACGAATGCTTGCGCCATGGCCGGCCTGCCTTTCCGGCTTCGACGCTCGGGCTTTAGCACCAGGCCACGTAAAACATGGGGTTACAGCCGTTGTCAGCCAATGCCGCGAATCGCGGGTGGGAAGGGCGTCCGGTCAGCATCGAGGGCTAGAATTTTTTGCTCTTGCCATCACCAAAGGAGCCTCCATGAAAAAGTCCGTCCTGCTTGCCTCGTTGATCGCCGTTGCTGCACTGAGTGCCTGCGGCAAAAAGGAAGAGGCTGCACCGGCCATCGTGACGCCGCCGCCCGTGGTCGTAACCCCGCCTGCTGCGGCGCCGGCGCCCACCGCTCCGGCTCCCGACGCCACCGCCACCCCGCCGGCTGCAACGCCCGCGCCGGGCTCGGCCGCCGCACTCGAAGAAGCCAACAAGGCCACGCAAGCTGCCAAGGACGCCGCCAGCGCGCCCAAGTGACGCGAAGCCGGTGCTGCTCCACCTGCACCTGACAAGAAGCCGCCGATTGGCGGCTTTTTTCATGGTGTCATAGATCCAGCCACGGTGAGCCGTCCGCTGCGCTGGCGGTCAGGATCTCGTCCTCCCTGGCGCCCAACGCTTCGGCCAGCACGCGCCGCACGATGTCGGGCCGGTTGTTCTGCTCGCTCAGATGCGCTGCCACCACGTGGCGCAGTCCGGCATGGAGCACGGCGCGCGCGATGTCCGCAGCAGCCGTGTTCGACAGGTGTCCATAGTTGCCGCCGACGCGGTGTTTCAGGAAGGCGGGGTAGGCCGACTGTGCGAGCAGATCACCATCGTGATTGCATTCGAGCAGCAGGGCATCGAGCCCGGCCAGCCGCGCCAGCACGTAGGGCGTTGCGTGGCCCAGATCGGTCAGCACGCCGAGCCGGCGTGCACCGTCGGTACAGACCAGTTGCAATGGCTCACGCGCGTCGTGCGGTACGGTGAAAGGCTGCAGCGCCAGGTCGCCCACCGCGATCTCGGCGCCATCGCGTGCGAGGTTCAGGCGTCCCTCGAAGTCGCGCCCGCCGGTCGCGAGCCAGGTGCCCTCGCTCATCCACACGGGAATGCGGTCGCGTCGCGACAGCGCATGGGCGCAGCCGATGTGATCGCCGTGCTCGTGCGTGATGAACACCGCATCGATCTGGCTCGCCATGAGCCCGGCGCGGCCGAGCCGCGCATCGAGGTGCTTGAGCCCGAAGCCGCAATCGACCAGCAGGCGGGTGGTGCGGCCGCCGCTGGTCGCCTCGACCAGCGTGGCGTTGCCGGTGCTGCCGCTACCGAGGCTTCGGAAGCGAAGCATCGGCAAACCGGCTACTTGAGGTCGTCTGCAATGACCTGAACGATGCGCTGGGCGTTCGCCGAGGTCTCGGGTGCACCGGCTTCGTTCTGCACCGACACCGTGCTGGCTTCGCCCTGGCTCTTGACCTGGATGCGGAACTTGAGCGGTGCGTCGGCCTTGCCGGCCTGGCCGAAGGTGATCAGCTTGGAGAAGAAGCCGGGCTCTTTCTTGTCGGGGTTCGGCGGGATGTAGCGCACGAAGTAGGTGCCGGCGGCGCGGTCGCGGTCTTCAACGGTGAAGCCG
>JBDUCH010000151.1:0-9480 GCA_040003555.1 Variovorax sp. | reverse complement strand
TGCGCAACCTGGGCGGCATCATCATCGTCGACTTCATCGACATGGTGCGCGACGACCATCGTGAGCAGGTGCTGGCCGAGTTCCGCAAGCAGCTCTCGCGAGATCGGGTCAAGACCACGGCTGGCAGCTTCTCGCAGCTCGGGTTGGTGGAGATGACGCGCAAGCGCACCCGCGAGTCGCTGGCGCACATGCTGTGCGAGCCCTGCGCGGCTTGCGGCGGGCAGGGCATCGTGAAGACCGCGCGCAGCGTGGCCTACGACGTGCTGCGCGAGATCCTGCGCGAGGCGCGCCAGTTCACGCCGCGCGAGTTCCGCATCGTCTCGTCGCCGCAGGTGATCGAATTGTTCCTCGATGAGGAAAGCCAGCACCTGGCGGGCCTGAGCGACTTCATCGGCAAGCCGATTTCGCTGCAGGCCGAGACGTCGATGGGGCAGGGGCAGTACGACATCGTGCTGCTTTAGCTCGCCCCCGGCAGTCAGAGCCAGCCGTCAGAGGGTCGGATCCTGGCCCGCCGGGGCCGTGCGCACTGCATGCGTCTGCAAGCGCGCATACAGCCCGTCGAGCGCCATCAACTGGTCGTGGCTGCCGAGCTCGGCGATGCGGCCATGCTCCATCACCACGATCCGATCCGCATGCTGGATGGTCGAGAGCCGGTGCGCCACGATGAGTGTGGTGCGGCCCTGCATCAGGCGGTTCAGCGCTTCCTGCACCAGCCGTTCCGATTCGGTGTCGAGTGCCGAGGTCGCTTCGTCGAGCAACAGGATCGGTGCGTCCTTGTAGAGCGCGCGGGCGATGGCGAGGCGCTGCCGCTGGCCGCCTGAAAGTTCGGTCGCGTTGTGGCCGAGCACGGTGTCGATGCCCTGGGGCAGGCTCTGCACGTGCCCGGTGAGGTTGGCGGCTTCCACAGAGGCGGTCACGCGCGCGCGGTCGATGGTGGCGCCGAGTGCCACGTTGGCCGCGAGCGTGTCGTTCAGCATGACGACGTCCTGGCTCACCATCGCGAACTGGGCGCGCAGGCTGGCCAGCTTCCATTGGTCGATCGCATGGCCGTCGAGCAGCACGGCGCCGCCGCTCGGGAGCACGAAGCGCGGCAGCAGGTTCACCAGCGTGGTCTTGCCGGAGCCTGAGGGCCCCACGAAGGCGATCACTTCGCCCGGCTCGATCGTCAGGTTCACGCCGTCCAGCGCCCGGGCTTCGTCGGCGCCGCGGTAGTTCACCTGCACGCTGCGCAGCTCGATGTGGCCAGCCGCGCGGGCGGCCTCGAAACCGCCTTGCGGTTCTGCACCGACATCGTCGATGAGCACCAGTCCGCGCTCGAGCGCCGCGAGCCCTCGTGTGATCGGGTTGGCCATGTCCGCCAGCCGCCGGATCGGCGCGATCAGCATCAGCATGGCCGTGATGTACGCCACGAAGCCGCCGACCGTTAGGCCCTGTTCGCCGCTTTGCCACAGTGCGATCATCACCACCACCGACAGCGCCACGGCGGCCAGCAGCTGCGTGAGCGGCGTCATGGCGGCCGAAGCAATGGTCGATTTGACGGCGAGCCGGTTCAGGCTCTGACTCAATTGCTCGAAGCGGGCGAGCTGGCCGGTTTCGGCGCCATGCAGCCGCACCATGCGGTGCGCCAGCACGTTCTCTTCGACCACGTAGGCGAGGTCGTCCGTGGCCTTCTGACCGAGCCGCGTGAGGTGGTACAGCCGCTTCGACAGCACCTTCATGATCCAGGCCACGCCTGGCACCAGCACGCCGACGATCAGCGTGAGTTTCCAGTTCAGGTAGACCAGATAGGCGAGCAACGCGATCAGCGTGAAACCGTCGCGCGACAACCCCAGCAGCGCTTGCACCAGCAACATGGCGCCGGTTTGTACCTCGTAGACCACGGTGTTCGACAGCGCGCTGGCCGACTGGCGCGAGAACAATGCCAGTTCCGCGGCAAGCAGCCGCTCGAACAGCACGCGCCGCAACCGCTGCATGCCCTCATTGGCAATGCGTGCCAGTGCATATTGCGAAATAAATTGCGCGATGCCTCGAACTGCAAACAAAAGGATGATGGCGGCAGGCACCGTCCACAGCGCGAGCTGTCCGCGCGTGAAGCCACGGTCGAGCAGCGGCTTGAGCAGCGCGGGCATCAGCGGTTCGGTGAGCGCGGCGATCATCGCGGTCGCAATGCCGAGCGTCCACCACCGGCGAGAGCCGCCGAACCAGGTCATCAGCCTTGCCAGCCGGCGCATCAGGGGAGGGCGCGCGCTCGCGTCGGCGGGGGAAGACTGCATGGCGGCGCATTCTACGGGTGGCCTTCGCGCGAGAAGGCCGTACACAGTTTGTGACGTTGCCCTTGGCGCAATGTGTACCATGTAGGCTCGTTACGCCCGGGTCAGAAACTTTCTTCCCGGAAACATCTCCGATCTGCATGAACAAGCCGTTGCCCGTTTCTTTCCCAACTCCTTCTTCATCGTTTTTCGCCCGCCGCGGCCTTGTCGCGGCCCTTGCTGCCTCCCCCGTGATCCCTGCCCTGGCCCAGTTCCGGGTCGAGGTGTCGGGCGTGGGGCTCACGCAGTTGCCGATCGCGCTCGTGCCGTTCAAGGGGCAGGACGCGTCGCCCCAAAAGATTTCCGCCATCGTGCAGGCCGACCTCGAACGCAGCGGCCAGTTCCGCGGCGTCGATGCATCGGGCCAGGCGCTCGATGAAACCTCGCGTCCCGATCTCACGCTCTGGCGCCAGCGCACTGCCGATTCGGTGGTGGCAGGCAGCGTCACACGCCTTGCCGACGGCCGCTACACGGTGCTGTTCCGGTTGTGGGACGTGGTGCGTGGGCAGGATCTGGGTGGCCAGAGCTACACCGTGCCGCAGGGCGACCTGCGCTTGGCATCGCACCGCATCGCCGACTTCGTCTACGAAAAGCTCACCGGCGAAAAAGGCATCTTTTCGACCCGCATCGCCTATGTGACCAAGGCCGGCAGCCGCTACAGCCTCTGGGTCGCGGATGCCGATGGCGAGAACGCCCAGGCTGCGCTGGCGAGCCCGGAGCCCATCATCTCCCCGGTGTGGTCGTCCAATGGATCGCAACTGGCCTACGTGTCGTTCGAGTCGCGCAAGCCGGTGGTCTACGTGCACAACGTGGCCAACGGACAGCGACGCCTGCTGGCCAACTTCCGCGGCTCCAACAGCGCGCCAGCCTGGGCGCCCGACGGCAACTCGCTTGCGGTGACGCTGAGCCGCGATGGCGGTTCGCAGCTCTATACGATCGCAGCCGGCGGTGGCGAGCCGCGGCGGCTCACGCAGAGCAACAGCATCGACACCGAGCCGGTGTTTTCGGCCGACGGCGGCACCATCTACTTCGTCAGCGACCGCGGTGGTGCCCCGCAAATCTACAAAATGGGCGCCAGCGGCGGCAACCCGACGCGGGTCACCTTCAGCGGCACCTACAACATTTCGCCGTCAATCAGCGGGGATGGCCGGTGGTTGGCCTACATCTCGCGGGTGGGCGGAGCCTTCAAACTCCACGTGATGGAGTTGGCCACCGGCAACGTGACGGCCATCACCGACACCAGCGCCGATGAAAATCCGAGTTTTGCACCGAACAGCAAGCTGATCGTCTATGCCACCCAGCTGCAAGGCAGGGAAGCGCTGATGACGACCACGCTAGATGGAAAAATCAAGGCACGGCTGGCGGGGCAGGCAGGTGACATACGGGAACCGGACTGGGGTCCGTTTCAAAAGCAATGATTAACTTGAGGAGTTCGAGAATGTTGAAACGTACGATTTATTCGCTCGCCATCGTGGCGCTGATTGCCGGTTGCTCGTCGGGCACGAAGCTGAACGACACGCCGGTCACCGACGGACGCGCCGGCGGCATGGGCCAAGGCGCGCAAAGCGGTGTGGCACCTGTCACCATCGACCAGAGCGCACTGAATGCGCAAGGTCCGGTGGGCGTCGCCCGCATCGTGTATTTCGACTACGACAGCTACACGGTCAAGCCTGAGTTCCAGTCGCTGATCGACGCGCACGCACGTTTCCTCAAGACGAATCCCGCACGGCGCGTCTCGATCGAAGGTCATACCGACGAACGCGGCGGCCGCGAATACAACCTGGCGCTCGGCCAGAAGCGTTCTGAAGCGGTGCGTCGCGCACTCGCGCTTCTCGGCGTCGGCGACAGCCAGGTCGAAGCGGTGAGCTTCGGCAAGGAAAAGCCGGCAGTGCAGGGCGGCGGTGAAGCGGCGTGGGCACAGAACCGTCGCGCCGAGATTTCCTACCGTTGATGATGGCCAGGCTGAGCCTGCGGCGCGCGGCCTGCGCCGCCGCCGTGCTGTGTGTCTCGATGGGCGCGAATGCGGCCTTGTTCGAGGATGACGAGGCGCGCCGCGCCATTCTCGACCTGCGTCAACGCGTCGAGACCATGAGGGTGCAGTCGGAAGGCGCCGCGCAGCGGGCCAGCGAACAGAATGCGCGCTCGGTGCTCGAACTGCAGTCGCAGATCGAATCCTTGCGAGCGGATCTGGCCCGCATGACGGGCCAGAACGAACAACTGTCCAAGACCGTATCGGATCTGCAGCAGCGCCAGTCGACCGTGGACGACCGGCTGAAGAAGAACGAGCCTTCGCAGGTCGCGGTCGATGGCCGCGAGTTCACGGCCGACCCGCGCGAGAAGTCCGATTTCGACGCAGCGCTCGGCGTGTTTCGGGCCGGCCAGTTCGCGCAGGCGCAAACCGCGTTTGCCGAGTTCGTCAAACGCTATCCGCAGAGCGGCTACAACCCGTCGGCCTTGTTCTGGTTGGGCAACGCGCAATACGCGACGCGCAACTACAACGAGGCGATCGCCAATTTCCGTTCGATGCTGTCGCTCGCGCCGGATCATGCAAAGGCGCCCGAAGCAGTGCTGTCGATCGCGAACTGCCAGATCGAGCTCAAGGACACGCGCGCTGCGCGCCGCACGCTGGAAGACCTGATCAAGGCCTACCCGCAGTCCGAAGCGGCCCAGGCGGGTCGCGAGCGCCTCTCCCGTCTGAAGTAGCAGGCTCGCGCTGGACGCTATCGCGTTGCCTGCCGCACCGCTCCCCGAAGACGCCGACCTTGCGCGGCGCTTCGGTGGGCTGGAGCGCCTTTACGGCGTACCGGGGGCCAACAGCATCCGCAACGCACACGTGCTTGTCGCCGGCATCGGCGGGGTGGGGTCGTGGGCCGTTGAGGCGCTCGCCCGCAGCGGTGTGGGGAGGCTTACGCTGATCGACCTCGACCATATCGCCGAGTCGAACATCAACCGGCAGATCCATGCGCTCGACGACACGGTCGGCCAGGCCAAGGTCGAGGCCATGGCGGCGCGTATTGCCCATATCAACCCCGACTGCCGCGTGCTGGCCATCGACGAATTCGTCGAGCCCGACAACTGGCCCGCATTGCTGCAGGCGGCGGTCGACGCGCACGGGCCGCTGAGTGCAGTGATCGACGCATGCGACGACGGGCGCGCCAAGCTCGCGATGGCGGTCTGGGCGCGCGACAGCCGCAGCCGCTTCATCACGGTGGGCGCCGCGGGTGGCAAGCGGCTCGCGCACCAGGTCGAGATCGACGACATCGCGCTGGCGACGCACGACCCGTTGCTGGCGCAGATGCGCAACCGCTTGCGCAAACAGCATGGCGCGCCGCGTGAAGGCAAGAAGATCGGCGTGACCTGCGTGTTCAGCCGCGAGGCGGTGGCACCGCCCGATGCGACCTGCGCCATCGACGAGGGCGACGGCAGCCTCAATTGCCGTGGCTACGGCTCGGTCGTCAGCGTCACCGCCACCTTCGGACAATGCGCAGCAGGCTGGGTTCTCGACCAGATTGCACGGGCCGGCACGCTATAATCATTGGCTTTGCCGGGCCAGGTGCCCGGCGAGATGGAATCAGAGTGGGACGTTAGCTCAGTTGGTAGAGCAGCGGACTTTTAATCCGTTGGTCACAAGTTCGAATCTTGTACGTCCTACCACCACACTCTGCGCCAGTACTAGAGAGCCTGCTTCAGTTTTGATAGCAGGCTTTTTGCTTTTCCTCCACTGCGATCCCAGATCGTGGCCGGCGAGCAGCAATACGCGCGGGCACCGCTCAGTACGAAGCCAACTTCAACAGGCGGCTGGATTGAAGCCAGGTGGCTCCATGGCCTCCCCGATCGAAGCAATTTCGTGTCGCCCCTGATCGCGCGCGACTCGCAGGTTCGAGAGCGGGATGTCGAAAAGCACGCTGCGAAGCGCGGCGAAGAGTTCGCGTGAGCTTGCCGTCTTCTCGATGTAGATGTCGGCGCCCGCATCGATGCATTCGTCCGCAACGTCCATTGCGGGGGACGCGGAATAAACAGCCAGGGGCACGTTGGGAAAATGCCGCTTGACCTGGTGAACCCCGGAGCAGCCCGTGGCGTCGGGGAGGTTCAGATCCAAAAGGATCAGGCTAGGTGATCCCGTCACTTCCACACTCGGAACGAGTTCGGCCAAGCACTTGAGTTCGACCACGTTCCAATGGGGGTGCAGCCGGCGCATCACCATGGCGATGGCGTCGCGCATCATGGGGTGATCATCAACGACGTAGATGCTCATGCTGGCGCGCGCAGAGGCTGTGCTGCGACGCTGCGCGAGTCGGCTGTGGATGCCGTGGTAGGCGTGGTAATAGGCTTCCCCGGTCAAAGCTGAAAGCCCCAACCCTATCGCGGGCATTCCGGGAGCTCTGTGCGGTGGCGAACAGAGGATCAAAAAGGTGGCGCACGGCGGAAAACTGTTCCGCAAAACAAAGAAGGCTCGCATGCCCATCGGCTCTGCGAACCTCTTCCGAGAACGATCCCGATCAGGCCATGTGCTTGCCGTTGCGCAGAACAGATTCGGCCGCGACCGTCGAAACCAGGCCAACCGCAGTGGCGCGCAGCAATTCGGCACGGAGGGCGGCCTCTAGTTGGTGGCGAGCGGCATCGGGGCGGTCGTGTTCGTACTCTTCATCGAGTTCGCAATGAAGGTAGTAGTCCACCCGTCCCATCAGGCGCTCTATGGCTGCCGCAATGTCTGTCTCGTTCATCTCATCCTCTCGGGAGAAACGCGCCTGCGTCGGCGCTGTTTCTTGACCTCCCTGCACGCCAGCTGAATCCGGCCGGCCCTCACTCAGTGTGATCCATTTCAACGAAACTCACATGCAAGAGGGTATTCGACTTGCTGCGAAAGTGCGTTATCGGTAACACCAATATCTTTCGTTCCACTATACCGAAGCCTGACCGGATGTCAGAAACTTCCCCGGACACAACGCGTCACCATTTATACCTTTTTGTCAACGCCGCAACAGCTGCTGCATCACGCCGCGCAGCCGTGAGGGCCCGGAGGGCGCACGCGCTTGCAGCTTTCGCAGGGGCGCGGCGCCCGCGGCAGGAGGGGCCGGAAGCAGGTGCTGCGCCGCCTTGGCAACGCGCACGCAGTCCTTGATGTGCTGTTCGCCCAGTGTGCGCAGCGCCGCATAGCCCAGCACGGCCGAGATGGCCTGGCCGGCCAGCGGCACGTACTTGGTTGCCTGCTTGGCCGTCAGGCGGATGCCGGCATGCTTTGCCAGCGTGATCAGCAGCTCGCGGGTGACGAGCTTGCCGACCAGCAGGGCGCCCACGGCGGCCGCAGCTTTCTGCACGCCTTCCCGGTGGTGAGGGCCGAGCCGGTCGAGTTGCGTCAACGAGAGGCCGAACTCGGCGCTGATCTGCGGCACCAGCTGCGACAGCAGCGCGGCATCGGCCGCCCAATCCAGCCCCGGGATCGGCACGGCGCTGGCGGCCGCGCCGATCAGCGCCTTGCGCCCGAGCAGGCGCCGGCTGCGCTGGATTGCAGCGATCAGGTGCGGATCGCCCTGGGCAAGCTCGATGGCGGAAGGCATGGCCGCCAGCGTAGCAGAGGCTCAGCTGGCGAGTGCTTCGAGTTGATCCGACAGCGTCAGCCAGCGCTCTTCCAGCGTGGCGATCTCGCTGTTGAGCGCCTTGAGCCGCTTGCCGGCCTCGGCCATCTCGGCGGGTGCCAGCGACCCGGCCAGGCGGGCCTCGAGCGCGGCCTTGTCGGCGCTGGCCGCTGCAAGGCGCGCATCGATCTGCGCGATCTCGCGTTTCAGCGGCTTTTGCTGCTCGCCGCGTTGCTGCACATCCGACCGGGCCGCAGGCGCGACCGGCGCCGCCGCAACCGCCGCGGCGGCCGAGCGGGTGGCTTCCTTCGCCTCTTCGCGCAGCCGCTTGGCCTCGTCGAGCAGATAGCGCTGGTAGTCGTCGAGGTCACCGTCGAAATCGGTGACCACGCCGCGGCCGACCAGCCAGAACTCGTCGCACACCGAGCGCAGCAGCGCGCGGTCATGGCTCACCAGCATCAGCGTGCCCTCGAACTCGTTGAGTGCCACGGCCAGCGCCTCGCGCGTTGCCAGATCCAGATGGTTGGTGGGTTCGTCGAGCAGCAGCAGGTTGGGGCGCTGCCAGACCATCATGGCCAGCACCAGCCGCGCCTTCTCGCCGCCGCTCATGGTGCCGACCGCCTGCTTGACCATGTCGCCGCTGAAATTGAAACTGCCCAGGAAGCCCCGCAACGCCTGCTCGCCGGTGCTTTCCTTGACGGCGCTGCCCAGTTCGCGCGCCATGCGCACCATGTGCTCCAGGGGGTTGTCCTGCGGACGCAGCACGTCGAGCTCCTGCTGCGCAAAGTAGCCGATATTGAGGCCCTTGCCCTCGGTCACGGTGCCGGCCAGCGCACCCATTTCGCGTGCAATGGTTTTCACCAGCGTCGATTTGCCCTGGCCGTTTGCGCCCAGGATGCCGATGCGCTGGCCGCCCTGCACCGAGCGGCTCACGCCGGTCAGGATGGTCTTGGGCGCTTCGCCTTCGGCCTGGTAGCCGAAGCTCGCGCCGGTGATCGACAGCATCGGGTTCGGGATGTTGCCGGGCTCCTTGAATTCGAAGGTGAAGTCGGCCTCGGCCAGCAGCGGCGCGACCTTTTCCATGCGTTCCAGCGCCTTGACACGGCTCTGCGCCTGTTTGGCCTTGCTGGCCTTGGCCTTGAAGCGGTCGATGAACTTCTGCAGGTGGGCGATCTTGTCCTGCTGCTTGGTGAAGGCCGTTTGCTGCAGCGCCATCTGCTCGGCGCGCAGCGTCTCGAAGGCGCTGTAGTTGCCGCCGTAGCGCGTGAGCTGCGCGTTCGCGATGTGCAGCGTGACGTCGGTCACCGCATCCAGGAACTCGCGGTCATGGCTGATCACGATCATCGTGCCGGCGTACTTCTGCAGCCAGGCTTCGAGCCAGACCAGCGCGTCCAGGTCCAGATGGTTGGTGGGCTCGTCGAGCAGCAAGAGGTCGCTCGGGCACATCAGCGCGCGGGCCAGCTGCAGGCGCATGCGCCAGCCGCCGGAGAAACTGTTGACCGGCCCGTCGAGCTCGTGCGACTTGAAGCCGAGGCCGAGAATCAGCGCCTGCGCGCGCGGCACCGCGTCGTGCTCGCCGGCATCGGCCAGGTCGG
>JBDUCH010000008.1:0-30200 GCA_040003555.1 Variovorax sp. | reverse complement strand
CCTGGTGGTGCTGGCCGGGGCGCTCCCCCCGGTGACGTACTTCGGCTACGTCGGTCACCCCAGCGCGCTGGTGGACGCCGAGCGCCTGCTGGTGATCAGCCAGCCCGGACAGTCGGTGGCCGAACGCCTCGAACAACTGGCCAATGCGTTGGCAGCGCCGGCCTACGAGGCGCCCGCGCTGCCGCTGCCCGAGCAGCCCGAGGGCGTTCTCTCGCCGGCCAAGATCGCCGCTGTCCTCGCGCGCGAATTGCCCGAGCGCGCCATCGTGTCCGTCGAAGGCGGAACCTGTGGCTACCCCTTCTATGCGGCGTCGGCAGCGGCACGGCCGCACACCACGCTCACGAACACAGGGGGCGCGATTGGGCAGGGGCTGCCGGTGGCCCTGGGCGCCGCCATCGCCTGCCCGGACCGGCAGGTGGTCGGGCTGCTGTCGGACGGCAGCACGCAGTACACGATCCAGGCGCTGTGGTCGCTGGCGCACGAGAAGCTCGACGTGGTCGTGCTGATCGCGGCCAACCACCAATACGCGATCCTGCGCAACGAGCTGCGGCGCGATGGCGCAACGCTGGGTGCGCGGGCCGAGGCACTGACGTCGCTGGAGGGCCCCCGCATCGACTGGGTGGGCCTGGCGCAGTCGTATGGCGTGCCGGCCACGCGCGCGATCACCGCGCAAGACCTGACCGATCAACTGCGCGCGGCGTTCGCGCGTGGCGGGCCCGCGCTGATCGAAATGGCACTTTGAAGCGGCTGGGCCGCTTGAAATCAACGAAGGAGTACGTATGGATTTGAACCTCAGGGGCAAGGTCGCCGTGGTGACCGGCGGCAGTCTGGGCATCGGCCGGGCCGTGGCGCACGCGCTGGCCTCCGAAGGCGTGCGCGTCGCGATCGTGGCGCGCAGCAAGGCGCCGCTGGAGCTGGCCGCGCGCGAGATCAGCGAAGCAACGGGTGTCGAAGTGATTGCCGCGCCGGCCGACGTCGCGAGCACCGAGCAGGTGGAGGCCGCGATCGAGAAGATCGCGGCGCACTTCGGCCGCATCGACATCCTGGTCAACGGCGCCGCGCATCCGGGCGGCCTGGTGCGCAGCGAGATCGAGAACGCCAGCCCCGAAGGCCTGCTGGAGGACATCAACATCAAGGTGGTGGGGTACGTCCGCTTCGCCAAGGCGGCTGCGGCGCACATGCGCAAGGGCGGCTACGGGCGGATCATCAACATCGGCGGCCTCACCGGCCGGGGCAGCAAGCAGCTCTCGGGCATGCGCAACGTGGCCATCGTGCACATGACCAAGACGCTGTCCGACCAGCTCGGCCCTGCCGGCATCACCGTCAACGTGATCCATCCGGGCGTCGTGGAGACGCCGCACATCCACGAGCTGTACGCCAAGGAAGCCAAGCTGCAGGGCCTCACGCCCGCGCAGATCGAGGCCAACTATGCCAAGGCCACGCCGATCCGCCGGGTGCTGCAGGTCAACGAAATCGCCGACTTGGTGCTGTTCCTCGCTTCGGAGCGGGCCGGTGCCATCACGGGCGAGTCCATCGCTGTCGACGGGGGCATCACCCGCGGCATCTTCCTCTGACCCTATCGAGCAGGAGCACCGAACATGCAGGGAACTATTCTGGTGGGCACCGCGGGGCAGGGCATCCTGCGCAGCGTCGACGACGGTGCCAGCTGGCACCGGTTGGGGCTGAAGGAAGCCATCGAGTTCGATGGCGTCGTGCGCAGCCTCTTGGTCGACCCGCGTGACCCGAAGCGCGTGTTCGCGGGTGCCGACGCGGGCATCTGCCTGAGCGAGGACGGCGGCGCGCACTTCAAGCGCCTGGAATCGCCCGCCGACGGCCTGACGGTGTGGGCCATGGCGATCGATCCGCGCAACTCCGACATTCTCTATGCCGGCACCGGTGCGCCGTCGCGCGCCGCGATGTTCCGCTCGACCGACGGTGGCCGGTCCTGGGTGCGCCTGGACATCGAGATCCCCGAGTTCTGCGCCGGCGTGAACCGCCCGCGCATTCTGTCGGTCTGCGTGGACCCCGACGACGGCTCGGTCTGGTTCGGCGTGGAGGAGGGCGGTGCCTGGCACAGCGTGGACCAGGGCAAGACGTGGCGCCGGGTGGATGACGCCGACAGCGGCATTGCCAACAGCGACATCCATTCCATCGCCATCCTCGCGGCGCGCGGCGGGCGGCCCAAGACGCACCTGATCGCCACCGTCAACTCGATCTACACGAGCCTCGAAGGACCGCAGGGCCCCTGGAAGCAGGAAAGCTCGGCGGACCGGTTCGACGGCATGTACTACACGCGCGCCCTGACGCCGCTCGAGGGGCAGGAGGATGTGCTGCTGGTGGCCATCGGAGATGGCACGCCCGGCACCCGCACGCGCATCTACCGCTCGCTGGACCGGGGGGCGACCTGGGATGCGCCGCTGATGCACGCAGCGCCCAACTCCACGTTCTGGGCGATCGGCACGAACGCCGCCGATCCACACTTGGTGTTTGCCGGCACCAAGTACGGCCACCTGTTCCGCTCGACGGATGGCGGACGGTCGTGGTTCAAGGACTGGCGCGATTTCAGTGAGATCACGTCCGTGGCCTGGACGCCGTTCGTCGCGGCGATCAAGGCCCATCCGAAATCGACGCTGGGTGCCAAGCCGCATGACTGACCCGTCCACCTTCGCGGTGCGTCCGAAGATCCTGCGCACGCACCTTTCGCTCTTCGTCACCGACCCCTTCGCATCGGCGCCCTGGTACGAGCGCGTGCTGGGCATGCAGGAGACCGCGCGCGGCGAGCGCTGGGTGTTCATGAGTTTCGGCCAGAAGCACCACGACATTGCACTGATCTGCGCGGAGCCGGGCGCGGTGGTCGGCGGCGTCGCGCTGCAGCACTACGGCCTGGAGGTGGCCGGCGATTTCGACGAGTTCCGCAGGCTCTATGGCCGGTTGCTCAAGGCTGGCATCGAGGTGATCAAGACCACGGACCACAAGGTGGGCTACGGCATCTACTTCAACGACCCGGACGGGCACCGGTTCGAGTTCTTCTTCGAGACCGTGCACGGCGACGAAGAAGGCAAACGCGTTCTGAACGAGCACAACGCGCCGAGCAGCCCCATGGTGCTCGAACCCCTCTACGACTGAACGGTCGCCCGACCCTTCGGCCCTTCCATTCCTTCTTTTCAGGCATTGAAAGAACCGCATGACCCGACCCGCCAATTTTTCCGCCTTCCACATCCGCAAGTGGTACCAGCAGATCGAAGACACCCTCGCCGGCGAGTCCGGCGCCCTGGCCGATGGCGAGCCGCTGCGCAAGATCGTGATTGCCGCCTGCATCCACAACCCGTTCGCCGGCCGGTTCGTGCAGGACCTGTCGCCGTGGATCGAGCCGTCGCCCGAACTGGGCCGCGAGTTCGGTTGCCGCATTCAGGAGGCCGCCCAGGGCCGCGCCATCGAGAGCTACGGCAAGGCTTGCCTGGTCGGCCTCGACGGCGAGTACGAGCACGGCAACGCGCTGCTCACCAACCCGGCGGCCAACCCCATCCGCGATGCGCTCGGCGGCGCCAAGTCATGGGTGCCGTCCACCGGAAAGCGCGGCGGTCCGGGCACCCTGATCGACATTCCGCTGGCCCACAAGGACGCGCTGTACGTGCGTTCGCACTACGACACCGTGACGGCCCAGTTCAGCGACGGCCCCAACCGCGACGAGGTGATTGTCGTCTGGGCGTTCGCGACCCGCGGTCGGCTGAACGCACGCCTGGGTGGCCTGGCAGCGGCCGACGTCAAGGGCGAAGACGGCCTGCATTGAGCGAGAAGCACATGGAGCGTCGCGACTACACACTGACCCTGTCGGGTCTGAACTTTCACGTCACCGAATGGGGCGACGCGAAGGCCTGGCCGGTCGTGATGCTGCACGGCATCCGCGGCTTTGCCGAAACCTTCTCGGGCGTGGCGGCGGCGCTGCAGCCCGGCATGCGCGTCATTGCTTTCGATCAGCGCGGGCGGGGTGAAACCGACTGGGACCCGGCCCACGATTACTACACCGACGCCTACGTCGCGGACATCGAAGGCGTCGTGCAGAAGCTGGGCCTGTCGCGCTTCGATCTGCTGGGGCATTCGATGGGGGGCATCAGCGCGATCGTCTATGCCTCGCGCTACCCGCAGAAGGTGCGGCGCCTGGTGCTCGAGGACGCCGGCCCGTGGGCTTTCGAGACCAGCGATGGCGCCACGCGCATCCGCAAGGAACTCGCGACCACGCCCGACCGCTTCGCGTCCTGGGAGGCGGCCGCAGATTTCATGCGTGCCCTGCGGCCCACGGTGACCGAAGAGGCGCGTCAACAGCGTCTGCACAGCATGCTCAAAGCCCTGCCCGCAGGCGGCTTCACCTGGCGCTATGACCACCTGGGCATTGCCGCTGCGCGCCTCAACCCGAATCCGGCCCGCGCGGTCGACCTGATCCCGTGCGTGCAGGCCATCGCCTGCGAGACACTGGTGCTGCGTGGTGGGCGCTCCGACTACCTGCAGCCTGAAATGGTGGCGCGCATGCGCGCGTTGAATCCACGCCTCACGGCCGCCGATATTCCAGATGCCGGTCACTATGTCCACGACGACCAGCCCGTGCTCTTCGCGCAGGCGGTCACCGCCTTCCTCCAGCGCGGGGACGAAACCCACGGGGCAAGCGCCGAGGTTGCCGAGAAATGATCCACGAAATTCGAACCTACACCCTCGTGCCCGGCGGCGTGCGCGAGTACCTGCGCCTCTACAACGATCTGGGGCGCGCGGTGCAGACGCAGGTTCTGGGCAACCTGATCGCGTTGCTGACCCCCGAGAGCGGGGACATCAACCAACTGGTCTTTCACTGGGCCTTCGACAGCTTCGAGGAGCGCTCGCAGCGGCGTGCGCGGCTGATCGCCGATGCCCGCTTCAGCGAATTCCGCAAGCAGGTGCGGCACCTGTTGGTGCAGCAGCACAGCAGGCTGCTCAGTCCCGCTTGACCGAGCGGTGGACGAAGAAGGAAGACACCCCATGACATTCCCCGCGGAAGTTCCCGTGCTGATCGTCGGTGCGGGGCCGGTCGGCGTGACGCTCGCCAACCTGCTCGGCGGCTACGGCACGTCCTGCTTGGTCGTTGACCGCAGCCAGGAGGTGCTCGACTTCCCACGCGCCGTGGGCATGGACGACGAAGCGTTGCGCACCTTCCAGGCCGCCGGCCTGGCCAAAGCCATGCTGCGCGACATGATCCAGAACGTTCCGATGCGCATGTACACAGCCGGCAAGCGCTGTTTCGCAGAGATCTTGCCAAGCACCCGCGAGTTCGGATGGTTTCGCCGCAATCTCTTCTCGCAACCGCTCGGCGAAGCGACGTTGCGCCGAGGGCTCGCACGCTTTCCACACGTGCAGTTAAGCCTGGGCATGGAACTGACCGGACTTGCGCAGGACGAAACCGGCGTGAACGCGACGCTGCGCGACGCGCAGGGCGCCGAGCATCGGGTGCGTGCGCGCTACGTCGTCGCATGCGACGGCGGACGCAGCACGGTGCGCGAGACCATCCTGAAGCTGCCCTACGAAGGGCGAACCCATCCGGCCAAGTGGGTGGTCATCGAGTGCGACCAGGATCCGTTGGACGCCCCCTACACCGCGCTTCACTGCGAGCCTGAACGACCCTACGTGTGCCTTCGGCTTCCGTATGGCCTGCGGCGTTGGGAGTTCATGCTGTTCCCAGGCGAGGACAGCGAACGGATGCTCCAGCCCGAGAAGGTGCGGGAACTGCTCGGCCGTCATGTGGCCGAGCCGGAAAAGCTGAATGTGATTCGTGCGCGGGTCTATACGCACAACTCGCGCGTGGCCGGTTCGTTCGTCGTCGGGCGCGTCTGCCTGGCTGGAGATGCCGCCCACATCACGCCGCCGTGGATCGGCCAGGGCCTCAACGCGGGGATCCGCGATGCGTTCAACCTGGCGTGGAAGTTGTCCTGGATCCTGCAGGGCCGCATGAAGCCCGGGTTGCTCTCGAGCTATCACGACGAGCGCCATGCGCACGCCAAGGCGATGATCGATCTGGCGGACATGTTCGGCGCCGTGCTGTCGCAGCGCAACCGCTTTGTGGCCTGGATGCGGGATCGCGTATTCCTGTCCATCAAGAACATTCCGAAGGTGCGCGACTACGTGCTCCAGATGAAGTTCAAGCCCATGCCGCGCTTCACCAAGGGCATCGTGCACGACAGCGGCAATGCGCGACAGGACGACGTGGTGGGTCGCATGTTCATCCAGCCGAACGTCGAGCGCGAGCAGGGGCACACGGAGAAACTTGACGACATCGTCGGCGCGCGCTTTGCGCTGCTGAGCTGGCGCAGCGACGCGCTGGCCGGCGTGCCGGACGAGCTTCGCACCCGCCTGGACCTGCTCGGCTGTGACCACTATGTCGCCGTGCGTTCGCGTTGCGGTGTGAACGAGTCGGGTGCTCCCTTTGCAGGCGAGCCGTCCGGAACCGTGATCCAGGACCTCGAGAACGGCCTGCATTTCTGGTTCCAGGGCAAGGACATCGACTGGGTCCTGATCCGTCCGGACCGTTTCATCGCAGCGGTCGGCCGGTCGGCCGATGCGGCGCGCGAACTCTCTGCGTTCTGCGACGCGGTGCTGGCGCCGGCGCCAGCACCGATGGTGCACGAGCGCGTGGAACGCGAAGGCCTGGCTGCCACGGCGTGAGATTGTGCGGTAGCGAGCACCGCGTTCTGTTGCGGAGCGGCATGGCGACAGCGCCGGACCTGTTTCGTTTGTTGTCTGCGCCACCTGCCATTGGGTGGCGAATTACTTCGGTTGAACCATGTATCCAGATCTCTCGCTCTACATCGATGGGCGCTTTCACGGGCTCGAAGGCCGCAAGTCCCAGGAAGTGCGCGACCCCGCGACCCAGGCGTTGCTGGGCTTTCTTCCGTGGGCCGAGCCGCAGGACATCGATGCCGCCTTGAACGCCGCGCATGCCGCCTTCAAGACCTGGCGGCAGGTGTCGCCGGTCGAGCGCTCCGACATCCTGCGCAAGGCGGCCGCGCTGGCGCGTGAGCGCGCACCGGAGATCGGTCGCGGCATCACGATGGACAACGGCAAGCCGCTGACTGACGCGGTCGGCGAGGTTGTCAACGCCGCGGAGCACGTCGAGTGGCATGCGGAGGAGGGCCGCCGCATCTACGGCCGTGTGGTCCCGTCGCGCCAGAGCGCGATACGCCAACTGGTCGTGCGCGAACCGGTCGGCGTGTGCGCGGCGTTCAGTCCCTGGAATTTTCCGTTCGGGCAGGCGATGAAGAAGGCCGCGGCTGCCATTGCCGCGGGCTGCACCATCGTCCTCAAGGGCCCCGAGGAGTCCCCCAGCGCCATCGTGGCCATGGCCCGGTTGTTCCACGACGCCGGGCTCCCGCCGGGCGTATTCAACATCGTGTGGGGTGTTCCGGCGGACATTTCGCGTCAGTTGATCGAGTCGCCGCTGGTGCGCATCGTCTCGTTCACCGGCTCCGTGCCAGTGGGGCGGCAACTGGCCTCGCTGGCCGGCATGCACATGAAGCGCATGACGATGGAACTCGGAGGGCACGCACCGGTGCTGGTGTTCGACGACGCCGACGTGGCGCAGGCCGCGCTGCTGCTCGCGCGCCTGAAGACGCGCAATGCCGGGCAGGTGTGCGTGTCGCCGACCCGCTTCTTCGTGCAGGCGGGCATCTACGACCGTTTCACCGCCGCCTTCGCCGACGCGCTGAGGGCGATCAAGGTGGGCTCGGGTCTGACCGAAGGCGTCCAGATGGGGCCGCTGATCCATGCCCGGCGCTTCGAAGCGGTGAACGAACTCGTGCGCGATGCGCAAGCGGCCGGCGCCGAGGTGCTGGTGGGCGGCGGGAGGATCGGCGAGAGCGGCCACTTCCATGCGCCCACGCTGATCGCGAACGTGCCCGATCGTGCACGCGTGATGCAAGAGGAGCCTTTTGGACCGGTGGCCGCACTGAGTCGCTTCCATGCGGTCGAAGAGGCGCTGTCGAAGGCCAATGCGCTGCCCTTCGGCCTGGCGTCCTATGTCTTCACCAATTCGATCCAGACCTCCACCCGTGTGGCCAACGCATTGGAGGCTGGCATGGTCAATATCAACCACTCCGGCATGGCCCACCCCGAGCTGCCCTTCGGCGGCGTGAAGGACAGCGGCTTCGGCAGCGAAGGCGGCACCGAATCCTTCGACAGTTTTTTGGTCACCAAGTTGATCACCCAGATCTGAGGCCCCTATGTTGAATCTGAAAGACCCGTCTCTGCTGAGAGACCAATGTCTGGTGGCAGGCCACTGGATCGCTGCCGAGCAGACCATCGCAGTCACCAACCCGGCGACCGGGAAGGTCGTCGGCAGCGTGCCGCGGTTCGGGGCCGAGGAAACCCGGCGCGCCATCGAGGCGGCCAACGCGGCCTGGCCCGGTTGGCGCAGCCGCACCGCGCACGAGCGCTCGGCCAGACTGTCGCGCTGGCACGCGCTGATCCTCGAGAACCAGGACGACCTGGCGCGCATCATGACGGCGGAGCAGGGCAAGCCGCTGGCTGAGGCACGCGGCGAGATCGCCTACGCGGCGTCCTTCATCCAGTGGTTCGCCGAGGAAGCCAAGCGCGTGTATGGCGAGACCATCCCGGCGCCCATCGCGTCCCAGCGCATCGTCGTGCTGCGCGAGCCGGTCGGCGTGTGCGCTGCCATCACGCCATGGAACTTCCCGGCCGCAATGATCACCCGCAAGGTCGGTCCGGCGCTCGCCGCCGGCTGTGTCATGGTGGTCAAGCCGGCCAGCCAGACGCCGCTGACGGCGCTAGCGCTCGTGACGCTGGCCGAGCGTGCCGGCATTCCCGCGGGGGTGCTGTCCGCGATCACCGGCTCGGCCGCGGACATAGGCACCGAACTCGCCACGAACCCGCTGGTGCGCAAGCTCAGCTTCACCGGATCGACGGAGGTCGGGCGGCACCTGATGCAGCAGACGGCGTGGATCGTCAAGAAGGTGTCGATGGAGCTGGGCGGCAATGCGCCCTTCATCGTCTTCGACGACGCCGATCTGGATGCCGCGGTCGAGGGCGCCATCGTCTCCAAGTTCCGCAATGCCGGCCAGACCTGCGTCTGCGCCAACCGCCTCTACGTGCATGCCAACGTCTACGAGGCGTTCACAAGCAAGCTGTCCGAAGCGCTGAAAGCGTTGAAGGTGGGGCCGGGCGACGAGGATGGCGTGCGTCTCGGTCCGCTGATCGACGAAGCCGCGGTTCCGCAAGGTCGAAGAGCATCTGGCGGACGCCACGGCCAAGGGCGCCCGGGTCATCACCGGTGGCGGTCGGCACGCGCTGGGCGGGACGTTCTTCGAGCCAACGGTGCTCGTGGGCGTGACTCAGGACATGCGCGTGGCGCGCGAGGAAACCTTCGGGCCGATCGCGCCGCTGTTTCGGTTCGACCACGAGGACGAGGTCGTGCAGATGGCCAACGACACCGAATTCGGTCTGGCGAGCTACTTCTATGCGCGCGACCTGGGACGGGTCTGGCGCGTGGCCGAGCGCCTGGAATACGGCATGGTCGGCGTCAACACCGGCCTCATCTCCAACGAGGTCGCACCCTTCGGTGGGGTCAAGCAGTCAGGGCTCGGACGCGAAGGTTCGCGCCACGGCATCGAGGACTACCTTGTCATCAAGTACATCAACGTGGCCGGCATCTGCTAATCGCCGCCTCAGTTTCAATTCAGTTACGTTCGTTTAGTGAGGAAAAATCATGACCCAAGCCCGTCAAGCAGACTATCCCATCCATTCACTCTTCACTGATCGCTGGTCGCCGCGCGCCTTCACGGGGGAGTCGATTCCCGAGGCGGAACTGATGAGCCTGCTCGAAGCCGCCCGGTGGGCGCCGTCGGCCTACAACGCGCAACCCTGGCGCTTCATCTACGCACGGCGTGACACCGCAAGCTGGCAACCGATCTTCGACACGCTCGTCGCGTTCAATCAGGGATGGACGCAGCGCGCTGCGGCGTTGGTGGTCATCGTCTCGGCCACGGACACCGTGTTCCCCGGCAAGACCGACGCGGCCCCCAATCCTTGGCATTCGTTCGATGCGGGGGCGGCCTGGGCCAGCCTCGCATTCCAGGCGACGCTCTCTGGCTGGCCCGCGCACGGCATGGCCGGTTTCGGTGCGCAAAAGCTTCGGGCTGCCGTGGGCCTTCCAGAGGCCTACGCCATCGAGACCGTGGTCGCCATCGGCAAGCAAGGCGACAAGGCGCTGTTGCCTGAGGGCCTGCGTGAACGCGAGACGCCGAACAATCGCCTGCCTCTCTCCCAACTTGCGGTTGACGGAAAGTTCAGCTTCGCCAGCTAGCTGTAGTTTCTCAACCCTCACAGGTGGGTCAAATTTCGGCCGGCGCCAACACACTTGGGACGCCGAAATCACAACAATCCCGTCTTCAGCGCGCTGCGCGCCTTCGGCGTGCCTGGTACTTCAGCAGCCTGCTAGGCTGGCGAACTCTCGGAACAAGGCCACGTCATGAACGGGCTTCTTCCATCGCCGGGTCGCTGAGCGTGAACCATTGCTGCATGAAGTGGATGCGCAGCATCGTCTCCACCGTGAAGGGCGGGCAGCCCTTCTTGCCTTCGGGCGCGTACGGCACCACCAGTTAGACCAACGCAGCCCACGGCACGACGCGCTCCATCTGCGCGAGGAACTCTCGCTTGCGGGTGCGTTTGGTCGTCAAGTTCAGGCCCAGATCTGTTTGCTTCATGGCTCACATCGCAAGCACGTCGCGCGCCAACTTATGCAGACCTTTCTTAGATTGATGATTTGATATCCGCGCTTCGATTTCGTCTTTCCGTTCAACGTTTCGACACTCAATTAAGCATTGCACGCTGCATTCCCAGTGGGTCGGCAAGAAAGGCTTTGAACGCGTCTGCCGCGTCGCCAGGGTAGAGCTCTTCCTGGCCATCGACTAACGCGCGCAATATCTCGCGAGCTAGATCTCTTGGCGACTGCTTCTGGCCCTGGACATCGCGGCTCATCGCGGTGTCGACTGCGGTGGGGTACACGCCGCAGACCTGGACGCCGACGGTCGCCCACTCCGCACGCAGACCCTTCAACGCGGAATGGGCGGCGGCCTTGCTGGCGCAGTAACTGGTCATTCCGGGCACAGTGGCATGACTGAGGAAGCTGAGCAGCGTCATGAAACGGCCGCCGGGCTGAGCCGCAAGCAAAGGACCAAAGGCCGCTGCGAGGTTGAGCATCCCGAAGTAGTTCACGTCCATCTCGCGTCGTGCGCGGCCGGCCCAGTCGCCGTCGAACAGGCGCCGGTTGCCGTTGACGCCCGCGCAATTAACCACCGCATGCAGCGGCCTTGCGCTCAGCCGCGCAGCCATGGCCTCGACGCTTTGGCGGTTGATCAGGTCCACCTGCTCTGCGCTGACCCGTCCGCCGCGCAGGTGGGCGGCGGGCGGCGCCACGATCAGCTCTGCAACGCCCTCGGCCAGCATCGCTTCCGCCACTGCGGTGCCGATGCCCCCGGAGCCGCCGACGAGCAAGACACGCCAGTCTTTCAGCGCATCGGTCATACAAGCCCCCGGGGCGCCGGCTTCTCTGTGTCTCTTGCCAAGCAAGCCCGGGCGGCGCGTTTCGAATCAATCTGCCATTCCATTCGTCATTCCTTGAATCGCTGGGATCAATACAGTATACAGTATATTAGTTTAAAATCTTCAATGCTGGCACAATCGATCACTTCATTCAAAATCCGAGATGTCATGCTTGTTTCGTTGGCAAAGGCACCGGCCGGTAAGAACATCGACCTCAACAAGCAAAATATTCGGGACCAGGTGTATGCGCTGGTGCGTGAGCGCATTCATGCCGGCGACATCGGTGGTGAACACCGGCTGGTGGATCACGAGATTGCCGCCCAACTCAATGTTTCCCGAATGCCGGTGCGCGAGGCCCTGCTGCAGCTCAAGAACGAGGGCTATCTCGATGGCACTTCGCGCGGTTTCGTACTGAAGCGCTTCGCACCGGAAGATATCGCCAACATGTTTGAGGTTCGCCTTTTGCTGGAGCCCGCGGCAGCCACCAGTGCCTGCCGCAATTCGACGATCGAGGGGCTGGGTAGGATGACCGCAGCGGCGCAGGCCGCGGAGCGGGCCCACCGCAAGGCGGACGTGCTGGAGTACATGCAGGCCAACTGGGCCTTTCGAGTCGCGTGGGTGGGAATGGTGCCCAACGATCACTTGGCTCAGATCATCAACCGCCTGCGCGACCATGCCCAGGCCGTGCGGCTGGCTACGCTCAAGGATGCCGCCTTTCGCGCCAAGTCGCTCGAGCACACCAAGCACATCTTGGACGCCTTCGTCCGGCGCGACCTCGGTGCCGTTGGCGAGCGCATTGCGCAGAACCTCCGCGAGGCAGCCGCTTCGTACTACGCGACCCAGGAAGCGCTGGAGCGTGGCAAATCGATCGAGGCGCCAGCGGCGCCTCGCGCCAAGGTGGGGCGTCGACGCAACGCAGCATGAAGGTCTGCGCGGCAAGAACGCCGGTGGGCCTGCCGGATCTGGCCGACGTCGACCGACGCGTCATGCGGTCGTCCGCCGCGCCTCGAAAAGGCAGGTGAGGTGGGCATGGTTCGTCATACAAGCGCATTGCGTTTCGTGCGCCTCTGCGGGTTCCGACCACAGCGTGGTGGCCACCGCGCTCAGCATTCCGCCGATGGCATGGCAGGCAGGGATCATGTGCCGGCGGGTTGACCGGGCGAAGGGACTGTTGTCCACCCGCAGGCGCAGTAAGCCGGGCTCCGCCGTCAGCGTCCAGCGACCCCAGCCGAGCGATGCCGACCCGTTCTCCATTGCCCGCAGCAGCGCCTCGGAGCCAAGTTCTCGCACGTAGGCCCGGACGCTGTCGGCGCCCTGCCGATAGACGGAGTGCCCCAGGGCCCGAAGCGCTTCTGCGCGGGCGGACTCCTCAAGTTGGTCGAAGGCGCCCATGAGCACATCGGCGCGCATCAGCACATAGCGGCGCTCGCCGTCCATCACCTGGCCGGCGGACAGGTCGAAAAACAGGCGCTCGTGCAGTTTGAGGACGGCGGCGGTCATCAGGGAAAGAGCTGGATGATCTCGTGGGCAGCGCTGGCGTTCAGCAGGTCGACCCGCTTCTCGATGATGCGCAGGCCCGAAGGCGTCGCCCGCAGCCGGTGCCGCCAAATGCCCGCCAGGGCAATCTGCCGCTTTCCGGCGATCTCCGTGTACATGAAGGGCGTGTGCAACAGATGCTCGCCGTCGCGGCCCTCCTGCACCTGGGGCCTCTGGATAACGTGCAGGCTGCGCACGCCCGGCGCCAGCGAATGGGCCGCCGGGCTCTTGAGCCGGCGGATGCGCGTCGCAAGCAGGTAGTGGTCCTCGTTGGCCAGACTGGCCTGCAACGGCGACTCGTCCTGTTGAGCGCCGGCGAGCGGCACCCAGTAGCGGCCGTCTTCGTCGAAGAGCGCGAGCCACGTGTCGAAGTCGCCTGCGTTGAGCAGACGCGCCTCGTCGGTGACAAAGCGGATCAGGGCATCGGTGCCGGGCGCGTCGGCCGGCGGGGCGATTGGGTGGGTCGTCATGCAGCCTCCGGGGTGTTCATGAACTTGCGCCAGGCGCGAAACTGGTTGCGCATCAGCAGTTCGCTGGTGCCTTTGCACTTCTGCGTGCCGGTGGCCTCAAGCTCTGCGGGATCGAAGCCGCGGTGCAGGCTGACCCATGCGTTTCCGTCGGATCGCAGACCCTGCTGCATGCTTTCGAACAGGTGCACGTCGTCGTGAGCCAGGATGGACATGGGCGAGAAAACAAGCCGGTTGTAGCTGAGCGCGCGCTCAAGCAGCAGGTCGGGGGCACCTTCGGCGCGAAAGCTCCACGCTTCGATCAGCGTGCGATCGACGCCCAATGGCCGGATCACCCGCATCACCAGCGGCGTGCCTTTGATGGCGATGCTGGGATAAAGCACGGTGTTCTGCGGCGCGCGGTTGAGGATCTCGCGCGCGCGGTCCTCGCCGTGCGCCGCGATCAATGCGTCCTCGTAGCCCGCCGGCTGCTTGTCGTTGGAATGGGCGCTGAAGCTCACGCCGAGCGCACTGTGACCGTTGGGGTAGACCTCGGCGTCCATGCCGTCGAAGAAGTCGTAGCCCGAGGCGAAGGGCAGAAGCTGCTCCACGGCCATCGGCAGGGTGGTCGAGCCCTCCTGACCGCTCTCGTCCCACTGAGCCTTGGCCGATTTGCCCGCCGACTCGTGCGCGGACACCGGGTGTACCGTGTCGTTGACGTTCTCGAGGTACATCTTCCAATTGCAGCGCATCACGTTGCGCACGATGCCGCCGGCCACCTGCAGCCGACCAGTGGGCGAGCGGTCGGCCATGTTGTCGATCCAGGCCAGCGCGTCCCCGAAGTAGTCTTCGAATCCAATGCCTTGGGGATCGAGCCGCACGAATACGAAGCCGCGATGCTCCGCGACTGCGCCGACGCGAGTCAGTCCCTGGCCGGCCTCGCAGCGAGACAGGGCCGGGATGTCGTATTGCTTTCGCAGCGGCACGCCGAGGGCGCTGCCATCGAGCCGGTAGGTCCAAGCGTGGTAGGGGCACCGCAGCACCCGGCCCGCGCGGCCAGCTTCGTCCGTGTACAGCTTGGTGCCCTTGTGGGCGCAGCGGTTGTAGAAGACGCCGATCTTGCCGTCGCCTTCGCGCAGCACCAGCAGGGGTCGCCCTGCAAGGTCGAGCGTGACATAGGCACCCGGTTCAGGCAGCTGACTGGCATGCGCCACAAAGTTCCAAGTGGCGGCGAAGAACCTGCGCGACTCCAGGTCGAAGACGTCGCGGCTGACGTACGCGTCGCGGTGGACGCTGTTCTGCCGCACGAGTTCGGCGGCGTCGGGGGGTGAGCTTGCGTTCATGGTGATTCAGTCTCCGGGCTTTCAAGAAGTATACTGTATTCTTTTATTCCAGGTGACCGAGACTGTGACCATGCCCGCCTCTGATCTGACCCTCACCGTCGCTTCCAAAGCGATGGTGGCCGACACCGTCGTCCTGTTCGAGCTGGTCCGGCCGGATGGTGGGCGGCTGCCTGCCTTTACTGCTGGCGCCCATGTGCGGGTGCAGATACCGGGTGGACTGGAGCGCTGCTACTCGCTGTGCAATGATCCGGCCGAAGCCACCTGTTACCGGATCGCCGTGCACCTCGATCCGCAGTCGCGTGGCGGCTCGCTGAGCATGCACACGCGGGTGCAGGCGGGCGAAGAGCTGGTGGTATCCGTGCCGGCAAACCATTTCGCGCTGGACGAGTCGGCACCGCACACGCTGCTGGTGGCGGGCGGTATCGGCATCACGCCTCTGCTGGCCATGGCGTGGCGGCTGCACGCCACAGGTGCGTCGTGGTCGCTGCACTACGCTGCCCGCAATGCGGCGCGATGCGCGTTCCTCGCGGCCCTGCAAGACGCGCCTTTCGCGGACAAGGTCCACCTGCACCTCGATGATTGCGGGCTGGGAGGGCCGTTGGACATTCCGGCCCTGTTGGCAGGGGCCGCGACCGGCGCGCATCTCTATGTGTGTGGGCCCTCAGGGCTGATCGACCACGTGCTCGCCGCCAGCCGCGATGCAGGCTGGGCGGACGCGCGCCTTCATCACGAACGTTTTGCCGCAAGCCCGCTCCAGTCGACTGGCAACCGGGCGTTCCGGCTGGTACTTTCGCGCAGTGGCATGACCCTTGAGGTGCCAGCCGACCGCAGCGTGGCAGATGTCGTGCGCGAGGCTGGCGTCGACCTGCCGGTGTCCTGCGAGCAGGGCATGTGCGGCACTTGCATTACCAACGTGCTGGCGGGAGAGGTCGACCACCGGGATGAGATTCTGAGCGATGCGGATCGTGCGCGGTGTTTCACGCCGTGCTGCTCGCGGGCGCTGTCCGACTCGCTGACCATCGACCTTTAGAGCGCTCAAGTCCGCCTGCGATGGCGAAGCGGGCCATAAGGCCCGCTCAAAGCCTCGCGCGCAGCCTCAGCGCGCACAGTCGACCCTACTCGACCGTAGCGCCAGATTCCACGATTGCAGGACGATAGCGCTCGATCTCGGACTTGATAAAGGCATCAAATTCGGCCGGCGTCATCGAGGCTTTGCTGTAACCGAAGTCTGCCAGCTTCTTCCAGATGTCACGATCACCGATGGCCTTTTCGAACGCTGCGTGCAGCCGGTTGACGATGGCTGCCGGCGTGCCGTTCTTCACCGCCGCGCCGATCCACAGGTCCATCTGCAGTTGTGGAAGGCCGAGCTCTGTGGTGGTGGGCACCTGGGGCAGGAACTCACTGCGCTGCGGCGCGGCCACAGCCAGCGGCACGCCCCTGTTGCCCCGGACCATGTTGAGCACGCCTGGCACACCGTCGAACAGCAGGTCGATCTCGTTTGTCATCATGGCCTGCTGGGCAGGGGGAGCGCCCTTGTAGGGAACGTGAGTGAACTTACCCTTGGGCATGGCACGCGACAGCTGGTGCCCGAGGATGTGCGGCGCCGTGCCCGCGCCGAAGGAGCCGTAGTTGATGTCCGTACCGGCGGCCACTGCAAGATTCAACGCCTTGAAGCTCGGCAGCCGCCCAGTCGGGCTGCCGAACATGACCATCGGCGTGCGCACCAGCATGTCCACGCCCTCGAAGTCGCGCACAGGCTGATAGCTAATGTTCTTGTAGAGCGTGGGATTGATGGCGAAAGCGCCGATCTCCGCTACGAAGACCGTGTAGCCATCGGCCGGTCCCGATGTGACGACCGATGCGCCGATTTGAGCACCTCCCCCCGGTCGGTTGTCGATGACCAAAGGCTGACCAAGGTCGGCGCTCAGTGACGGGCCGATCGTGCGCATCAGCGTGTCGACCGCCCCGCCCGGGGGGAACGGAATGACGACGCGGATCGGTTTGGATGGATACGCATCCGCGGCAGCGGCAGCGAAGCACAGGCAGCCAAGCAGTGCGGTGGCCAGGATCAGATTCAGGTTTTTTTTCACGACAGATTTCCGTAGGTTGCAAAACTAGCAAGGAGCCCGCCGGCCGGCCCGGTCGGGCGCGCGATCGTCAGTACCGTCCGCTCAGCAGCGCGCCGGCTTCGGGCACCACCGTCTCCAGACCCAGCGCCTTGAGCATCATGTAGGTGGTGCATACGGCGGCGGAGACGACGGGGATGCCGAGTTGCTTCTCCACCTGTGCCAGCACGGGCAGCGAGGGCATCTGCACGCATGCGGAGAGCACAAGCGCATCGGCGCCGGTGGGGTCCAGCCGTTTGTAGATCTCGAGCAACCGGGCTGGGTCATGGCGGCCCACTTCGAGGTTGTCCTCGATCTCCAGCGCCACGTGGTCCAGTACCTCGAAGCCTTCAGCCTTCAGGTAGTCCACCACCAACTGCGTCAGCGGCTTCAGGTAGGGGCAGATGAGCACGATGCGCTTGGCGCCCAGAGCGCGCAGACCTTCGACCAGCGCCCCGGCGCTGGTAACCACGGGGGTCGGTGCGCCGTTCTGCACGGTGCAGGCATGCAGCCGTTCCTCGGACTGGCGGTGGTAACCCAGGCCCATGCTCATGATCGCAACCAGGCAGGCATAGCCAAGTACGTCCACGCGTGCGTCGCTCAGCTCCATGGCGCAGCGATCGCTGTCGCGGTCCATCGCCTCGAGTTCGGCTTTCACCACCTTCTTCATGCGCATGCGGCTGGAATGGAAGGTGAAGCGCTCGGGCCGGATCGCCTGCCGGGCTAGCAGCATCGCCGGGATCTCGGTCTCCATGGTGGTGTTGGACGAAGGCACGATCTGCCCGATCCGGTAGGTCGCCCGCGTCATGCGACGTGCTCCCTGCCGCCCGACGGCGTCTCCACAGGCTCCGCCGTCGAGACCTCATCGCCGCCCGTGCCGTCCTGGAAGATCGCGGGGCGCAGGCTGCGCCTGTTGACCCGCAAGTCGAACACATCGAAGCGGTTGTAGTGGCCGGTGATGTCGTGCATCTGCCGCGGCTGAATGCAGCGTGCCAGGTCGATTTCGGCATACACGATGCCTTCGTCATCGATGAGCGGCGTGCCCACCAAGCGCCCGTCGGGCCCGATCACGCCCGAGAACGCACTGTTGCGGCGCGACAGCATGGCGCCCGCGCCCGGGAAGGCTTCTTCCAGTTGCGCCACGGTCTCCGGCGCGATCGTTGAGCAGGCCACCACGGTGTAGACCTTGCCTTCGAAGGAGTGCGCCATTGCGCGCACCTTGATCGCCTCGGCCATGTCGTAGTCCGGGGGGGCCACGGGCAGCGAGATGTAGCTCGCCAGGTGGATGAGTTCGCCCTGTGCGAGCAGCGCGAAGCGAGCAAGCGTGTTGGTGTTCTCGCCGCAGGCCAGCATGCCGACGGGGCCGATGGCGGTGTCGTACACCTGCAGGCCCGCGCCATCGCCCGGCGCCCAGGTCAGCTTTTCTGCCCAGGTAGGCACCAGCTTGCGATGGCGCCCGAGCAGTCGGCCGTCGGGCCCGTACAACAGCAGGGTGTTGAAGACCGTGGCGACGCTGCGCGCAGCGAGTTCGTTGACGCCGATGGCCACATAGACGCCGCATTCCCGTGCAACCTCTGCGATGCGGTTCATCTCGGGCCCCGGTACCTCCACGGCAGATTCGCACAGCCGCTGGAACCAGGGGCTGCCGGCCACGGGCGTGCCGAGCCAGCTCCAATAGGGATAGGCGGAGACGAAGACCTCGGGAAACACGACCAGCGCGGCGCCTTGGGAGGCGGCCTCGCGCACCAGCCGGCATGCCTTCTCGATGGTGGCGGCGGTGTCGAGGAAGACGGGTGAGGCCTGGACGGCCGCCACTTTGCTTTTGGGGAGGGGACGCATGATGGTGTTCCTGCTCAGACGGCGACCACCGGATGGCGGATCTGCCCAATGCCTTCGACGCAAGCCACGACGACATCGCCCGGCTTGAGCCACTCCTGTGGCGTGCGCCCGGCGCCCACGCCCTCGGGCGTGCCAGTGGCGATGATGTCGCCCGGCTCCAGCGTGATGCCCGCGCTGATATCTGCGACCAGCTGATTCACCTTGAACAGCATGTGCCGTGTGTTGGACTTCTGCTTGAGCTGTCCATTGACTGTGAGCCAGAGATCCAGGCGCTGCGGATCGGGAATTTCGTCGGCGGTCACGATGCAAGGACCGAAGGGGCCGTAGCTGTCCTGCCCCTTGGAATAAATCCATTGGCCCGCGCGCCGGCAGTCGCGGGCGCTGATGTCGATCATCACGCTGTAGCCGAAGACATGGTCCAACGCCCTGTCCTCGGGCACACGACTGGCTCTGTTGCCGATGACGACGGCCAATTCGACCTCCCAATCCATCTGCTTTGTAATTTCGGCGTCGTGGCGAATCGGTTCGCCCGGGCCGATGACCGTGGTGGGGGGTTTGGAGAAGATCACGGGCTGCTTGGGCAGGTCCTTGGCCGTGTCCAGCGTGCGGCTCGATTCGGCGACATGCTCCACATAGTTCAGCCCGATGCCGAAAATGTTCTTGCGCGGCCGCGGAATGGGCGCAAGCAACTGCACATTGCAGGTCGGCACCGAGCAGCCCGGCGGCAGCGCCTGACCCACGTCGTCCAGCAGGCGTTTGAGCGCGTTCCGGCCGCCCGGGCCGAGGTCGATGAGTTCCAGCATGGAGGCGGGGAGGTCGACGCCCTGACTGCGTGCGAAGCGTTGGACATCGACGACCTCGTCGCTGTGGAGAACGCCAAGGCGTGCAGGCGCTTCGATATGAGCGCGGTAGGTGACTAGACGCATGGGACTTCTTTCGTGGTGGTTAGCGGGAAGCAGCGACCGGCTGATGGCCGCCGTGGTCCTGAAGCGCCTCTTCGCGATAAAGACGCAGTGCCTGCATGACGGGCAGATCGTGGAAGCTGAAGAGGCAGGCGTCCTCCGTGAGCGAGGCGTTGGCGTGCTCGTGCCAGGTCCAGGAGGGCACGCAGAAGATGTCGCGCTCCTGCCAATCGAAGCGCCGCCCGCCGATGACGGAATGGCCGCGGCCTTTGGCCACCTGGTAGATCGTGCTGCCTGTGTGCCGGTGGGCATGCGAGTGGAAGCCGGCCCGCAGCAGTTGCATGCTGGCGCCGATGGTGGGCATGACCGGCCCGCCGGTGAGCGGGTTCACGTAGTGCATCAGCAGGCCGTCGAACGGACTGCCTTCGCGCGCGGCGGCCAATCTCTGAAGTGCCTCGTAGGTCGGTCCCCACTCGTACTTGAAGAGCGGCGAATAGGGCTTGTTCCAACCGTGGTCGTGCGGCAGCAACGCCGTGCCCGACCAGGTGGCCGTGGCGTCGTCCACCGGACAACCCACCGCCTGGTGGAGGTCGGGATGGACTTCATAGAAGTTCGCCTCCATCGCGTTGACGAAGGGAATGTCCAACCCGTCCTGCCAGATGCATGGTGTGCCGGCCGCGTCCACGCCGTGCTCGTGCCAAGTGCCGTTGGGTGTGAGCACGAAGTCGTTGGCCCCCAGCGTCATCTTGTGGCCGTCGACGATCGTGTAGGCACCGCGGCCTTCCATGATGAAGCGCAAAGCTGAAGCCGAATGCCGATGCGTCGAGGCGCATTCGCCCGGGTTCATCACTTGCAGACCCGAGTACAGCCACCCGACGGCCGCCGAAACGTCCCGGCGACCTGGATTGTTGAGGTAGATGACGCGCCGTCCGGCCTTCTCAGGCGTGACCAGATCGACCGAACGCAGCACATGCTCGCGCAGGTCGCGGTATCGCCAGAGCGTTGGCACCGAACTCGAGGCGGGTTCCCACGGCTCGATTTTGTTGGCGACAGTCCACAGAGCCCCAGCTTCAAAGCGCTCGAGATCGCGGTAGTAGGCCACCAGCTCGGGCGTCGTCTCGACGTTGGCACGACCAACGACGTTCTCGCGGAACTGCTCATAGTCCTGGGTCTCGGTCTTCATGGAAATCCCTTTCGTGTACGCATGGTTCCGGGTTATTGATATGCACTATACAGTATACTGTATATTAGCCGGGTATGGGGTTGCCGATTTGGTTGGGCGTTGGCTGTTCACCGGCCCTTCGGCCATCAGTGTTGCCGTGCCCGACCGTCCCCGCCCGTTCAGGCCGGCCGCTTCATCCGCAGCAGGTTTTCTTTTCCGACCCAGTGGTAATCCGATGGACCGCCGGCGCGCAACACGCGGCGTGTGTCCTCCCAGTCGAAGCGTCCGGTCCGGACGAGTTGCGCATCAAGGCTCACACCCACCACTTCGCCGATGAGGAGCCAGCTTTTGACCGCGGCGCCGCTCAAGTCGCACAGTGGTCTGGCTTCGACGACGCGGCATTCCAACGCGACCGGTGACCGTGCGACGCGCGGCGTCCTGAGCAGGCGAGACGGGGTGCTGGTGACCCCAGCCAGCGCGAACTCGTCCTCCTTGGTGGAAGTACTGCTTGCATTCATCGCCTCCGCCAGTTCCTCCGTCACGGTGTTGATGACGAACTCGCCCTGGTGCAGCGCATTGCGTAGGGAGTCCTTCAGGCCATCGCTGGCAAAGGCCACGAGGGGCGGCGTGTAGTTGAAGATGCCGTAGAAGCTATAAGGCGCAAGATTGAGTCGCCCGTCTTCGCCGATGGTGGAGATCCAGGCGATGGGCCTGGGTCCGACGATGGATGCGATCGGGTTGTGCTCCAGCCCGTGCCGCTGCCGGGGCTCGTAGAAGTAGTGGTCGTCCACGGCGGCTACCAGCTTGCGATCAGGCGGTTGCTGGGAATGTCGTTGTCGGTGATCTTGTCCGCACCCTCGGCGCCGACCACGGGCAGGCCCGGCGCGGGGATCAGGCCGACCTGCACCAGCACCGTGGCCTGGTCCCAGTAGATGTGTTCGTGGCACAGCTTGTCGCCGCGGAAGCGCACCACGCCGATCAGTCCAAAGCGCACCTTGCGACCCGTGGGCGCTACGCCCGGCAAGAGCCATTCGACTCGCCGGTCATGCGTGAAGCTGAAGATCACCTCGTCGACGACCTGGCGCGCCCCGACGGTGCGCGAGATGGAAACCTGCCGCGTGTCCTCGGGATTGGCGCCGATGAAGTAATCCCGGTAGAAGCGCCGCAGGTTGTCGTGGCCCACACCGCCGGTCATGGTCGGGATGTGGTTGACGTAGGGCTGGGGCACCATGGTGCCCATGGTCAAGTCCACGTCACGTGTCGTGAATTCGTAGTCCAGGTGTGCCTCCCACAACGCTTCCAGGTCGTATATCGGGCCCACGCGGGGCACGAGGAAGCTCAAGGTGCGGTCGTAGGCCAGGCGGGCGGCGTCGGCGTCGTAGTGGGCCGAGCCTGCACGGGCGAAGGCATGGTCGCAGCCAGGGTAGAAGTTGGCCTTGACCGATCCCTTGGCGACATGGCGGATGCGAGCCTGGGCGGCGGGCGAACAGTACGCGTCCCGCTCCGCCACATGCAGTAGGGCGGCTTTGCCGGCAGGCAGCGGCTGCTCGACGAGTCCCTCCAGCCCCACTCCGTAGTACGAGACCGAAGCTGAGACCGCGGTGTCGTGCAATGCTCGCAAGGCCAGCCGGCCGCCCAGGCAGTAGCCCACGGCCGCCACCGGGCCGCTGCAGCCATACTGCGCGAAGGCGAATTCAATGGTCGCCTCCATGTCGTGTAAGGCCTCCACGTCATTGAAGCGGTCCAGCAGTGCCATCGCACGTTCCATTGCGTCCGGCGCGGCCGGATCAATGTCGATGCCTCTGCCTTGCCGCCAGAAGAGGTCCGGCGCCACCGCCACATAGCCTTCACTGGCGAACTCGTCGCATAGGGCGCGGATGTTGGCGTTGATTCCGAAGATCTCCTGCAGCACGAGCATCAGCGGGCCGGAACCGGAGGCTGGCAGCGAGACGTGCACGCTCAGGGCGTCCTGGGCAATCGGGATGAGGGAGTTCATGAAGTTGCGTCCAGGGAGAGGGAGGAGATGAAGACAGCGCCGGTCTCGTCCCGCGCCACGGGCACCCGCGCGCCGATCGTCGGCATGGCGCTGGCGGCGGCAATGACCGGTACGTCACTGTCCGTCGCCAGTTCGACCAGGAATTCGAAGACACAGCCCGGCGGAATGCGGTTGGCCGTGGTCACAGCCACCACCCGTGCCGTCTGTACCGACTGCGGATCGAAGTCCCAGCCGCCGCATGCCGGACAGCGCATCCGGCGGGGGAAGTACGAGGCGGCGCAAGTGCGGCAGGTGAAGATTTCGAGCGTCATTCGGCGGCCTCCAGCAATGTGGCCGCCGCGCAGAGCCCGTACCGGTACTCGACCATGCCGTAGCCCGACACCACGGCAGTGCGTGCTTTGGGCAACTGGCGATCGCCACAGCGGCCGCCCAGCTGGCGGATGGCTTCGGTCAGGCCATGCATTCCGCCTGCCGTGCCGGCCTGGCCGGCGGAGAGTTGGCCGCCGGAGGTGTTCAAGGCAATGCGGCCTTCGGGAATGGTCTCGCGCGTGAATCGTTGCATCGAGGTGTCGCTCACGAGGCCGAGGTCCTGCAGCTGCACCAGCGCCATCACCGGGTAGTCGTCGTACACGGACACCACGTCGAGGTCGGCTGGACGAAGGCCAGCGTCCGAGAAGAGCCGGGGAGCAACCTCGGCCAAGCCTGTCTGGAGGCCATCGCCATGATGCTGATCGTGGTTGTGCAGGCCGCGGATGGCGCGCACCCGCACGCAGCCCCGGCGGCTTTCGACCTCGTTCGCGTGGCTCAGCAGGATCGCGTTGGCGCCGGCTACGACCGGCACGCAGTCGTAGACCACCAGCGGGGTGGCAACGGCCGGAGCGTCCAAGTAGTCGGCCATGGTCATCGGTGCGCGGTACACCGCGCCGGGGTTCCGGGCCGCATGGCGGCGCTGCGCCAGCACCAGCTGGCCGTAGTCGCTGCGATCGAGGCCGTGCCGCTGCATGTGCTTTTGGGTCGCGAGGGCGAACAACGTGTTCGGGTTGGCGATGCCCAGGGGCCGCAGCAGGTCGCGCGTGGTGACGTTGTAGCTGTCTTGCAGGGCCTGGAAATCCGCTGGTTGGAAGGCGTCGCCGGACATCAGCACGATGTTGCGGGCCTGGCCAGTCTCGATGGCGGCCACCGCATGTTGCAGCAGATTGAGGCCGGAGGCCCCACCGTTGCCATCGTCCATGAACCACGACACGCGAAGGCCCAACCGCCAGGCCATGTCGACGGCGCGATCGGGCCGCAGGGTGAAGGAGGCCACCCCCAGTCCGTCCACGCGTGCGGGATCGAAGTCCAGCTCGTCCATCAGCGCGCGCAGGGCCCGGCCCAGCCACTGCGCCGTGGGCTCGGTGGAGCGCCGCACATACGGCAGCTCGATACTCCCGCGGATCAGGGCCGCGTTCATCGCTTGACCACGTAACCGGTGGCCGTCAGGTCCCAGCTCTCGGGTGTTCGTCCCTCCGCGCGCAGCTTGAACTTCTGAATCTTTCCGTTCTCGGTCTTCGGCAGCTGGCCCATGGTGCGCCAGAAGCGCGGTACGGCGAAATAGGCCATTCGGGCTTCGCACCATTGGACAAGCTCCAGCGGCGCGTACTCGGCGCCCTCGCGGGTGACCAGGCTGCACATCACTTCGTCCTCGGCCAGATCGGAGGGCACGGCATAGACCGCCACCTCGGCAACGCTCGGATGCGCGCTGATGACTTGTTCGACCTCGTAGGAGGAGATGTTTTCGCCACGCCGGCGAATGCTGTCCTTGATCCGATCAATGAAGCGGAAATAGCCTTCTTCGTCGCGGAGCACGCGATCGCCCGTGTGGAACCACAGGTTGCGCCATGCCTCGACTGTCTTCTCCGGCATCTCGAAGTAGCCTGAAGCAAAGGCGAAGGGTTCGTCGTTTCGTAGCACCAGTTCGCCAGGCGTGCCGTGTGGCACTTCGTTGTCGAACTCGTCGACCACGCGTGCATGGAAGCCCGGTGTCACCTTGCCCATCCAGCCGGGGCGGCGCTCTTCGAGCGACGAGCAGATCGCGAAGTTCGACTCCGTCGAGCCGAAGCCGTCGAGCATTCGTATGTTCGTGCGGCCTTCAAAGACCTCGTAGTGCTGAGCGGATGCACCGGGCGCGAGCGCCACGCGCACGCCGTGCGCACGCTCGGAAGGGTCCGGCTTGCGCGACATCAGCATCGGCACCATGGCGCCAAGGAGAAAAGTCACCGTTGCGCCGGAGCGCGCCAGTTCGCTGAACAGCTGCGACACCGAGAACTTGGGGCCCACCACGACGCGCGCGCCACTGATCAGTGCCTGGAAGAACGTGTTAAGCGCGTTGATGTGAAAGAGCGGCAGGCAGGTGTAGAGCACGTCGCTCGGCACTACGCCGATGTTGTGGATGGAATGATGGCCCCACCAGTAGAGCTGCGCATGTGAGCAGATCACGCCCTTTGAGGGGCCAGAGGTGCCGGACGTGTACATGACCAGGCTCGGCAATGCCGGCTGAGGGTCGACGGGCTCGCTAGGCGTCCACGCCTTGTCCAGCGGCATGCACGCCAGCTGCGGCAGCGCCGAGACGGCTGGACTGAGATCGAAGGACCAGATGGCCTGAAGCAAGTCGATGGCCTCGGGGTCGGCGAGGTGAGCACTTTCCACATTGGCCAGCAGCGCGGGCTCGCACAGGAGCACGCGGGCTCGCGAGTTGCGGATGTAGTAGGCCAACTGGCTTCCCCGGGAGGCCGTGTTGATTGGCACCAGCACGATGCCCGCCAGGGCGCACGCTGTAAGGACCACGAGGAACTCGTGCCGGTTGGTGGCCTGCATTGCTACTCGGTCGCCAGGACACAGGCCCGCGTCGCTGAAGGCGGCGGCATAGCGTGCCCCCTCGTCGAGGAGGTCTTCTGCCGACAGCATCCTGCTGCCGCAGCGCAGCAATTCGGCACCCGGCATGGCCGCGCTTCGGGCCCGCAGCAGCGGGATCAGGTGTCGTTGGGCCGCTTTGGGCAGGAAGCAAGAAGTCATGGGCAAAACCGCGAGTAGAAAAACAGCGAATGGTGGCGTCTTTATAGAATACAGTATATTGTTTGCGGCTGCAACGCCTTTGTACCAGATGCCCTGCCAACACGACCGGGGGAATGCATCAGAGGTAGAGTTTCATGAGCTGGTGATCGCTCGGCGGGCGCTTAGAACCTATGCACGCCAAGCTTGTTGAGTTCCATGCAATCCTGATCGGGGGTGCGGACGAAAAATTGGACTACCAAGAGGTAGTTCATGTATTCCTATCCAGACAGAATTCGAGCCGTCGAGCTCTACATCAAGCTCGGCAAACGGGTCAGGCCCACCATCAGGCAGTTGGGTTACCCCACAAAGAATGCGTTGAAGGGTTGGTACCGCGAGTATCAGCAGCGCATCGACCTGCCCTTGCGCTACGCGGGCCGGGAACCGAAGTATTCGCAGGCGCAGAAGACGGCGGCTGTCGAGCACTACCTCGCTCACGACCGCTGTATCGCTGCCACCATGAGGGCATTGGGCTACCCAGGCCGGGGAACGCTGACTGCTTGGGTTCGCGAGGCCCATCCTGAGGCCAGAAGGGCCGTCGTCGGCAGTGTGGGCCGACGAAGGTATTTCGGGATGCTGATGCAGGAGGGAGTCATGGAGCTTTGCACGCGCGAGGAAAGTGCGCAGGCTGTAGCCGATAAGTTCGGCGTGTGCCGACCAACGCTGTACAACTGGAAGAACCAACTTCTGGGACGTGAGGCACCCGCATCCATGAAACGCACCCATCCATCTCCGTCGTCGCAAGAGCGCGACGAGCTCGAGCGCCAGGTTGAGTCGCTGCGCCGCGAAGTCAGGCAACTTCGCCTCGAGCAAGACCTATTGAACAAGGCCAACGAACTGTTAAAAAAAAGGCCTGGGCGTCGACCTGCAGCTCCTGTCCAACCGGGAGAAGACACTGCTGATTGACGCCCTCAGGGGGCACCATGGCCTGCCAGAGCTCCTTGCCCAGTTGGATCTTGCGCGTAGTTCGTACTTCTACCATCGCGCCCGAGCAGCGGTGGGCGACAAGTACCTCCAGGTGCGGCAGTTCATCACCGAGATCTTCGAGTCGAACCACCGCTGCTATGGCTACCGCAGGCTGCAGGCTTCGCTCAGCAGACAGGACGTCGCGATCTCGGAGAAGGTCGTGAGCATCGAAGTTCTATTCGCTGGCTTTCTGAATCGGGCCGCAGCTTGGGTTCGCCGGGCTCTGCGGCGGTACTGCGACAGAACCCAGACGCTGCGCCAGATCGTTCTCTGTCGGGTAACCCAGCTGGTGAATGGTCTCGGCGACTCGCTGGCCGAGTTTGATGAAGAGCTCGACTGCTCGGATTCGATCTTCGTTGGAATCATGAACTACTTTCAAGTAGTCCAAGAAATCCGCCGCATCCCCGTTGGACGCACCTCCGGTGGGTCAATTTTCGGCCGGCGCCAACAGACTCGGGGCGCCGCGACACCGCGCTGCGCCCGATTGACATCGCTGCTGCCAGTGTTTACTCTAAATGGTTGAACCAAATTGGAGAAGGCATGAGAAAAGCATGGCTCGTGGCCGCCGTTGCCACCGTGTTCGCCATGAGCATTCCGCTGGCGGCCCACGCCCAGTACCCTGTCAAGCCGGTGATGCTGGTGGTGCCTTACGCCCCGGGCGGCATGGGGACCAACTTCGGCAACCTCGTCAGCGAGGCACTGACGCCGGCGCTCGGCCAGCAGGTCGTCGTCGACTACAAGCCTGGCGCGAATGGCGGCCTGGGGGCGACGGCGGTCGCGAAAGCGGCGCCTGACGGCTACACACTGCTGATGGCCGTGAACACCACGATGACGGTCAACCCGAACCTGTACCCCAAGCTCGGCTTCGATCCCGTGAAGGACTTCGCGCCGATCGCGGTTGTCTACACCAACGCCAACATCCTGGTCGTCAATGCGCAGAGCCCGTTCAGGTCGCTCGCCGATCTGCTGGCCTATGCCAAGGCCAGCCCCGGCAAACTCAGCTACGGCTCCGCCGGCAACGGCTCGTCAACGCATCTGAGCGGCGAGATGCTCAAGCAGGCCGGCCAGGTCGACCTCGTGCACGTGCCCTACAAGGGCAGCGGCCCGGCGCTGGTCGACCTGCTGGGCAACCAGATCGGCCTGGTGTTCACCGACACCGCGGTACTGCCGCAGATCACCGCCGGCAAGCTGCGCGCACTGGCGGTCACCGGCCCGCGCCGCATGGCGCTGTTGCCTGACGTGCCGACGCTGGAAGAGCAGGGCCTGAAAGGCTTCGTGATCACCACCTGGTACAGCCTGGCCGCGCCGGCGGGCACGCCCGCGCCTGTGGTCGAACGCCTGAACCGCGAGCTGACGAAGGCGATGCAGACGCCGGCCGCGCGCGCACGCCTCAAGGACATCGGTGTCGAGGCGGCGAATGACATGAGCGTCGGCTACGCCGAAGCGCTGGTCCGTTCGGACCTGGCGCGCTGGAAGAAATTCATTGCCGAAACCGGCATCAAGGTCGATTGATTTCCGATGCCACTGCACGATCACACACTCTCCGAGGCCTTCACGTCCAGTGCCAGGCAACTGCTCGCCGCCACCGACCATCGGGCCCGGGTGCGCCGCCTGCGCGACAACGGCATTCCCCTTGAGCGTTCGATGTGGCGCCAGTTTGCAGAAGCCGGCTGGCTGTCGCTGCTGTTCCCCGAAGAAGACGGCGGACTCGGCCTGGGCCTGCCCTCGGCTGCGGCCCTGGCGCAGGTGGTGGGCGAACACCTCGTGCCCGAGCCCTTCGCGGCCGCCGGCGTGCGCAGCGCGATCGTGCTCGGCGGCCTGCCGACATCGCCGCTGCGCAGCCGGTTGATCGGGAGCTTCGCGCAAGGCGATCTGCTGATCGGCGTCGCTTGGCAGGAGTCGGCGGGGCAACTCGACGCGCAGGTTGGGCAGGCCGGCGTGCGCCGCGACGGCGCGGGCTGGCGCCTCGAAGGCGTGAAGCGCTTCGTCGAACCCTCCGGCGCCGCGGACGGCTGGTTGGTGCTGGCGGGCGATGGCGGCGAAGCAGTGCTGCTGTGGGTGCCTGCAGACAGTGCCGGCGTGTCGCTCGTCGAAGACCGCCGGGTCGATGGCGGCCTGTGGGCCTCGGTTGCCTTCGATGGTGTAAGCGTGCCGGACGCGCACCTCCTGCTGCGCGGCCCGCAGGCGCTGACACTGCTGGCCCATGCCGATGACGCGGGGCGCGTCGCGCAGTGCGCCGAGCTGCTGGGCCTGGCGCGCAAGGCGCACGAGATTACGCTCGACTACATGCGGCTGCGCAAGCAGTTCGGCAAGGCGATCGGCAGCTTCCAGGCGCTGCAGCACCGCATGGTTGACGCCGGGTTGCAGATCGAGCTGGCTGCGGCGGCGCTCGAAGACGTGCTGCAGGGCGAGTTCGCGGCCCTCCATGGCCGCGAGTGCGCACGCCGCGCCAGTCGGCTGAAATCGCGCTGCGCGGATGCGGCCTTGCAGGTCACGCGCCTGTGCATCCAGATGCATGGCGCGATGGGCTACACGGACGAGTGCGACATCGGGCTCTACTTCAAGCGCGCGCTGGTTTTGAACGCGGCTCTCGGAAATGCGCAGGCACATCGCAGGCGCTTCTTCGAATTGGTCGAGCGGACACCTGCGACATCGAAAGCGCGTGCGCCCGTGCCGGCCGCGGCGACCGGGTCGCATCCGCCCGGCACCGACTGGGACAGCCTGAGCGAAGACGAACTGCGCCGCGCGGTCCGCCGTTTTCTCGCCGATCACTATCCGCCGCACCTGCGGCACCTACCGCGCGACGCCAACTGGAAGCAGGTCGAGGGCTGGAACGCGGTGCTGCTGCGGCAGGGCTGGGGTGCGCCGTCCTGGCCCAGGGAACATGGCGGCATGGGCCTGTCGCCCGACAAGCTGATCGCTTTCCAGGAGGAGATGGCGCGCTACGGCATCGCCCGCTACATCAGCAACGGCCTCGTGATGCTCGGCCCGCTGCTGATCCGCTTCGGCACACCGGAGCAGTGCGCGCACTACCTGCCGCGCATCCTGAGCGGCGAGGACCGCTGGGCGCAGGGCTACTCCGAACCGAACGCCGGCTCAGACCTCGCCTCGCTCGCCACGCACGGCCGCATCGAGGGCGACACGCTGGTTATCAACGGACGGAAGATCTGGTCGTCCTATGCGCTCGAATGCACCCACATGTTCGCGCTGGTGCGCACCGCGAAGACCGAGCGCCCCGGCGACG
>JBDUCH010000150.1:0-9508 GCA_040003555.1 Variovorax sp. | reverse complement strand
CGGGCGAAGCCCGTTCCGCGGTGTTTCCCGAATGACGCGGTCAGACCGGTTCCAGCACGTGGATCAGGCGGCTCTCGGTCATCTCCTTGGTCTTCGCGCCGTAGGCAGCCATGTGCGGCGCGACCGCGTGCGCTTGCAGCGCGGCCAGGCTCTCCCACTTCTCGACCACCACGAAGGTGTCCGCACCGAAGCTGCCCTTGGAAGGCGGCATGCCGGCCGCGTCGACGGTTGCGACGTATTCGATGCAGCCTGCTTCGGCCAGCACGGCGGCGCGGTTCGCGGCAAAGAGTTCGAGCATGGCGGCACGTTGGCCGGCCTTGGCGGTGATGACGGCGACGACGTGGATCATGGTGAATCTGGCTCCGTTGGTTTTGATGAGGGAATGCGTCCCGGACTCTAGCCGAGGCCTCTCCCCTCGCCTGTCGCCCGCGCGGCCTGCCAGGGGCACCGGCCGTTCTCGCCGAAATTTCAAGGCTGTCGGCCTACTTGGAATTTCCAATTTGGCGCATGGAAGCCCGGCGGGCCGCGCGTGACAGTGCCTTCATCTGAAGCCTCGCTGTCACACACCATGAATCCCAAACATCTCTTCGACCTGTCCCGCAAGGCGGTCAGCGCGTGGGTGGATGATTTCGCGCCGAGCATGGGCGCGGCAATTTCCTACTACACGATGTTCTCGCTGGCGCCCCTGCTGGTGATCGTGACCGCCGTCGCCGGTGCACTGTTCGGCCGGGAGGCCGTGCAGGGCGAGATCGTCGGCCAGCTTACCGGGCTGATCGGGCGCGAAGGCGCAATCGCGGTCCAGGGCCTCGTGCGCAGCGCGAGCGAGCCGGCCAAGGGCCTGGCCGCCGGGCTGCTCGGCGTTGGCATCCTGATCGTCGGCGCCACCACGGTGTTCGCAGAGCTGCAGAGCGCGCTGGACCGTATCTGGCACGTGCCCGAAAAAGACAAGCCGACCGGTGTCTGGGCGTTGCTGCGCGCGCGGGTGCTGTCGTTCGGGCTCATCCTGGGCCTGGCCTTCCTGCTGATGGTGTCGCTGACCGTCAGCGCAGTGCTGGCCGCGTTCGGCAGCTGGGCTGGCGGGCTGATGCCCGGCTCGGAGCTGCTGCTGCAGCTGCTCAACGTGGCGATCTCGCTGTCCGTCGGCACGCTGCTTTTCGCGATGATCTTCAAATTGATGCCGACCGCGCCCATCGCCTGGCACGACGTGTGGATCGGCGCGATGGTCACTGCGGTGCTGTTCGAGATCGGCAAGGCGTTGATCGGCCTCTACCTCGGCAAGAGCGGCATCACCGAATCGCTCGCGGCGGCAGGCTCGCTGGTGGTGGTGCTGGCCTGGGTGTACTACGCGGCGCAGATCTTCCTGCTGGGCGCGGAATTCACCAAGGTCTATGCCAACGAGCACGGCTCGGTGGCGGGTACCAAGGCGCTCGCGTCCACCGAGGCCACCGCCGCAGTGGCGGCGGCCGGCACCGACGCGCCGCCTGCAGCGGTGGCGGCATCGGCGCAACCCGATGGCGCGGCCCTGGCACGCACCGCCGCCGTACAGCGCGAAGTCGCGCAGCGGCTGCAAGTTGCCACCAGGACGTTGACCCAACAGGTCGCCGTGTTCGCCGCTGTGACGCTCGTCAGCGCCGTGCTGTCCCGCTGGCAAAAGCGGCAGCGCAAGGCGGCACGGCAGCGGCATTAAGCACAGCCAGCAAGCTTGTGGTGTTCAATAGATGGGTGACCGGCGCGCGATCCTGCAGCGGCGGCCCCTTTGAAAGACCACCATGGCCGAATCGCTGCTTCTCACCACCGCCCGCGTTTCGACCTTCGACGGCGACCGGCTCCTCACCGGCGCCAGCGGCTTTTTCTTCGAGCGCGACGAGCGGCTGTTCTTCGTGACCAGCCGGCACGTGGTGGTGGACGCGCCGACCAAGCACTTTCCCAACCGCATCGAGATCGAGCTGCACACCGACGCGGTTGATCTGACGCGCTCGTTCTCGGTCTCGGTCTGGCTGTATGTGGACGGCAAGAGCGCCTGGCGCCAGGGCAGCGACATGGGCGGCGAGATCGATGTCGCGGTGATCGAAATTCCGCGTGCCGCGATTCCGGCGTCGACCGCGATGTTCTGCTTCACGCCCGCGCACCTGCAGCGCTCGCTGGACGAGGTGGAGGTCGGCAGCGTGCTGCTGGTGGTCGGCTTCCCGCTCGGATTTCACGACGTCGTGCATCACCTGCCGGTGGTGCGGCAGGCCGTCGTCGCCTCGTCGTTCGGTGTGCGGTTCCAGGGCCAGGGCTTCTTTCTGACGGATGCGCGTACGCACCGGGGCACCAGCGGTGCGCCGGTCGTGATGCGCGTCCCGGCCGGGGGCGGCCCGCTGCCATGGAAGCTGCTGGGCGTGCATTCGTCGCGCATGGACATGCGCACGCGCGACCTCGTGCTCGACGAGTCGCTCGGCCTCAACTGTGCCTGGTACGCCGACATCCTGCTCACGCTGACCGCGCCCGGCGCCGTAGTGGCGCAGGTCACGGCGCCCGCGGCCTGACTTCGGCGCTTACGGTTTCGGCGGCGGCTCGTTCGGCGGCGGTTCGTTGTCGCGCCGATTCTTGTCGAGGGCGTGTTCCAGCGCCTGCTTGGCGTTTTGGGCGTCCTGCTTTACCTGCGGCGACTTCGCGAAAGCGACGGTCTTGTCGCGCGCCTTCTCTGCCAGCTCGGCCGCCTTCTTGGCGGCGGCAATGGTGGCCGCTTCGGTCTTGTCGACGGCCGCGTTGACCTGCTCGCGCGAAGGTTCGTTGCCGGCACGATCCGTACAGGCCGGGAGCGCCACTGCGGCGGCGACCAGCATGCCGAGCGTGAGTTTGCTGCGAAGGGAATTGGACAGGGTCATGCAGGAAGGCTAGCGATGCGCAAACCTCCCTGCAAAACATCGAGGCCGCGAACGGCTGTAGGACGCGACACCCGCCGGGCACAACGCGTTACAGCGCGTGCGGGCCATTCGCCAACCGATCAGTAGTGCGGCGGCAGTTCGTCGCGCAGGTTGCGCGGGCCTCCGCTGCCCGCGTCGGTGCTCTGTTGGCGCAGCTGCACCACCTGCTGAACCAGGCTGTCGATCTGCTGCTGCTGCCGGTAGATCACCAGGTTGAGCTGGTCGAGCAGGTCTTCGGTGTAGCTCGCCTTGATCTCCAGCTCGTTCAGGCGGTGTTCGACGTCTTGCGGGTGTTCCATCCCGCCTATTTGACAGGAAGTGCCGGCGGCCGCTCCTCGCGCCCACCCGGATGCCGCGCGAAGCGGGCCGGGTCGCGCCCGTGCACCGGTGCGGCGTGATCCCAGGGCCAGCCGCCGAACTGGGTTCGGCGGTAGTCCTGCATGGTCTGCGCGATCTCGGCCTGCGTGTTCATCACGAACGGCCCGTACTGCACCACCGGCTCGGCAATCGGCCGACCTTGCAGCACCAGGAACTCGGCGACGGTGCTGTTGCCGTTGACCAGCTCGACCGCTTCCGCGGCGCGCAGTTCGATCATCGCGTGCTGCGTCACGTCCTGCCCGGCCACGGCGACCGACGTTCCCTTAAAGAAATATAGCGTGCGGCGCGTGCCCTCGCCGGTGGCGCCCGGCAGCGTCCAGCGCGCACCGGGCGCCATGCGGATCGTCCAGATCGCCAGGTCGGCATCGGGCTGCGCAGCCCACGAGTCCGGCGGCGGTGCCAATGGCCCGCCCTCGCCCGGCGCACCGTCGACCGGGCTGATGCGGCCGGCCACGCTCGACACTTCGGTGCTGCGGCCTTCGGCATCGGTGGCGGTGAAGTGCGGAATGTCCTCGGCCCAGAACATGGTGAAGTGCGGCGCCACCATCTTGTTGCGCGCCGGCAGGTTCAGCCAGATCTGGAACAGTTCGAGCGGGTTCGGCGCCGCAGCATCGAGCAGCGGGAACATCTCGGAATGCACGATGCCCTTGCCGGCCGTGAGCCACTGCACGTCGCCGCCGCCGAAGCGCGCCGCGGCGCCGAGCGAGTCGGAATGGTCGATCAGGCCCTTGCGCACCACCGTCACGGTTTCGAAGCCGCGGTGCGGATGCCCCGGAAAGCCCGGCACCGGGTTGCCGTGGTACATGCTCCAGCCGTCCTTGCGGCTGAAGTCCGAGCCGAGCTGGCGGCCGGCCAGCATCGCCTCGTCGACCGCCATCTCGCCGTTGCCGTGCGGATAGGCATCGTCGTGGTACGCGCAGAACAGGAAAGGGTCGATCGTCTCCCAGGGGAAACCGAGGGCTTTGATCTGGAGAATCGGGCTGGCAGCAATCGTGGACACGGGGCACTCCTTCTGTGAATCGTCGAAATATGGGGGCGCCCACCCCGATGCGAAAGGGGTCGGCATGGGACACAGCGACCTGCCAGCAGAACAATGATCTCCCATCGCTACCCTCGCTCTCATGGAAATCGAGTTCAAGTTCTGCATTCCGCCCGCCCGCCTCCAGGCCGTCGAAGCCGCCGTGCGCCGCGGCGCGGTGGTTCGCACGCGGCTGCAGGCGCGCTATTTCGACACCGCCGACCGTGCGCTGGCTTCCAGCGGCATCGTGCTGCGGTTGCGCAAGGAAGGCCGGCGCTGGGTGCAGACCGTCAAGGCCGCGGGTGACGGGCCCCTGCATCGCGAGGAGCACAACGTGGATCTTGGCGTCGCGCGCGCCGGGGTGGTGCCGGCGCCCGATGCACAGCGCCATCACGGCACGCCGGTGGGCGAGCGGCTGGCCCAGGCACTGACCGGGGCCGGCGCGCCGCTGGCCGAAACCTATGCCACCGACATCTGGCGGCTGACGCGCGACGTGCGTGCCGGCGGCAGCACCGTGGAACTCGCGCTCGACCTGGGCAAGGTCGTCGCGCATGCGGGCACGCCCGAGGCGCGCGAGGCGCCGGTGTGCGAGCTGGAACTCGAACTCAAGCGCGGCCCGGTGGCCGGCCTGGTCGCCCTCGCGCAGCGCTGGTCTCAGCAGCACGGGTTGTGGTTCAGCACCGTCTCCAAGGCCGAGCGTGGCGAGCGTCTGCTGGCGGGCCTCGACGCGGTGCCGGCCGTCAAGGCGCTGCCGCCGCGTTTTCCGCAAGATGTGCCGTCGGACGGCCCGGCCGTGCAGCGCGCCGTGGTCGCGAGCTGCCTGGCGCAGATGCTGCCCAACGCCAGCGAGATCGCGGCGGGCAGCGAGGACGAGGAGCAAGTCCACCAGCTGCGCATCGGTATCCGGCGCCTGCGCACCGCGCTGCGCGAGCTGAACGAACTCGCTCCGTCCGCTTTCGATACGGCCTGGGAACCCCCGCTGGTCGATGCCTTTCGAGCGCTCGGCGCGCTGCGCGACCGTGTGCAGGTGGTGCAACGCATGGCGCCGCAGCTGCGCGAGGCCGGTGCGCCGGCCATTTCGCTGCCGGCCGAAAACGCACCTGCACCCCCGGCCGGCGCCGCCGTGCGTGCGCCGGCCTTCCAGGCCGTTCTGGTGGCACTGATCGGCTTCACGGCCGGTGAAGCTCAGGATGTGAGCGAGCCCTCGCTCAACTCCAAAGCCACGCTGCGTCTGCTGCGCAAGCACCTGCAGCAGCTGCACGAGAAAACGGTGCGCGACGGCAAGCGCTTCGAAACCCTGGCCGCCGAAAGCCAGCACCGGGCACGCAAGCGGCTCAAGCGGCTGCGCTACCTGGGCGAATTCGTCGCGCCGCTGTTTGCCGAAGCCGGGGCGAAGCGCTACCTCGCACGGCTTGGCCCCGCGCAAGACGCGCTGGGCGAGTTCAACGACGAAGCCGTCGCCTGCGCGCTGTACCGCCAGGCGGTGGAACACGACCCCGGTGCCTGGTTCGCCGTCGGCTGGTTCAGCGCCCGGCGTCCGGCCGGGGCGCGGGCTTGCCGCAAGGCGCTGGGCGAAATCGCTTCCGGCCCGCGCTTCTGGCGGCGCAGAAAGCGCGACGGAGCGAGCGACTGAGGGAATGAGGCCTTCGCAGGCGCGTCACATGCCGCCGCCAGAATCGGCGCGATGTACCACGGCGAACGTTTCAACGGCTACACCCACCTGCTCGGCCTGTTGCTCGCCTTGCTTGGCGCAGGTCTGCTGCTCGGCAAGACACTGCCGCACGGCGATGCGGCCCGGATCGCGGCGGCGCTGGTGTTCGCGCTGTCGATGGTGGTGCTGTACGCCGCGTCGACGCTGTTCCACAGCACGCGCGGCCGGGCCCGGCTGTTCTGGCAGCGCGCCGACCATTGCGCGATCTACCTGCTGATCGCCGGCACCTACACCCCCTTCGGCCTGGTGACGCTGCAGGGCCCGTGGGGCTGGGCGCTGCTGTCCGCGATCTGGAGCGTGGCGGTTTTCGGCATTTACCGGGAGTTGCGGCCCGGCGTCGGTGCCGCGCCTTCGCTGCCGCTCTACATCGGCATGGGCTGGCTCGGCGTGGCCGCGGCAGCGCCGCTGGCCGCACGGCTCGACGGCGGCGGGCTGGGCTGGCTGCTGGCCGGCGCGGTGCTCTACACCGCGGGCACGGTGTTCTATCGCAACCGGCGCGGTTGGCAGCACGCGCACGGGCTGTGGCACCTGTTCGTGCTCGGCGGCACCGCCAGCCACTTCGTCGCCATCACGTGGTTTGTACTCTAAAGGCCTCGAACTGCGGGATGTACGCATCTTTTGCGCACCGGCGCGGGTCGATGTGTTGCCATTTGCGTGACGTTTTGACGCTGAAGTGCCTCCGGTTGCGCTGCAACGCACCATTGTCGGCCGCGCTGTGCAAGACTGTTGCTGCGGTCAGGGAGCTGTCAGCCACAACGCGGGGGCGGTGCTCATGCAAACAAACGATCTCAGAACGATCGAGCAGGCGAGAGTCTCGGTCGAAGAAATCATCACGGCCAGGTATCTCGGAGTGCAGGCCGTGCCCACACTCGCGCCAACCGACTTCGCCTCGCTGCCGCCGTCGCTGCAAGAAGCAGAACTGCGCATCGTCGAAGACAACGAGGATGGCAACCGAATGCGCGTGGGCCTTCACATGTGCCTGAGCGCCGCCAGCGTGGCGCTGCAGGTGGCCGGGAAGCTCATGCACGACTTCCCGGATCTGAACCACGCCGAGCGGGCCAAGGCCCTGCTCAAGTGCTCCGAAGACGCCATGGCGGCCGCTGACGCGGCGCGCCATGCCGCGTCCGTGCTCTCCGGCGAGGAACTGCCCGAAACCGAGTTCTTCTTCGAGAGTTCGCACTTCTAGCCCGCTCGCTCCCCCGATCGGTGCATCCACGCACGGAATACAGGGAAAACCCCTGGGCGCAAGCGGGCCCGCATCTTGCAAGCTGCTGTCCAAAGTTGACTGTCGACAGTTTGCACTTGCAAGCGGACGGCCGATTCGGAGAAGCAGAGCCATGCCGCCGTTGCACGCCGTGGGCCCCTTGGCCCCCCCCATGTCCGATGCCGAGCGCCAAGTGCGCGAAGACCTGGCCGCCGCCTACCGGCTGGTGGCCTACCACGGCATGGACGACAGCATCTACACCCACATCTCGGCGCGGGTGCCGGGCCAGGACGGCCAGTTCCTGATCAACCCGTTCGGCATGCTGTTTCGCGACATCACCGCTTCGTCGCTGGTCAAGATCGATCTAGAAGGCCGCATCCTGGACGACTCGCCCTATGACGTGAACCCGGCCGGCTTCACCATCCACAGCGCGGTGCACGCGGCGCGCCACGATGCGGCCTGCGTGCTGCACACCCACACCGTGGCCGGCGTGGCGGTGTCGTCGCTGACCGGCGGGCTCCAGCCCTGCAACCAGTGGGCCCTGCAGTTCTACAACCGGGTCGTGTATCACGACTTCGAGGGCATCGCGCTCGACGACGACGAGCGCGAACGCCTGGTGGCCGACCTCGGCCCGACCGCCCAGGCCCTGATCCTGCGCAACCACGGCCTCGTGACACTCGGGCGCAACGTGTCCGAGGCTTTCATCCTCATGCTCAACCTCGAACGCGCCTGCCGCGTGCAGTTGGCGATCCAGGCGAGCGGCACGCCGGTCTACCCGGTGCCGCCGGAGGTCTGCGAGAAAACCGCGCGCCAGTACGAAAGCGGCGACAGCACCCGCCTGCCCGGCACGCCCGACCCGAACGCGCGCGAGTGGCGTGCGCTGCTGCAGCGCATCGAGCCAGCGGCAGCGACCTCGTTCCGCCAGTGATGCGCCCTGCATAGAAATTCTTTCCGTCATCTGCTCCCGTCCTTCCCCCCTTCCCTCGAGCCACAAGGAGTTCTGTCCCCATGAAACGTCGCAACCTCATCCAGCTGGGTGCCGCCGCCACCGGTCTGACGCTCGCGGGCGTGCCGCTGCATCTGTTGGCCGCCGGCAAGAAGGGCGGCGTGATCAACGCCGTCGTGCAGCCTGAACCGCCCAGCCTGATGGTAGGCATCACGCAGAACGCGCCGACCCAACTGGTCGCGGGCAACATCTACGAAGGCCTGCTGCGCTACGACGAAAAGGTCAACCCGCTGCCCGGCCTCGCGACCTCGTGGACGTCGAACAAGGAGGGCACGCTCTTTACCTTCAAGCTCAAGCCGGGCGTGCTGTGGCACGACGGCAAGCCCTTTACCTCGGCCGATGTGGTGTTCTCGGCCGACGTGTTCCTGCGCAAGACGCACGCACGCCTGCGGGCCAACCTGGCCGCGGTGGAAAGCATCAAGGCGCTCGACCCGCTCACGGTCGAGTTCAAGCTCAAGTACCCGTTCGGCCCATTCCTCGGCATCTTCGAGGTCGGCAGCATGCCGATGATTCCCAAGCACATCTACGAAGGCACCGACTTCGCCACCAACCCGGCCAACGCCACGCCGATCGGCACCGGGCCCTTCAAGTTCAAGGAGTGGGTCAAGGGCTCGTACATCCAGCTCGTGGCCAACGAGAAGTACCACGTCAAAGACGTGCCGCTGGTCGAGAGCGTGTACTTCCACGTCATTCCCGACGCCGCATCGCGCGCCGCAGCGTTCGAATCGGGCAAGGTCGATGTGGTGCCGGGCGGCGCCGTCGAGTACTTCGACGTGCAGCGCCTGGCCAAGCTGCCGGGTGCCGCCGTCACCACCAAGGGCTGGGAGTTCTTCGCGCCGCACGCCTGGGTGTGGCTGAACAACCGCAAGGCGCCGATGGACAACGTCAAGTTCCGCCAGGCGGTGATGTTCGCGATCGACCGCGAAGCCATCTGCAAGGTGGCGTGGCAAGGCTTCGCCAAGCCCGCGACCGGCCCGTTCAACAGCAACATCAAGTTCCACAGCACCGACGTCGCCAAGTACCCGCGCAACGTCGAGACCGCCAAGAAGCTGCTGGCCGAAGCCGGCTACAAAGGCGAGACCCTGCGCATGCTGCCGCTGCCCTACGGAGAAACCTGGACGCGCTCGGCCGAAATCCTGCGCCAGAACCTGCTGCAGGCCGGCATCAAGATCGAAATGGTCGCGACCGACGTGGCCGGCTGGAACCAGAAGCTCAACGAGTGGGACTACGACCTGGCCTTCACCTACGTCTACCAGTACGGCGACCCGGCGCTGGGCGTGGC
>JBDUCH010000149.1:0-9513 GCA_040003555.1 Variovorax sp. | reverse complement strand
GCCCGACCAGCAGTTCGCCAACCTGTACTGGTTCCGCGCCGACCTGTTCGCGCGCCAGGACCTGAAGGACAAGTTCAAGGCCAAGTTCGGCTACGACCTGGGCGTGCCGCTGAACTGGAGCGCTTATGAGGACATCGCCGAGTTCTTCACCAACGACGTGAAGACCATCGACGGCAAGCCGATCTATGGCCACATGGACTACGGCAAGAAGGACCCGTCGCTCGGCTGGCGCTTCACCGATGCCTGGCTCTCGATGGCAGGCACTGCGGACATCGGAATTCCGAACGGCATGCCGGTGGACGAATGGGGCATCCGCGTGGGCGACGACAAGTGCACGCCGGTGGGCGCCTCGGTCTCGCGCGGCGGCGCCACCAACTCGCCGGCCGCGGTCTATGCGCTCACCAAGTACATCGACTGGATGAAGAAGTACGCGCCCAAGGAAGCCACGGGCATGACCTTCGGCGAATCCGGCCCGGTGCCGGCGCAGGGCCAGATCGCGCAGCAGATCTTCTGGTACACCGCCTTCACCGCCGACATGATCAAGCCGGGCCTGCCGGTCGTGAATGCCGACGGCACGCCGAAGTGGCGCATGGCCCCCGGCCCGAACGGCCCGTACTGGAAGCAGGGCATGCAGAACGGCTACCAGGACGTGGGCTCGTGGACGTTCCTGAAGTCCAACGACGCGAACCGCACCGCGGCGGCGTGGCTGTACGCGCAGTTCGTGACGGCCAAGACGACGTCGCTGAAGAAGTCGATCGTCGGCCTGACCTTCATCCGCGACAGCGACATCCGTGCCGACTACTTCACCAAGAACATCGACAGGTACGGCGGCCTGATCGAGTTCTATCGCAGCCCGGCGCGCGTGGCCTGGACGCCGACCGGCACCAACGTGCCCGACTACCCCAAGCTCGCGCAGCTCTGGTGGAAGAACGTGGCCGAAGCCGTGACCGGCGAGAAGACGCCGCAGAAAGCCATGGACAACCTGGCCGAAGAGATGGACAACGTCATGGGCCGGCTGCAGCGCGCCGGCATGGCCAAGTGCCCGCCCAAGCTCAACGCCAAGGGCGATCCCAACAAGTGGCTGAGCGACCAGCAGGCGCCTTGGAAGAAGCTGGCCAACGAAAAGCCGAAGGGTGAAACCATCGACTACAACAAGCTGCTGACCGCCTGGAAGGAAGGCAAGGTGCGCTGAGGCCTGCCAACCCTTTGCCTGCCCACGGAGGCTGCCGCACGCGAGTGCGGCAGCCTTTTTTTGCGCCCGCCGCGTTTCCTGCAGCATGCGGCGGCGCGGTGGATGCTCCGGCCGGCAAAGGCCAAGGCCGGCATGAATCAGCCGATCGCGGCGCGCAGGTTGATGCGGGCCCGGGCTTCGCACTGCGCGCGCAGGCCGGGCGTCAGGTAGAGCGGATCGCGCGCCAGGAAGCGGCCCAGGATCTCGCGCCGGCGTGGCTCGAATGTCGCAGGTGGCACATGCGCGTATTCGGCGCGGATCTGGCGTTCGTACTCGGCAAAACGCTCGGGCGGCGCGCCGAGGATCGACAGGTCGATGTCGACCAGCAACTGCGCATCGGCGTCGACCGGCTCGGCGTCGTGGCAGGTCGCCATCACCAGCGCGTGCACCCGCTGCGCGACGGTGTCGGATGCACCTGCCCGCTGCAACGCATCGCGCGCCCAGTCGGCGCTGCGGGCTTCGTTGTCGTGGCCCTGCACCTCGTAGATCGCGTCGTGGAACCAGAGCGCGAGGGCGACTTCGCCGGGCCGCACTGCGTGCGCCTGCTCGCGCTCGAAACCGGCAAGGCATTCGTCCAGGTGCTGCAGCGTGTGGTAGCGGCGCTGCGGCTGGGCATAGCGCGCGAGCAACTCATCCAGCAGCCCCGGCGGCGGATCCAGTTTCAGGGCCGCCCATGCGCTGCGCCAGCAAATCACGAATTCAGGGTGCGTCATCGCCGGCTATTCGGCTATTGCTCCATGGCGGCCTTGACCTCGCGGCCAAGGTCCAGCACCGACATGGCGTAGTAGCTGCTCCAGTTGTAGCGCGTGATGACGTAAAAGTTGCGCGTGCCGGCCACGTAGATCGGCACGTCGGGCCCGTTCTGCAGCTCGATCAGCGCCAGCAGGCCGGGGTACTTAAGCGCCTCGCCCTCGAGCACGGCACCGGCGGCGACAAAGCTGTCGGCGCTGAAGCTCGGCAGGATGTCGGGCGCCATCAGCACCGGCATGTTGAGCCGCGCCGTGTCGAAGCGCACCGGGAAGGTCGAGGGCATGCCCGGCTGCCAGCCGAAACCCTTGAAGTAGTTGGCCACCGAGCCGATCACGTCGGCCGGGGTGTTCACCAGGTCGATCCTGCCGTCGCCGTTGAAATCGATCGCGTACTTGGCGATGCTGCTCGGCATGAACTGCGGCATGCCCATCGCGCCTGCATAGCTGCCGAGCGGCACCATCGGGTCTTCGGCGGTGCGGCTCTCGGTGCTCAGAAAACTCTCGAGCTCGCTGCGAAAGAAAGCGCGCCGCTCGGCCGCGCGCGGGTGCTCCTGCGGGAAGTCGAACGAGAGCGTGGCCAGCGCGTCGATCACGCGGAAGTTGCCCATGTTGCGGCCGTAGATGGTCTCCACGCCGATGATGCCGACGATGATTTCGGCCGGCACGCCGAACTCGGCCTCGGCGCGGGCCAGCGTGTCGGCGTTGGCGCGCCAGAAGCGCACCCCGGCCGCGATGCGCACCGGGTCGATGAAGCGGCTGCGGTAGGCGTTCCAGTTTTTCGGCGATCCCTTCGGCCCCGGCAGCATGAGGCGCGGCACATTCGACAGCAGGCGCGCGCCGCCGATGGTGGCGCGCACCCAGTCGCGGTCGAGGTCGCGGCGCGATGCCACGTCATCGGCGAAGCGCATCGCGTCGTCGCGCGTCGCATACGGCATGCCGCCACGCACCGTGGTCACCCGGTTTTCAGAAGCTTTCTGGGCTGCAGCACCTATGGGATAGGCGCAGAGAGCCATCAAGGCGACGGCGGCAGGGAGGGCGTGGGAGAGAAGGCGTCGCATGGAGGAGGATTGTGCCGGCCCGCCGACGGGCTTCGAACGCCGTCACCGTTGGTTTCAATGCGGCCAGGCAAGTCGGCGGAATTCGGTGCGCAGCCGCGACAACCCGGCGCCCGGCACCCTGGCATAGCGTTGCGCCTCCAGCCGCAACAGCCAGTCGTGTACCGGCTGGCCGGCCACGCCGAAGCGCTCGCTGACGCGCTGTGCCATCCGGCGCGGCGGCGCGGCGTCGGGCAGCTCGAGTCCGGCCTGGCGCAGTCGCTTGCGGGCCTGCCCCAGCAATCGCAGCCAAGGGTCGTGCTGGCTGCGCTCCCACAGCGTCCAGCCGGCGCCGCCGATGCTCACGACCACCAGCAGCCAGATCAGCACGGTCGCCAGATCCTGCAGGCTCGGCGCGTCGAAGCCGAGGTTCTTCAGCAGGTCAAGCTGGCGGCTTTGGGTGTAGCTGAGCACCCACTGGTTCCAGCCGTTGTTCACGGCCTCCCACGCCGCACGCATGTTCTGCGCGAGCGTCGGGCTCATGGTGCCGATGGCGCCCGCGAAAAAGCCCGGCTGCGGCGCCAGCCGATTGAACGCGCCGACGCGGCCTGGCGACACGGCACCGGTCGGGTCGACGCGCACCCAGCCCGTGCCTTCCTGCCAGATCTCGGCCCAGGCGTGCGCGTCGCTTTGGCGCAGCACCCAGAAACCGTCGAGCCCATTGATCTCGCCGCCCTGGTAGCCGGTGACGATGCGCGCGGGGATGTCGAGCGCGCGCATCAGCACCACGAACGACGAGGCGATGTGCTCGCAGAACCCTTCCTTGCGGTCGAACCAGAACTCGTCCGCCGTGTCGTTGCCGTAGATGCCGGGGTCGAGCGTGTAGGTGTAGCCCCCGGTGCGCAGGCGCCGCAGCGCGGCCTGCACGAAGGCCGGTGTGTCGGCGCCGGGCAGCTCGCTGCGCATCTGCGCGGCGAGTGCGACGGTGCGGGGGTTGGAACCCGGCGGCAGGTTCAGATAGGTCTGCAGGCCAGCCGTTCGGCGCACGGGGCCGCTGCGAAACTGCGTATAGCTTTCGGCGCTGTAGCGCAGCAGGTCGTTGATAGGCCGGTTCACGAACCACTGCAGATCCGGCGCGCTGAAGCTTTCGTAGCCGGGCACCGCCGGCGCGTCCTTCGTGGCATCGAGGGTGAGCAGCCACGGCTTGTTGCTGGCTTCCAGCGTGACCTGGTAGCGCAGCGGTGCGCCTTCGACGCGCAGGTTGGCCGGCACCGATCCACGCGCCCAAGGCTCCAGCGCACTCCATTCGCGGCCATCGAAGCGGGCCAGCACCGGCCCCCGGAAATACAGTTCGCGCTGCGGCGGCGGCTGGCCCTCGAACCGGATGCGGGCCGCAATGCTTTCGTCGAGCGCCAGCTGGGCGATGCTGCCGACCTTCATCGTGCCCGACAGTCCGCTGCGCCCCGCCATCGCGTCGCCTGGCGTGCCCCACAGCGGCGCGAGCCGCGGGAACAGCATGAACAGCACCAGCATGATCGGCGCGCCCAGCAGCGCCATCCATCCGGCCGTGCGTGCGGCCTGCAGCAGCGGCGGCCGACCCACCGGCATGTGGGCGTTGACCAGTGCGGTCAGCAGGCCCAGCAGGGCCAGCAGCATCGCCAGCGCGGTCAGCAGCGACTGCGAATAGAAAAAGTTGGTGAGCATGGCGAAGAAGCCCAGAAAGAAGATCACGAACGCGTCGCGCCGCGCGCGCAGTTCCAGCGTCTTGAGCGCGAGCAGCACCACCACCATGGTCACGCCGGCATCGCGGCCGAGCAGGGTGCGGTGCGTTGCGAAGGTGGCAGCCAGCGTCACGGCCAGCAGGGCGGCGCGCCACCATCGGCCCGGCAGCGGCTTCGCCTGCACCGCGAGGCTGCCGCGCCAGACCAGCACGATGGCGGTGAGGGCGCTGCACCAGAAGGGCAGGTTGCCGACTTGCGGCAGCACGATGAACGCGATCACCGCGAGCAGGAACAGCGTGTCCCTGGTGTCCCTCGGGAGCGAGGCGAGTTGCTTCAGCATGTTGCCAGCGCCTCCAGGCACCGCCGGCGATGCGCTTCGCCTTGCGCCGGCTTCACTTGCAGGGCACCGACACGCAAGCCGTAGTCCACCCCGAGCCGATCCGCCATCAACACCCACGCGCACAGCCGCGACAGCCGGGCTTCGAGCTCCGGCAAGCCCGCTGCCTGCGCGTCGAGCCAGAGTTCCTGGCGCTGGGCCTGCTGCGTGTCGCGGCTCACCAGTTCGCTCGAGCCGGCCGCCTGTGCACGCGCCGCCTTCTTCCAGACCACCAGCTTGAGCGGATCACCGCGACGGTAAGCCCGCACGCCGTCGTACTCGCCCGCGATCTGCGATGCGGCCATGGCGGAAGAGGCTTGTCCGGCCAGCGGCTCGCCCGGTGGCAGCGGCGGCGGATGCGGCTCTGGCGATGGATACACCAGCACCCTGGCCGCGGGCCGCCAGACCGTCCACACGCGGAAGGTGCCAAGCGGAAAACGCGTCTCGGCCGTCAGCGGTGGCACGGCATGCAGGCCCCGGGTCGAAGGCTTGAAAGCGACCTCGACCGTTTCGCTGCCCTCGGCGGGCACGTCGGCCCAGGCCCATTGCCCGCTGCCGCGCACGCTGAGCCCGATGCCGTAGCGCACGCCGCGCCGCGTGTTGTGCAGAACCACGCGAAAAACGGCCGCAGTACCCGCGTACTGGGCGTCGGGCGCGATCAGATGCATGGCAAGACCGCGCAGCGTGCCGTGGCACACATGCATGCCGACTGCAACGCTGCCGGCCAGCAAGAAGGTCAGCAGGTAGCCCAGGTTGAGCTGGTAGTTGATGGAGGCGATCAGCAGTACCAGCAGCGTGGCACCCAGCATCCAGCCGGCACGCGTCGGCACGATGTAGACGTTGCGCTGCGTGAGTTCGATGGTGTCGGACGGCGGCCGGCGCGACAGGAACCAGCCGTTGATGCGCGCCCGGACTGCGGCCGCCGGGTTCACAGCAACGGCACGGCCGCGATCATGGCGCGCACCTGCTCGACCGCGCCGCGGCCTGCGTCGCCCACCGGCGTCATGCGGTGCGCCACGGTTTGCGGCAGCACCGCCTGCACGTCGTCGGGTGCCACGTAGTCGCGGTTGGCCAGCAGCGCCTGCGCCTTGGCCGCGCGCAGCACGGCAATGCCGGCGCGTGGCGACAGGCCCTGCAGGAACCAGCGGCCCGAGCGGGTGGCGGCAATCAGGTCCTGCACATAGTTGAGCAGCGCGTCGGCCGCATGCACCTGCTGCACGCGCTGCTGCAATGCGGTCAGTTCGCCAGCGGTCAGCAAGGCGGGCAGGGTGGCCAGCATCTCGCGCCGGTCGGCGCCGGCGAGCAGTTCGCGTTCGGCCGCGCGATCCGGGTAGCCGAGCGAAATGCGCATCAGGAAGCGATCCAGCTGCGATTCGGGCAGCGCGAAAGTGCCGAGCTGATCGTGCGGGTTCTGCGTGGCGATCACGAAGAACGGCGTGGGCAGGGGCCGCGTTTCGCCTTCCACCGTGACCTGTTTTTCTTCCATCGCTTCGAGCAGCGCACTCTGGGTCTTCGGGCTGGCGCGGTTGATTTCGTCGGCCAGCAGCACCTGCGCAAAGATCGGGCCGGGGTGGAACACGAAAGCCTGCTGCGCGCGGTCGTAGATGGCCACGCCCGAAAGGTCGCCCGGCATCAGGTCGGCGGTGAACTGCACCCGCGAAAACTGCAGGCCGAAGGTGTGAGAAAGCGCGTGGGCGAGGGTGGTCTTGCCGACCCCCGGCACATCCTCGATCAGCAGGTGGCCACCGGCCAGAAGACAGGCCACGCAGTCGCGCACCTGGGCCTCTTTGCCCACGATCACCGTGTTAAGCTGACCCAGCAAACTGGCGAGCTTCGCTGCGACGTCCATTTTTGTATCCATATGCAAACAATACCGTAAGGCCCACGGCCCTTGGCCGTATAAGGTCGGCGCGCGACAAGAGACATGGCCAAAACCGGATATCTGACACACCGCGATTTCTGGAAGCATCACATGGGTGCAGGCCATCCGGAATGCCCGGAGCGGCTTGACGCGATCGAAGACAGGTTGCTGATGACGGGTGTGAGCGATGCGCTCGAGCGCATCGACGTGCCGCTCGCCACGCTGCAGCAGATCACCCTGGCGCACAGCGTCGAACACCTCGAGTATCTTGAAGAACTGAGCCAGCGGCTGGTGGCCGACGCGCCGGCCGGCGGCCCCGATCACGCCCAGATCGACCCCGACACCACGCTCACCAGATTCACGTTGCTGGCTGCGCGGCGCGCCGCCGGCGCTGCCATCGCAGCCACCGATGCCGTGATCCGCGGCGAAGTCGAAAACGCGTTCTGCGCCGTGCGACCGCCCGGCCACCATGCCTGCCGCGACCAGGCGATGGGGTTCTGCTTCCTGAACAACATCGCGATCGGGGTTCGCCATGCGATCGAGGTTCATGGCCTGGAGCGCGTTGCCGTCGTCGACTTCGACGTGCACCATGGCAACGGCACCGAGAACATTCTCTCGAACGACCCGCACGTGCAGATGGTCGGTTTTTTCCAGCATCCGTTCTATCCGTTCAGCGGCACCGAGCACCCTGCGCCCAACATGCTCAACCTGCCGGTGCCGGCCTACACCAAGGGCATGGACGTGCGCGAACTGGTCGAGATGATGTGGATCCCGAAGCTCGAGGAATTCCAACCCCAGATGATCTTCATCAGTGCGGGTTTCGACGCCCACCGCGACGACGACATGGGCCAGATGGGCCTCAAAGAAAGCGACTACACCTGGATCACCGGCCGCATCCGCGACGTGGCGCGCGCCTATTCGGGCGGCCGCATCGTCTCGCTGCTCGAAGGTGGCTACAACCTCGATGCGCTGGCCCGCAGCGTCGAAGCGCACGTGCGCGTGCTGGCCGATCTGTAGATGTTCATCAGCGACTTCAGCCAGCGCCTGGGCCAGGTCGAATTCCGCACGCTCTCGGTCGAGCTGGCGGCGCTGATTTCCTGCGTGGGCCTGGCCTGGGCCATCTGCAGGTGGTTCGGGCGCGACCAGCCCAAGGATTCGATCTGGTTCGGCCAACGCACTTTCGACGGGCTGCTGTTTCCGCTTCTTGCGCTGCTGCTGACCGACCTGGCGCGGCGCGCGGTGCTTGGCTTTCAGCCGGTGCTGCTGCTGCGCATTGCGGTGCCGGTGTTTCTGTCGCTGGCAGCGATCCGGCTGTTCGCGCGGGTGCTGCAGGCGGTGTTTCCGCAATCGGCGCTGGCCAAGCTGATCGAGCGCACCATTTCCTGGCTGGCGTGGATCGCAGCCGTCCTCTGGATCATCGGGCTGCTGCCGCCGGTGCTGGCCGAGCTTGACGAGATCACGCTGGCGTTCGGCAAATCGCGCGTGAGCCTGCGCACCATTTTCGAGGGCGTTTTCTCGGCCGGCGTGGTGCTGGTGATCGCGCTCTGGATCGCATCGACCATCGAGAAGCGCATCCTGCGCGAAGCCGTCACCGACCTGTCGATGCGCAAGGTCGCGTCGAATGCGATCCGCGCCTTTTTGCTGCTGATCGGATTGCTGTTCGCGTTGTCCGCGGTGGGGGTCGACCTGACCGCGCTGTCGGTGCTCGGCGGCGCGCTGGGCGTGGGCCTCGGCTTTGGCCTGCAGAAACTCGCGGCCAACTACGTGAGCGGCTTCGTGATTCTGCTGGAGCGCTCGATCCGCATCGGCGACAACGTCAAGGTCGACGGATTCGAGGGCCGCATCACCGACATCAAGACCCGCTACACGCTGGTGCGTGCCGGCAACGGGCGCGAGTCGATCGTGCCGAACGAGTCGCTGATCACGAGCCGGGTCGAAAACCTGTCGCTGGCCGATCGCAAATTCAACATCACGACCGGCATCGTGGTCGGCTACGACAGCGACGTGGCGCAGGTGCAGGCCATCCTGACGCAGGCAGCCGCAGCCCAGTCGCGCGTGATGGCCGACCCGGCGCCCGTGGCCTACCTCATGAACTTCGCGCCCGACGGGCTCGAGTTCAGCCTGCATTTCTGGGTGGCCGACCCCGACAAAGGCAAAGACAACCTGCGCTCGGCGATCAACATCGCGATCCTCGAGGGCCTGCGCGGTGCGGGCATCGACATTCCGTACCCCCAGCGCGTGGTGCGCGTCGAATCTTTGCCGGCGAATGTTTCGCCCGCGACCGACACTCGCCTATAATCACGGAAAAGCACGGTCGTTCTATTTTCTGTCTTGCAGAGAGACCTGCGCCCTAGAATGGCCGGTTGCCCTGCATTCCCCCGGTTTCGCAATTCAATGGAGTCATACCAATGAAGGTTCTGGTACCTGTCAAACGGGTCGTCGATTACAACGTCAAGGTTCGCGTGAAGTCCGATGGATCGGGCGTGGACATCGCCAACGTCAAGATGAGCATGAACCCCTTCGACGAGATCGCCGTCGAAG
>JBDUCH010000148.1:0-9514 GCA_040003555.1 Variovorax sp. | reverse complement strand
CGGTCACTGCCGAATGTCGCGCGCCGGCCAAGCAGCGTCGGCTGCGCGCCCCTAAACGGACACTGCGCTTTCCGGAAAGCGATCGCTCGACGCCCACGGTACGCTGGTCCCGCACTGCAAAGGGCGCCCCGAAGCATCGCAACATCCAAGAGGCATTGACTGCCGACACGGCCGCACGCAGCCCCAGCAGGTAGCTATCGACGCCAAACCCGCAGATCTGGCCCCTCACGATCTCGCCGAACACCGAGTGGTGCCGAAACGCCTCGCGCGCATGGATATTGGACATGTGGATCTCGATCACCGGCACCGTCAGGATCGCCAGCGCGTCGCGGATGCCATAGCTGTAGTGCGTCCAGGCGCCAGCATTGATCAGTACGGCGCTCGCGCGGTCCGGGAAGCCCTGGTGGATGCGCTCGCACATCGCCCCTTCGCTGTTGGTCTGGAAGCTCTCGATCTCGGCGCCCAACTCGTTGCCCAGCGCACGCAGTTGCGCGTCGATCTCTGCCAGCGTCACGGTGCCGTACTGCACCGGGTCGCGCTTGCCGAACATGTTGTGGTTGATGCCGTGAAGCATGAGGATCTTCATGGTGTCCCCTCGGGCTCATCAGACCAGTGGAACCGTCATGCGCTCGATCAGCGCGCGGGTGTCGGGCCGCACACCGCGCCACCAGACGAATGCCTCGGCTGCCTGTTCCACCAGCATGCCGACCCCATCGGCCAGCTTCGGCACACCAGCGCCCTGCGCGAGCCGCAGGAAGTGTGTCAGGCCTTTGCCATAGCAGAGTTCGTAGGCGAGCCTCGCGCCCTTCATCACTTCGGCCGGCACTGGCGGCAGCTCGGCCTTCAGGCTGGCGGAGGTGCCGTTGATGACGATGTCGAAGTGCTCGCCGGCCAGCTCGCTGTAGCTAGCGGCGATCAGGCGACCATGCACGGCAAACTGTTCGGCCAGGACAGACGCCTTGGACGCGTTGCGATTGGCCAGTACCAGTTGTGCAGGCTGCTGTTGAAGGAAAGGCAGAAGCGCCCCGCGCACCGCACCACCGGCGCCCAGCACCAGCATGCGGGCGCCCTGAAGCGGGAAGCCCAGATTGCGCGTGATGTCGTTGACCAGGCCGACCCCGTCGAAGTTATCAGCCAGGATGCGGTCACCTTCGAATTTGAGCGCGTTGGTGGCACCAGCCAATTCGGCCCGTTCGAGGCGGTCGGTCGCAAGTTCGAAGGCCTGCAGCTTGAAGGGCGCGGTGACGTTCATGCCGCGGCCGCCGGCATCGCGAAACGCGCGCACTGCGTCGGCGAAGCCATCGAGCGGGCCCTCGATCGCGGTGTACTCGATGTCTTGCCCGGTGGCCTCGGCAAAGGTGCCGTGGATCATCGGTGACTTGGTGTGGCCAATGGGGTTGCCAATGACGGCGTAGCGGTCGGTCATGGTCGGTGTCTCCGTTCAGTTGCTGTAGAGCACACCATCGGCCTGCATGGCCGCGATCTGCTTTGCGTCGAAGCCCAGGCTTTCAGCGATCTCGGCGTTGTGCTGGCCCAGGTCAGGTGCGATCTGCGTCTGTGTGGTGTCGCAGCCTGAGAAGCGAAACGGCAGGTTCGGCAGGCGGATCGGGCCCAGTACCGGATGCTGCTGCTCCACCACCATGCCGCGCGCCTGGATCTGCGGATCGGCCAACACTTCGTCGATGCGCTGCACCTTGGCGCACGGCACGTCGATTTCATCGAGCGCCTTGAGCACCTCGGCCACCGGGCGCTGCGCTACCCAGGCCTTGACGATCGGCAGGATCTCCAGGCGACTCGCGTTGCGTCCGGCCGCGGTATGCAGGCGGGTGTCGTCGCCGAATCCTGCGGGGCCACCGGTTTGTGCCACGAGTGCTGCGAAGCGGTTCCAGGCATCGTCGACCTGGGCGGCGATCACCAGGTCGCCGTCCTGCGCCCGGAAGACGCCGTACAGGGTGGAGTTGGGCATGTCGTGGCCCGTCTGCACCGGCACTTCCTTGCCGTCCGACAGCGTGTAGCACTGCACCGCGTACTCGTGCATCGAGACCAGCGTGTCGTACAGCGCCATGTCGATGTGCTGGCCTTGCCCGGACTTGACGCGGCCGAACAAAGCCGCGTTGATCGCCGCCACCGCGTGGATGCCCGTGTACATGTCACCCAGCGAGATCCGCAGCAGCGGGGGCGCCTCGCCCGGATTGCCAACCATCTGCATGATGCCGCTCTTGGCCTCGGCGATCAGGCCGAATCCGGCGCGGTGCGAATCCGGACCGGTGTGGCCATAGGCCGAGATCGAGCAATAGATCAGGCCCGGATTCCTCCCGGCTAACTCTTCATAGCCAAGACCGGCCTTGGTCAATGCGCCGGGCCGGTAGTTCTCGACAAACACATCCGCGCTGTCGACCAGCTTCTGCAGCAGCTCCCGGCCGCGCGGATCCTTGATGTTCACGCACAGCCCCTTCTTGCCCATGTTCTGCTGCAGGAAGTAGCCGCTGTAGTCGCCCACGAACCAGGCGTGCTGGCGGCCCGCGTCGCCGGTGCCGGGTCGCTCGACCTTGATCACCTCGGCGCCGAGCGCCGCCAGGCAGCGTCCAACGTAGGGGCCGGCAAGGAAGTGGCTGTAGTCGATGACGCGGATGCCGGCCAGCGGCAGGGCTTGCTGTGCGGTCATGCCGGCCTCCTCGGAACCATCACGCGGTGCTCGCCCTTCTGCACCACCTCGTCGCGCTGGTTGATGAGCTCGGACGGCAGCACCAGGATGCCCCAGCCGGGCCTGCTCTTGGATTCGCGCTTGGCGCCGACGTTGAAGCGAACGCGCACCGTGTCGCCGAGCTTGATCGGGCCGACGAAGCTCCATTCCCAGCCCAGCGACATGCCCGGCACGAAGCGCATGTCGCTGTTGGTCTTGAGTCCGTCGGCAATGGACAGGCCGAACAGGCCGTGCGCCACGCGGGTGCCGAAGGGCGTGGTGCGTGCGTAGGCTTCGTCGGTGTGCACCGGCGTGTGGTCGCCGGTGAGGTCGGCGTAGGCCATCACGCGGGCCTCGGTCACTTCGTAGCCCGGACTGACGCACGCTTCGCCGACGACGGCGTCGTCCCAATACTTGTCTTCGATGGTCATGGTGGATGTCTCTCTTTGGAAAGGATTCAGGCGCGGGGATCGATGGCCAGTGCCTGCGCCACGGCGCCAGGGCTGGCCTGGATGAATTCGACGGCCAGGCCGTCGGGCAGGCGCAACCAGTTGCGGCCCTGCTGCATTTCGGTGACGCCGAACGCTTGTGCGGCGGTCAGCGCGGCTTCGAGGTCTTCACACATCACGCCAAGGTGACCGAGGCGTCCCTCGGGGCCTTCGAAGTCCGTCTTGGCGATGAACTGCATGCCGCCGAGCGCCCAGTACTGCACCGGGTCATCGACCGTGCCCTGCACCTCGCGCATGGTCATGCCGCAAACGTCATGGAAGAACTTAATGTGCCAGTGGATGTCCTTGACCCAGATGGCGACGTGCTCCACATAGGCTCGGGGGGTCTGGTTCATTTCTTTTCCTCCAGCCGGCGCTCGATGCCCTTGATCGCGGCCACGAGCGTCTGATTGACTGGCGTCGGCACGTGGTGCTTCGCGCCACCGCGCACGACCGCGCCGTTGATGTAGTCGATCTCGGTGGCCGAGCCCTTGTCGAGGCTCTGCAGCATCGATGTCCTGAACTCGGACGGAAGGCCTTCGGCGGCCATGAGCCAGGCGTCGCGCGGCTGGCTGATTGAGAGCTTGACGCCTGCGGCGGTGGCCACGGCCATCGCCTCGGCCACCGCCGCAATGGCGCAGGCCTCGATCTCTGGCACCGCATACAGGCTTCCATAGCCCAGGCCCGTCATCCCGCTGAGGGCGCCGGTGGACACGTTGATGAGGAGCTTGTCCCACATCACGCCCATGATGTTGTCGCTGACCTCGGTGGGCAGCTGCGCGCGCTCGAACTCGGCCGCGATCGCCTTAGCCCGCACGCTCACGCTGCCATCGAGTTCGCCGATGACGGTGCGCTTGCCGCGCGTGCCGGCGATGATGCGGCCGGGGCCGAGCAGCACGCCACCAACATAGGTCTTTCCAGCCAACACACGTTCCCGGCCCACCACTTCGGCCAGGATCTCCTCGTGGCCCAGACCGTTCTGCAGCGACATCACGGCGGTCTCGGGTCCGACGATGGCTCGGGCGGCTTCGATCGCCGAGCGTGTGTGGAAGGACTTGACCAGCACGATCACCAGATCTGCTGGCGCGAGGCCCCGGCTGTCGGTTGCGGCACGGACCTTGACACTGCGCTCGGCGTCCCCGTCCTTCATCTGCAGGCCATCGTGGTTGATGGCGTCCACGTGTGCCTGGAACGGATCGATGAGGGTGACCTGGGAGCCGGCTGCGGCGAGCGTTCCGCCGATGGCACAACCCAGGGCACCCGCGCCCAGAAAGTAGATCTTCAAAGTTGTCTCCTATTTCGCCGAGACCGATACGGCTTGGTATGGACTCAACGATAGGATTCGCTCGCCACACTGTCGATGCAATGGACGATATGGCGTACATTGCAAGGCGCAATGAAGAACACCATCGACGCCGCCGATGCCGGCCTGCTCGACATCAAGCTGCTGCGCCTTTTCGAGCTGCTCTACAGCACCCGCAGCGTGACGCGTGCGGCCGAGCAGCTGGGGCAGGCTCAGCCCACCGTGAGCATCTGGCTGGCGCAGTTGCGCCGGCAACTGGACGATCCGCTATTCGTGCGCACGCCAGCGGGCATGCAACCCACTCCTCGCGCTGACGTGCTGATCGTGACGGCGCGCGCCGCATTGGATTCGCTGCGGCGCTTGGCGGTGCCGGAGCCCGCCTTCGATCCGGCGAGCGCCAATCGCCGCTTTCGCATCTGCATGACCGATGCCAGCCACGTGACGCTGCTGCCGCAACTGCTGGCCCATGTCCGCGCGGTTGCGCCGGGCTTGCGACTGCAAGCAGCGCGCATCGACGAGCACACCGCCGAAGCGCTGCAGTCCGGCCAAGCCGACCTGGCGGTCGGGCTGGTGCCATGGCTGGAGTCAGGCTTCTATCAACAGGTGCTGTATCCGCAGGACTTCGTCTGCCTGATCAATCCGCGTCATCCGCGCTTAGCCGGCAATGCCTTCGGCTTGCGCGAGTACAAGGCCGAGGCGCACGTCGACATCGAGGGCGGTACGGGCGCGCAATTGCTGGACGCGGCGCTGGCGCGCAAGCGCATTCAGCGACGCGTGGTGCTCGAGTTGCCGGGCTTTCTGGGCCTGGCTGCGATCGTGTCGACCACCGACCTGGTCGCCACACTGCCGCGCCATATCGGCGAAACGCTGGCTCGAACCAATGGGCTCAAGGTGCTGGATTGCCCAGTGCCGGTTCCCCCGTTCATGGTCAAGCAGCATTGGCATGCACGTTATCACCAGGATCCCGCCAATCGCTGGCTGCGCGAGCTGTGTCTGCAACTGTTTGCCAGTTCCTCAAGGCGCTTAGCGCCGGTCCCGCCTGCGCAATTGATCCGGCATGGACGAACTTAGACCAAGGGGTGGCGAATGGCTCATGTCTCATCGAGACCGCCCACTGAAATGCAAAGGAAGCTCACGCGGAGCTATCAGCAGCAAGTCGCCTTCAGTGTCTGGTTGTGGCCGCGGGCGGCCTATGGCGAGCCCGCCAAGAATCTGCGATTTTCATCGACGGAGATGCGCAGGTCCTGCAAAACTCTTGCGGCCAGGCCTCGCAATGGAGCCCACGACGGGTGCAGCATTGCGCGCAGACTAGCCTCCCTCCCGGAAGCAGCGTGCAGAACGTGCTCCGGCACCCCTTCCAGCGCTGCTATGAGGTGAACAATCGCCTGTTCTTCGGGAGCGCCAAGGAAAGTTTTCCCGACGAGATAGCGCCCGGCGCCGACATCGTCCTTGATTTCCCAAGCGACGTCGTAGTCCCCCATGGCTATGCACTGAGCTTCCGCCCCATGGGACAAGACCTTCACGGCCTCCACGAAGTAGTGGTACGCATTGTGAAAAGCATCGAGCATCACGTCCGCGGGGACTTGGCCATTGACATTGGGGTCAGGCATCGACAGATTTTGGCTCCGGCTCCACGAAGGGTGGGATTTCATCCAGCCTTTCGGCTGGCAACTCGAGCGACTGCTTGTGGCCGCATTTTGCCCTTCGTCTCACCTCTCCAGGAGGGGGCGGCGGGTGTTCTAGATATCGTTGACTGTGTCATGCTCAGCTGGAAGGATTATCTCGAGCAACTCACAGTCATCCGACCAACCAACGACGGTGTGACGGATACCGGGGGGCTGTATCCAGCACGTGCCTGCCTTCATGAGTTCGGCGCCGTGGCCTTCAAAGTCGGTCTTGAACCAGCCCTTGAGGACGTAGACCAACTGGAATTCGACGTTGTGATGGTGTCGCAGGCTGAACTTCTCGTCGAAGGGCGCCACCATGCGGATCACATGCGCAGTTGCAAGTCCGCTAGTCGCCGCGGCAACGCCGAGATCCCTGTAGGCGGAATAGCTGCGCAGCCCGCCAGTCTTGAAATCGGCTTCGTTCAGATGGCTGACCGAGAACTTCTGACTTGGCTTGATTGCAAGATCCGACATGGCGAACTCCGATGATTCGTGCGTGGACAGATCAGACACCCTTTCCCCGCGCGCCGCAAGCCATCCGTCGCACGTTCGCTGGTTGCTGCTCCCACCGTCGAACGCCCGCTTTCGGCAATACCTCCAAAGACCGGTTGTGGCCGACTGTAGCCGGTCGCGCAACCGTCACGAACGGGCCCATACCGGCTGTACGACTTTCTCCGGCGGCCCCTCAACTGTCGTTTGCAGCCAGCGTTGGTTGTGGGGTGGTTCTCTGACGGCGGGCGGGGGTTGAGATTGCGTGCTGCAGCTTGTCACTAATCTTCACTGATACGTTGGCGTCATCAGTGAAAACGCTTGTATCTTCATCAAAAGTAGTTACATAAAATAACTATGTTTCTTCCCTTTAGGACGGAAACGCGGCACCTGAACTCCTGCCCGTCGCGGCCCGGACGTCGGCACTGCAGCGCCGAATTCATCTCTCCATTTGCATATCAGGATGTTCTCCATGAACCCTTTCTTTCGAGCTCTTCTGGTTGCCTTGGCTTTGTTTTTCACCGGTTGGACTTACGCCGACGATGGAGAGATAAAAGTTACCTTGCTCGGCACCGGCTCGCCCAACCCCAGCCCCGAGCGCTTTTCCATGAGCACGCTGGTCACCGCCGGTGGGCAGAACCTGCTGTTCGACGCCGGTCGCGGCTCCGCAATCCGCCTGTGGCAGGCCGGGATACCCATTGGCAAGCTCGATGCGGTCTTCATCACTCACTACCACTCAGACCATACCGTTGGCCTGCCAGACATCTGGCTCACCGGTTGGATAGACACCCCCTACGGGCGGCGCAAGCAGCCTCTGAAGCTGATCGGCCCGAGCGGGGTGCTGCCGCTGGCCCGGGGCTTGGAGGCCGCCTACGCCAGCGACGTGACCACTCGGGTAGCCGACGAACATCTCTCGGCGGACGCTGCGCGTATCGATGCCCGCGAGTTCAGCGGCAACGGCGTCGCGGTATTCGAGCATGGCGGAGTCAAGGTCACGGCCTTCGAGGTCGACCATGGCGACAAGATCAAGCCGGCCTATGGCTACCGAGTCGACTACAACGGCCACTCCGTCCTGATCTCAGGCGACACGCGCCGCAGCGACAATCTCGTGAAGTTCGCCACCGGCGTGGATCTGCTGATTCACGAGGTGTGCATGGTCAACGAGCAAGCCCTCGCTGCAAACCCAGGCTTCCAGGCCATCGTGGCCCACCACGTCACACCAGCCGACGCGGGTGAGGTCTTCACCGCGGCGAAGCCCAAGCTGGCGGTCTACAGCCACCTGGTTTTCCTGTCCGACACTAAGTTCCCTCGCCCTACTGTGGATGCGCTGATCGAGCAAACGCGCAAGACGTACAGCGGGCCGCTCGTCGTCGGCCAGGATCTGATGGCTTTTAGCGTTGGCGAAGAAGTAAAGCAACTGCCTTCGGCCGCTCGATGAGTCGCGGCATTCTTTGCGCGGCAGGCATCGTCGAAGCCCTTGTATGAAATGAGGCGTCGGTATCCGTCAATGGCAGCTATCGCAACGGTCTTCATGGACCCGTCGGACGTCCGTGCTGAATGTCTGGTCCTGGCCGGATGCGGGCTACGTGCACGGGTCCACCAAGTTCGGTCTAAGGCCCAGTGCGAAATCGTCACGAACCTTCGCGAGCGACGATTCCGAGCCCATCTCAGCTTCGATTTCGCCGATACAACCCCAGCAGTCGCCGCCGCAGTCCACCGACAACGGGTCACCTTCATGATTGAGCTCTCGACCGAAAATCTGGCAGTTCATCTCTGAATCGTGCCACAAGGTTCAGCGGCCGGTTCTGGCCGATAGCCGCTCTGGTCAGCTCGCTGAGCGATGGAGCGCGTAGAAGCGCGAGCCTGCTTCAACCAAGTCTGGAGCGGCGTTTGAAGCAGACCCAGCGGCGGATGAAAGCAGTCCGAGTAGCCGTTCTTTGCGCTGCTCGTCTCGCTCGCCATTGATGAGGCGATTCACCTCCACAAAGTGTGAACCGTTGGCTTCCGCTCGACCGAAGCAATCAATTCGCTCTCGTAGCCCTGCCCGTAGAACCGTTCAACAAAATGAACGAATGGACCGGGGGTACCGAAGTCCCACTCGTCGTGGGTTTCCATAAACCGCAAGACAGGGGCTACAGCGGCGAAGCCGATGCTTGAACTGGTCCAGCTATCAACGAGGGCCTCGCCACGGTCCGCAAGGTCTTGTTCTGAAACGATGCTCGCGAGGGCCTTAAAAACGTCGTTCGTATTCATCTCTGTGCTCGATTGGGTTCAATCTTGAAGGACCGCTTCTGGCGGCGGATTCAACGGGTCGCTGCAACACACTAAAAACTGCGTAAGCAGAAGGAGTGTTGCAAATGAAGTATCGAACGCGCACCTACTACACAGACGTTCAGAAGGCACTGAAGTGGGATCGATGGAAGCAAGGCTGGACGCTTCATCAGATTGCCCACTTGTTCAATCGATCGCACACCTCGGTGCAGGGGATTCTGTCTCGCACCGGCGGCTTTCGGCCACCGTTGCGCAGTCGCTGCGCAAGAGCGCTGACCCTGGCTGAGCGAGAGGAGATCTCGCGTGCTGTGGTGAACGGCCAATCGATTCGTTCCATTGCTGCTGTACTGGGCCGAGCGCCCTCAACCATCAGTCGCGAGATCAATCGCAATGGTGGTCGATCTGACTACCGGGCCACTGAAGCAGAAGGCGCTGCCTGGGATCGCGCGCTTCGCCCCAAGCAATGCAAACTGGTTGGGAACAGAGCCTTGGCGCGTGTCGTGACCGACAAGCTCCGGTCGCTGTGGTCGCTGGAACAAATCGCTGGATGGCTCAAGCATACTTACCCGGGCGACGAGAGCCATCACGTGTCACACGAGACCATCTACCGCAG
>JBDUCH010000460.1:0-2841 GCA_040003555.1 Variovorax sp. | reverse complement strand
CGCGTCATGCGCGCGATCACCGCCAGCGGGTTGGTGCCAAGCACGATGGTCGGCAGGATGAGGTGCTGCGCCGCCGACCAGAACGCACCGGGCTCGTCGGCCTTGAGCGAATCGATCAGCAGGAAGCCGGTGGTGGGCTCGATGTAGTACTGCACCGCGATGCGGCCCGAGACTGGCGTCCAGCCCAGTTGCACCGAGAAGAACAGGATCAGCAGCAGCCCCCACCAGAAGATCGGCATCGAATAGCCGGTCAACGAGGTCGCCATCACGCCGTGGTCGAAGATCGAGTTGCGCTTCACCGCGGCCAGCATGCCGGCCGGAATGCCGAGCACCAGCGCAAACAGGATGGCGCACACGGCCAGCTCCACGGTGGCCGGAAACAGCGCGAGAAATTCGCTCATCACCGGCTCCTGCGTGATGACCGACTTGCCGAGGTCGCCCTGCAGCACCCGCCCGATATAGATGCCGTACTGCACCAGCAAGGGCTTGTCGAAGCCGTAGGCCTTGAGCAGCTCGGCATGGCGCACCGGGTCGATGCCGCGCTCGCCGGCCATCGTCTCGATCGGGTCGCCCGGCACCAGCCGGATCAGGAAGAAGGCCAGCAGCGTCATGCCGAGAAAGGTCGGCACGAGCAAGCTCAGGCGCGTGAGGAGGAAGCGAAGCATCAACGCAGCGCCGGGCCGCCCCAAGCAAGGTAGCGCCCCTTCAGGGGGCAGCGAAGACACGAAGTGCTGAGCGTGGGGGCCATCATGGCAGGACTATGCAAGTCCAATGCCGGGCTGCGCCCCCGGCCGAACCCCTATTGAAGGGTTACTCCTTCTTGTCGCGCAGTTCCCGGCGCAGGATCTTGCCGACCGGCGTCTTCGGCATTTCGGTGCGGAACTCCACCACCTTGGGTTGCTTGTAGCCGGTGAGGTTGGCGCGGCAGAACTCGCGCACCTGTTGCTCGGTGAGTGCGGGGTTCTTTTTCACGATCACGAGCTTCACGGCTTCGCCGGTCTTCTCGTCGGGCACGCCGACCACGGCGCACTCCATGACGCCCTCGAGCGTGGCCACCACATCCTCGACTTCGTTCGGGTACACGTTGAAGCCGCTGACCAGCACCATGTCTTTCTTGCGGTCGACGATCTTGAAGAACCCGCGCTCGTCGACGGTGCCGATGTCGCCGGTCTTGAAGTACCCGTCGGCCGTCATGCTCTTGGCCGTTTCGTCGGGCCGCTGCCAGTAGCCTGCCATCACCTGCGGGCCCTTGATCGCGATCTCGCCGCGTTCGCCGGCCGGCACTTCGTGGCCGTCGTCGTCCAGCAGCTTGAGCCAGGTGCTCGGCAGGGGCAGGCCGATGGTGCCCGTGTAGGCCTTGCTGGTGGTCGGGTTGCAGGTGGCCGACGGCGAGGTTTCGGAAAGTCCGTAGCCCTCGCAGATCGGGCAACCGGTCTTCTCGAGCCAGAGCTTGGCCACCGCAGCCTGCACCGCCATGCCGCCGCCCACGGAGACCTTGAGGTTGCTCCAGTTCACGGTGCCGAAGTCGGGATGGTTCGCGAGTCCGTTGAACAGCGTGTTGACCGCAGGAAAGCTGTGGAAGGTGTGCTTGGACAGCTCCTTCAGCACCGCGGGGATGTCGCGCGGATTCGGAATCAGGATGTTCTTGCCGCCGGTGCGCATGCCCAGCATCATGTTCACGGTGAACGCGTAGATGTGATAGAGCGGCAGCGCGCAAACGCTGGTCGGCTGCTCGCCGGCCGGCACAGTCTTCATGGCTGGCTCATTCCAGGCTTCGGACTGCAGCACGTTGGCGATCACGTTGCGGTGCAGCAGCACCGCGCCCTTGCTCACGCCGGTGGTGCCGCCGGTGTACTGCAGCACGGCGACATCCTCGGGGCCGATGGCGGGCTTGTCGAGCTTGCGGGCGCTGCCCTTTTCGACCGCATCGTTGAAGCGGACGGCACCCGGCAGATCGAACGGCGGCACCGCCTTCTTGACGTTGCGCACCACGTAGTTGACCAGTGCACCCTTGAGAAAACCGAGCTGGTCGCCCACCGCGCCCAGCACGATGTGCTTGATTGGCGTGGCCTGCAGACATTGCTGCAGCGTGTTGCCGAAGTTCTCCATGATGATGATCGCCTTGGCGCCCGAGTCCTTGAGCTGGTGCTCGAGTTCGCGCGGCGTGTAGAGCGGGTTCACGTTGACCACTACCAGCCCGGCGCGCAATACCGCGGCCACCGAGATCGGGTACTGCGGCGTGTTCGGCATCATCAGCGCGACGCGGTCGCCCTTCACGAGGCCGAGGTTCTGCAGATAGGCCGCGAGCGCGGCACTGGCCTTGTCGGTCTGCGCGAAGCTCAGATCCTTGCCCATGAAGCTGTAGGCCACGCGGTCGGCGTACTTGCTGAAACTCTCTTCCATCAGCGCGACCAGCGACGTGTACTGCGACGCGTCGATGTCGGCGGGCACGCCTTCGGGATAGCTGCGGAGCCAGGGGCGATCTGTCATGTTCTTCATCTCCATCTGTCAAAAATGCCTGAGGCGCCCGGCTACTCGATGGCTTTGCCCATGTCCTCGACCACCTTCTTGGCGTCGCCGAACACCATCATGGTCTTGTCCATGTAGAACAGTTCGTTGTCCAGGCCGGCATAGCCCGCAGCCATGCTGCGCTTGTTCACGATCACGGTCTTGGCCTTGTAGGCCTCCAGGATCGGCATGCCATAGATGGCGCTGCCCTTGGTGAGCGCCGCCGGATTCACCACGTCGTTGGCGCCCAGGATGATGGCCACGTCGGCCTGCGCGAACTCGCCGTTGATGTCTTCCATCTCGAACACCTGGTCGTACGGCACCTCGGCCTCG
>JBDUCH010000147.1:0-9565 GCA_040003555.1 Variovorax sp. | reverse complement strand
CGACACGCTGCCCAAGAGCGGCAGCGGCAAGGTGATGTGGCGGCTGCTGCAGGAGGCCGAGCAGGGCGGCGGGGCGGTCGCATAGACTGTCGGCCAACCCCGCCACATCCGCCACCGCCGCTCCACTCCGTTGAACGCTTCAGACCAACTCCGCTTCCGGGCCATGGTGGTCCACTTCAACAACCCCGAGTCGATGGCGGGCACCGTCGCGCATCTGGCGCAGGTCGGCTTCGGCCGCGAGCGCATCGTGGTCTACGACAACGGCAGCGAGGCCGCAAAGCGCGAGCAGGCCCGCGAGGCTTGCGCCGCACTGGGGTGCGAATTCGTCGCTTCGGCGGTGAACCATGGCTGGGGCGGCGCCATCAACGATTTCCTGCGCAGCCGCAGCTGGCAGGACGATGACCTGCTGCTCATTGCGGCGCACGATGCGCGCGTTCTCGCCATCGACTTCGCCGAGATCGAACGCGAGTTCAGCCGGCCCGAGCGCCTGTTCGTCAGCCCCTGCACCGTCAACGACATGGAGGGCCTGTACAGCGCCGCCCGCGCGTTCTGGTTCCGCAAGGCTGCGCCGGACGCGGTGAGCGAGGTGCAGGTCGGCCATGCCACGGCCTGCTTCGCGCGGCCTTCCAGGCTGGGCGAAATTGGCTTCGACGAGGAGTATTTCATCTACGGCTGCGAGTCCGAAGTGTTCCTGCGCGCGAACGACGCGGGCTACGTCACGACCATGCTGCGCAGCTTCGTGGTCGACAACGCCGCCACCGACAGCAGCAGCGATTTCTGCACCCGCGCCTTTGCGGTCAACAGCATGTACACGGCCTGGAAGCGGCATGGCTTCGGTGGTGCGCTGCAGCGCGCCGGTGCGCTGGCGGGCTCCGCGCTGCGCCTGCGCCTGGCGGGCGACCGCAGCGGCAGCCGCATCAAGCTCGCGGCGGCGCTCTATGGCGTGACGCACCCGCGCGCCGGGCTCCGAACCTACCTCCGGCAGCGCGGGCGCGGCTGAGCGACGCGACTGCCCCTCGGGGTCGTCAGGATTCTTCCTTTCCCGGCACATCGGCCACCACCCGCGCGTGCCGCTGGAAGCTCCAGTAGGCGCTGGCCCAGTCCATCAGCACGACGATGCGGTTGCGAAAGCCGATCAGGAAGTACGCGTGCGCGAACAGCCAGAAAAGCCAGGCCAGCCGGCCGCTGAAACGCAGCGGGCCGAGCGGCGTGCCGAGGTCGACCACGGCCGAATTGCGGCCGATGGTGGCGAGGTTGCCGTAGTCGCGGTAGCGGAACGGCAGCGTCGGCCGGCCCGCGATGCGGCGCAGGACGTTGCCCGCAGCGGCGCGCCCCATCTGCTTGGCGCCGGGGGACACGCCCGGCACGGGCTTCGGCGCCTTGCCCGGCGCATGGCTCATGGCGGCGGCAAGGTCGCCGACCACGCTGATCTCGGGGTGGCCGGCGACGCTCAGGTCGGGCTGCACCTTGATGCGGCCGGCGCGGTCGACGTCGGACGCCGGCGCGCCGACCGCCCGGGCCAGCATCCGCCCCAGCGGCGACGCGGCCACACCGGCGGCCCAGACCACGCAGTTGCTTTCAATTCGATAGCTGTCCACGCTCGTCGCGTCCGCGCTGGAGACCGTTTCGACCTGCAGGCCGGCGGCATCGATGGCGGTCACCTTGGCGTTCAGCCGCACCTTGACGCCCAGTTTGTCCAGTTGCTCCAGCGCCTTGCGGCTCAGGCTTTCGGGCATGGCCTGCAGCACGCGCGGCCCGCCCTCGATCAGCAGCACCTCGGCGCTGCTGGGGTCGATGCGGCGGAACTCGCCCTCGAGCGTGTGGCGCGCAATCTCGGCCAGGGTGCCGGCCATCTCGACGCCGGTCGGGCCGGCGCCGATCACGCAGAAGGTCAGCAGGGCGCGGCGCCGTGCCGGGTCGGATTCGTTCTCGGCCGCCTCGAAAGACATCAGCACGCGCCGGCGGATGTCGAAGGCATCGGCCAGCGTTTTCAGGCCGGGCGCCGATGCGGCCCATTCGTCGTGCCCGAAGTAGCTGTGGGTCGCACCGGCGGCCACGATCAGGTGGTCGTAGCCGATGCGGGTTCCGCTCGCGAGCTGCACCTCGCGGGTGGCGGGCGCGATATCGGCGACCTCGCCGAGCAGCGTCGTGACGTTGGGCTGGTGGCGGAACAGAAGGCGCACCGGCGCCGCGATCGAAGGTGCCGCCAGCCCGGCCGTCGCCACCTGGTACAGCAGCGGCTGGAACAGGTGGTGGTTGGTCTTCTCGATCACCGTGATGTCGACGTCGGCCCGCTGCAGCGCGCGGGCTGCCTCGAGCCCGCCGAAGCCGCAGCCGATGATCACGATGCGGGGACGCGCGGCGGGGGAGGGCGAAGTGCTCATGGCCGGATTATCCGCAGCGCCCGGCGGCCGCGGATTTGTCCTACGAGCGGCGATCGCCGCAATCGGCTAAAACCACGGTTTGCCCCGCAATGGAGACCGCATGAATCTGGACAAGCCTATCGCGCAGGCGGCGGACACGCTGCGCGAGCGGTACCGGGCGGTGCGGGCGCACAGCCTGGCGCTGGCAGCGCCGCTTTCCCCGGAAGACCAGTGCATCCAGTCGATGCCGGACGCCAGCCCGACCAAATGGCACCTGGCGCACACCACCTGGTTCTTCGAGACGGTGCTGCTGCAGCCGCACGCCAGCGGCTACGCGCCCTTCGACCCCCGCTTTCACTATCTTTTCAACTCCTACTACGAAGCGCTTGGCCCGCGCCATCCGCGCCCGCAGCGCGGCCTGCTGACGCGGCCATCGGTCGACGAGGTGCATGCCTACCGCGCGCATGTGGACGAGGCCATGCTGGCGCTGCTCGACAGTGCCAACGGATCGCTGTGGGCGCAGATCGAGCCCATCGTGGCGCTCGGCCTGCAGCACGAGCAGCAGCACCAGGAGTTGCTGGTCACCGACATCCTGCATGCGCTCTCGTGCAACCCGCTGCTGCCGGCCTACCGGCCGGCGCCGGGCCCGTCGCTGCGGCTGGCGGCGCTGCCTGCGCCGGTGCGCTGGCTCGCGCACGCCAGCGGACTGGTGCAGGTCGGCCATGCGGGCGAGGGCTTCGCGTTCGACAACGAGACGCCGCGCCACCAGATTCTGTTGCAGCCCTTCGAGATCGCCGACCGGCTGGTGAGCTGCGGCGACTATGCGCAGTTCATCGCCGATGGCGGCTACCAGCGCCCGGATCTCTGGCTCTCGGACGGGTGGGCCGCGGTGCAGGCGCAGGGCTGGCGTTGCCCGGCCTACTGGCTTGCGCCCGATGACCCACGCCTCGCGCTGCATGGCAGCAGCCATAGCGCAGCCGGCTGGCAGGTGTTCGGCGTGCACGGCGTGCGGCCACTGGAGCCGCACCTGCCCGTGGCGCAATTGAGCTTTTACGAAGCCGCGGCCTTTGCCGAATGGGCCGGCGCGCGCCTGCCGACCGAGTTCGAATGGGAAGTGGCCAGCGCCATGCCCGGCTTCACGCAGGCCACCGGCCATGTGTGGCAATGGACGCGTTCTTCGTACGACCCGTACCCCGGCTTCCGGCCGTTGCCCGGCATCGCGGCCGAATACAACGGCAAGTTCATGGTGGGCCAATTGGTGCTGCGTGGCGGCAGTTCCGCCACGCCCGACGGGCACACGCGCGCGAGCTATCGCAACTTCTTTCCGCCGGCCGCGCGCTGGCAATTCAGCGGGCTACGGCTCGCGCGGGACATCTGAACCATGCGCAATCCCTCCTTCACCATCGACACGCCGCTGGCCGGGCAGGCGGCTGGCCTGTCGGGTTTCGCTTCGGATCTGCTGGCCGGCCTGTCGCGCCGGCCGCGCAGCATTTCGCCGAAGTACTTCTACGACGTGGCGGGCTCTGCGCTGTTTGACCGCATCTGCGAGTTGCCCGAGTACTACCCGACGCGCACCGAACTGCGCATCCTGACCGATCGCGCCGGCGAGATCGCGCACCATATCGGGCCAGGCGCCGAGATCGTCGAATTCGGCGCCGGCTCCCTCACCAAGGTGCGCCTGCTGATCGACGCGCTGCACGCGCCGCAGCGCTACCTGCCGATCGACATCTCGGGTGAGCATCTCGAAGGTGCGGCAGCGCGCCTGCGTGCCGACTGCCCGGGCCTGGTGGTTCAGCCGATCGTGGCCGACTACACCCAACCCTTCGCGCTGCCGGCCGTTGCCGCCGGCGGCCGCCGTATCGGTTTTTTTCCCGGCTCGACGCTCGGCAACTTCAACCCCGATGAAGCGCTGGCCTTTCTGCAAGGTGCTGCGCGCATGCTCGATGGCGGCGGGCTGCTGATCGGCGTCGACCTGATCAAGGATCCGGCGCTGCTGCATGCGGCCTACAACGATGCGCAGGGCGTGACGGCGGCTTTCAACCTCAACCTGCTGCAGCGCGCCAATGCCGAACTCGATGCCGACTTCGTGCCCGACCGTTTCACGCATGCGGCGTTCTACAACGCGCCGATGCAGCGCATCGAAATGCACCTGGTAAGCCGCCGCGCGCAGGCCGTGCATGTGCAGGGCCAGCGCTTCTTGTTCGCCGAAGGCGAAACCATCCACACCGAGAACTCGCACAAATTCAGCATCGACGGGTTGCGCACGCTCGCGGTCAAGGCCGGCTTCGGTATCGGCCCGGTGTGGACGGATCCGGAGCGTTTGTTCAGCGTGCACTGGCTGCCTGTGACGGCGGCACAATAAGGGTTGCCCGCAAATTGCGGGCCCCCGGAGAATCCCAATGAAAGCAACCTGGAACGGCGCCACCATCGCCGAGAGCGACGACACCGTCGTGATCGAAGGCAACCACTACTTTCCGATCAGCGCGCTGAACCGTGATCACGTCACCTTCAGCAACCACAAGACCACCTGCCCCTGGAAGGGCTCGGCCAGCTACTACTCGCTACTGGTCGATGGCGAACTCAACGCCGACGCCGCCTGGTACTACGCCGACCCGAAGCCCGAGGCCGAAGAGATTCGCGACCGCGTGGCGTTCTGGAAGGGCGTGAAGGTCGCGCCCTGAGCCGGCGATGACCGATTTCGCACCGCGATTCGTCTCCCCCGCCCAACTCGATGTTGCACTGCGCGAAGACGGCTATGCCGTGCTGAGCCCGCAGGGCGTGGCCGACTGGCTCGGCAAGCCGCTGGCGCAGCTCGATGCGCTGCATCCCGACTGGGACGGACTGCCGCCCGACGACTACCTGAAGGACGGCGGCCGCTACCGGCAACGTCGCCACGCCTGCTTCACGGTGAACGGGCATGAGCTGCAGCAGGTGCCGCACCGCGCGCACTGGCAGCCGGTGGAATACAACGCGCTGCATGGCGGCATGCAGCGCTGGTTTGCGCCGATGGAGGCGGCCACCGTGGTGCAGCCGGTCTGGCAGCAGCTGATGCGCAGCCTGGCCGGGGCTGCCGGCGCCCTGCGTGGCCCGCAAGCCTGGTTCGTCGAGGCGCACCAGTTCCGCATCGACACCGCGGGCGGCATCGGCCGCCCCACGCCCGAGGGCGCGCACCGCGACGGGGTCGACCTGGTCGCGGTGGCACTGGTCGGGCGCCACAACATCAAAGGCGGCGAGACGCGCGTGTTCGAGGCCGGTGGCCGGCGCGGCGAGCGCTTCACCATGATCGAGCCCTGGAGCCTGCTGCTGCTCGACGACGCACGCGTGATCCACGAGTCGACGCCGATCCAGCCGCTGGCCGAAGGCGAAGGCGGCTGGCGCGACACGCTGGTCGTGACCTGCCGCGCCCATTCATTCCAGGGAGACGAAGCATGACCACGCGCCCATTGTTCAGTGCCACCATCGCGGGCAGCCTGCCCAAGCCGGCCTGGCTTTCGGAAACGCAGAAGCTCTGGCCCCAGTGGAAGGCCGAAGGCGCCGAGCTGGCGCAGGCCAAGGCCGATGCCACGCTGCTCTGGATCAAGGCGCAGGAGGATGCCGGCCTCGACGTGATCGGCGATGGCGAGCAGTCGCGCCAGCACTTCGTGCACGGCTTCCTTGAACAGGTCGAAGGCATCGACTTCGATCACAAGGTGAAGATGGGCATCCGCAACAACCGCTACGACGCGATGGTGCCGCAGGTGGTGGCGCCGCTGCGCCTGAAGGGCCGCGTGCACGCAACCGAAGCGCAACTGCTGCGCGCCCACACCGACCGCAAGATCAAGTTCACCTTGCCGGGCCCGATGACCATCGTCGACACAGTGGCCGACCGTTTCTACGGCGACCGCGTCAAGATGGCCATGGCCTTCGCCGAACTCCTGAACGAAGAAGCGTTGGCATTGCAGGCCGACGGCGTCGACATCGTGCAGTTCGACGAGCCGGCTTTCAACGTCTACATGCAGGATGCGGCCGATTGGGGCGTGCAGGCGCTGGAGCGCGCGGTGCAGGGGCTGACCTGCACGACCGCCGTGCACATCTGCTATGGCTACGGCATCAAGGCCAACACCGACTGGAAAGCCACGCTTGGCGAGGAGTGGCGCCAGTACGAAACCGTGTTCCCCGCGCTCGCGAAAAGCAGCATCGACCAGGTCAGCCTCGAGTGCTATCACTCGCACGTGCCGCCGCACCTGATGGCGCTGCTCGAGGGCAAGGACGTGATGGTCGGCGTGATCGACGTGGCGAGCGACGAGATCGAAACACCCGAGCAGGTGGCTGACACCATCGGCGCCGCATTGCAATACGTATCGCGCGAACGCCTGCTACCCTGCACCAACTGCGGCCTCGCGCCGATGGATCGTGACATTGCATTGCGCAAGCTGCAGGCGCTCGCGCAAGGCGCGGCGCTGGCCCGTGCGCGCTACGCCTGACTTGCCGTCCTACAAGCGGTTACGCACCCGCGCGGTACATTGGGGCTTCGGCCCGACAGCGGCTCAACTTTGGTGCAGGAGGCCCGTCATGTTCAATCACATCATGGTTCCGATCGACGGTTCCGAGACTTCGATGGTGGCGGTCAGCAAGGCCAGCGGCCTGGCCCTGGCGTTCGGCAGCCGCATCACGCTGATCCATGTGATCGACAACTACCCCTTCATCGGCGTCGGCGCGGACTATGCGCTGGGCCAGAACGAATACCTGGCAGCTGCAACCAGCAGCGCCAATGCGGCGCTCGCGCGCGGCGTGGCCGCGTTGGCAGCAGAAGGGCTGCACAGCGACCAGCGCGTGATCGACGGCCATGTGGTGCATGAAGGCATCGTCGACACCGCCGACGCAATCGGCGCCGACCTGATCGTGATGGGCTCGCACGGCCGCTCCGGCATCGAGAAACTGCTGCTCGGCAGCGTGACGCAGCGGGTGCTGCAGGACGCGACGATGCCGGTGCTCGTGGTCAAGGGCTGATACTGCCTCGCGTTCACTGAGTCCGACGTTGCTCTGAGCGCTTCGGTTCCGGGGCGGGCTCAGGGCGGCGGGGCACGCTGCTCCGCGAATGTCCCCCGGCCTGCGGCCTCCTCCTTTATTTCGCTGCGCAGCGTGCCCCACCGCCCTGATCCTGGACGCGGCGTGACCGTTAGCGCTGAATACCACGAGCGGCCCGCCCCAACCGTCAAGCATCAGGCCCCAAGCCCAAAGCATCAAGCGAACGGTGCCTCGCTCGCGAAGCGCATGGCCTGCGAGGTTGCCGGATGCGTGAAAGCCAGCACGGTGGCATGCAGCATCAGCCGTGGCGCACGCGCGTGCACCGCCTCGCTCGCATACAGCGCATCGCCGAGGATCGCGTGGCCGATCGACGCCAGATGCACGCGCAGCTGATGCGAGCGGCCGGTCAGCGGCTCCAGCAGCAAATGGGTTGCCTGCCGTTGCGGTAGTTGCCGCAGCACGCGCCAGCGGGTCTGGCTCGGCTTGCCGGCGGCATCGATCTTCTGCAGCGGCCGGCGCGGCCAGTCGGCGATGAGCGGCGCGTCGATCAGGGCCCATTCGTCCGCCAGCGGCATCAGCCCGTCGACCACGGCCTCGTAGCGCTTCTCGACCTGCCGAGCGGCGAACGCGTCCCCGAGCGCGCGCTGCGTCGCAAGGTTGCGCGCCATCAACACCAGCCCGCTGGTGGCCATGTCGAGCCGGTGCACGACCAGCGCATCGGGCCAGCGTTGCTGCGCCTGCGCGCTCAGGCAGTCCTGCTTGTCGGCGCCGCGGCCGGGCACGCAAAGAAGGCCGGCAGGCTTCTCGAGCACCAGCAGGTCGGGGTCTTCGTGGATTGCGTGCAAGGGGGCCATCATCGGAGGCTCAGTTTAGGTCGGCGGGTCTGCGCTATCCTCGAAGCGATGCCCGCTTCTGCCGCCGCCGCCCCCGGCTTTTCCGACCTCACGCGCGAGCGGCCTTTCATGCAGATGTGGATGGCGCGCCTGTTCGGCACGGCCGGCAGCCAGATGCTGATGGTGGCGATCGGCTGGCACATGTACGAGCTCACCGGCAGTGCCTGGGATCTGGGCCTGGTCGGGCTCTACCAGTTCGTGCCGGCGCTGCTGCTCGCGCTGTATGCAGGCCACATCGTCGACCGGCACCATCGCGGCCGCATCGTTGCGGTCTGTTTCCTGGTGCAGGCACTGGTCGCATTGGTGCTGCTTGCCGCCGGCTATGCGCAGCGTGATTCGCGGGCGCTACTGCTGGGCCTGTCGCTGGTGCTGGGCGCGGTGCGCGCGTTCCAAATGCCGGCGCAACAGGCGCTCACGCCGATGCTGGTTCCGCCGATCATGCTGCCGCGCGCCATGGCCTTCAGCTCGGCCGGCTCGCAGGGCGCCATCATCGCCGGCCCGGCCATCGGCGGGCTGCTGTTCGTGGCGGGCATCGGCGTGGTCTACGCGGCCAGCATGCTGTTGTTCGTGACCGGCGGCGTGCTGGCGGCGCGGCTGCGCTATGCGCATGCGCCGCCGCCCAGGGCACCCGTCACGCTGCAGACGCTGTTCGCTGGCGTCGACTTCATCTGGCGCCGCAAGACGGTGCTGGGTGCCGTGTCGCTCGATTTGTTCGCCGTGCTGCTGGGCGGCGCCGTCGCGCTGCTGCCGATCTATGCCAAGGACATCCTGAACACCGGCCCGTGGGGCCTGGGCCTGCTGCGCGGCGCGCCCGCGGTGGGCGCGCTGGTGATGTCGATCGTGCTCACGCGACGCCCGATCGAGCGTCATGTGGGCCGCACGCTGCTGGCGGCGGTGGCTGCCTTCGGGCTTTGCATGGTGGTGTTCGGCATCTCGCGCAGCTTTCTGGTGTCGCTCGTCGCGCTCGCGATCTCGGGCGGTGCCGACATGGTCAACGTCGTGATCCGCCAGACGCTGGTGCAGCTCGAAACACCGGACGAGATGCGCGGCCGGGTGAGCGCGGTCAACTCGATCTTCATCGGGGCCAGCAACCAGCTCGGCGAGTTCGAATCCGGCGCCACCGCGGCGTTGCTTGGGCCGGTCGGTTCCGTGGTGGCGGGTGGGGTCGGCACGGTGCTGGTGGCGGCGGCCTGGTTCAGGCTCTTTCCTTCGCTGGCGCAGCGCGATCGGATCGTCAGTCAGAAGATCTGATGCGGTCGGGGCGGGCTCAGGGCGGTGGGGCACGCTGCTCCGCGAATGTCC
>JBDUCH010000146.1:0-9575 GCA_040003555.1 Variovorax sp. | reverse complement strand
CGGCGTGAAACCTCTCGCGTCGACGGTGATAGCTATTGCACCCGGCGGGATTTTGAACAGGCTACGGCCACCAACCAGGAAGAAGTCCATCCATGAATGCAGACATCGCGAACAAGCTCTATAAACAACCGGCCGAGGCCGCCGCGCACCTGACGCCGGAAGTCTGGGCCAAGGCCAACCGCATGCTGCTGCGCAAGGCGATCGCCGAGTACGCGCACGAGCTGATCATCGAACCCGAGCGCCTCGATCCGGACAAGAACGGCTTTGCGCGCTACCAGGTCTTGTCCGACGACGGAGCGGTCTGCTACCAGTTCGAGGCGCAGCGCCTGGCGCTGCGCCACTGGCACATCGAGCCGGCATCGATCCGCAGGCGTGTGAACGGCGCCGAGCAGCCGCTGGACGCGCTGCAGTTCATCATCGAATGCCGCGAGCGGCTGGGCATCCGCGAAGAGCTGCTGCCGATCTACCTGGACGAGATCAGCAGCACTCTGTTCGGCAGCGCCTTCAAGCGCATGAAGGCCAATGCACCGAGCAGCGCCGAACTGGCCGACGCCGCCGACTTCCAGATCATCGAGGTCGCAATGATGGAAGGCCACCCGGGCTTCGTCGCCAACAACGGGCGGCTCGGCTTCAACGCGGTGGACTACCGCGCCTATGCGCCCGAAGCCGGGTCGGACATCCGCGTGATCTGGCTCGCCGTGCACAAGGCCCATGCCACCTTCTCCAGCATCTCGACGCTCGGCTACGAACAACTGCTGGCCGAAGAGATCGGCAAGGACACGGTCGAGCGCTTCGTGCGCCAGGTGAGCGAGTGCGGCGTCGATCCGGCCGACTACTACTTCATGCCGGCGCATCCGTGGCAGTGGTTCAACAAGCTGTCGATCGCGTTCGCGGGCTACGTCGCGGAGCGCAAGATCATCTGCCTTGACTACAGCAGCGACCGCTACATCGCGCAACAGTCGATCCGGACTTTCTTCAACACCAGCGACCGCAGCAAGCGCTATGTGAAGACCTCGCTGTCGATCCTCAACATGGGCTTCATGCGTGGCTTGTCGCCCTACTACATGTCAGGCACGCCGGCGATCAACGAGTTCATCAAGCAGCTGGTGGACGGCGATCCATTTCTGCGCGCGAACGGCTTCACCATCCTGCAGGAAGTCGCATCGATTGGCTTTCGCAACTTCCATTACGAAGCGGCGATTCCACTGGACACGCCATACAAGAAGATGTTCTCGGCGCTGTGGCGCGAGAACCCGCTGCCGCTGCTCGCACCGGGCGAACGCCTGATGACCATGGCCGCACTGCTTCACGTCGACAAGCATGGCCATGCATTGCTGCCCGAGTTGATCGACCGCTCGGGACTGGGCACGGTGCCGTGGCTGCGCCGCTACCTGGAGGCGTATCTTACGCCGCTGCTGCATTGCTTCTACAAGCACGACCTGACGTTCATGCCGCACGGCGAGAACCTGATCCTGGTGCTCGACCGCCATGTGCCGGTGCGCGCCCTCATGAAGGACATCGCCGAGGAGTGCGCCATCCTCGACATCGAAGCCAAGGCGCGCCTGCCGGAGCGCGTCGATCGCCTGGCGGTCGACGTGCCGGATCACTTCAAGTTGCTCGGCATCTTCATCGACGTGTTCGACGGCGTGCTGCGCCACATCAACCAGGTGCTGGTGGAGAACGCATGCTGCACCGAGGACGATTTCTGGGGCGCGGTGGCCGATTGCGTTACCGGCTACCAGGACGCCCACCCCGAACAAGCCGACAAGCACGCGCACTACGACATGTTCGTACCCGAGTTCCTGCATTCGTGCCTGAACAGGCTGCAGCTCGGCAACAACGTGCAGATGGTCAACCTGTCCGACCCCGCCTCCAGCCTGAAGATGGCTGGCAATCTCGCGAACCCGATCGCGAAGTTCCGCCGCCGAGCGGCAGCACGCTCCCAGGCGGATGCGTTGGCGGAGAGCCTGGAGTAACGGATCACATGCGGGCGATCATCGACACCGATCCGAACCTCGCCCGCGTGTTGCAGTTGGCCGAGCGCATCGTCCCGGGTCTGCGCGGCGAACAGAGCGATGTGCCGCTGCCCGATGCGCTTCGCCACGACGACGAGATCGAGAATGGCGCGACGGCACTGCACGCGCTGTGCCGTCACTGGGCACAGACACACGGCGCTGCCGGGGCGCACTACGTAGCGCTGCGCTGCTGGGGGCTAGCGATCTGGCAGCCGGTCTATCTGGGCGTGATCGCCACGCATCTCGATACCCACGTGCCGCGCCTCGCGGGTTTGGCGCAACCGGTGGTCGCCGGTTTTCCCAGCGGCTTCCGGCTGCCGATCCACACGCCGGCAACCGGCGACCAGTCCACGCGCATGCGGCTCGCGGCCAACGAGCTGCGCACGCTTTGCCACGCCACGCGCGAAGTGCTGATGCCGCTGGTGGCGTTGCATCCCCGCGCCGCCGATCGGCTGCAGGCCGAATGCGTACTCGGCGCACTGCTGCAGGTGCGACGCCAACAACCCGCACGGCCCGACGCCGAACTCATCGCGCTGGGAGCCGACTGGCTCACGCAGCTCGGCATTGCCGGCGGCTGCGGCTTCTTCGCCTACCGGGCGCGCGACGGCACGCCCGCACTCGCGCTCGACCGCAAGGTGTGCTGCCACCATTTCCGCCGTCCCGACGGCGAGAAATGCAGCACCTGCCCCAAGCTCCCGCTCGACACGCGCATCGCCCGCCTGCTGGCCGATCCTTCGTAGTCCGGGCCCCTTGTTCTCTCGGCGCGCCGAAGCCCGTCCGGGCCGGCGTGGTTCGTCACGCTTTGGAGATTCCCATGAACGTTGTCGCACGCCTGGCGCGTGTTCTGCCGGCAGCCACGCAGTTGCCGGTCAGCGCCTATTTCGACGAAACCCTGCTCGCGCGTGAGCAGGAACTCATCTTCAACAAGTCGGCCCGCTACGTGGGCCACGAGAAAGCCGTCCCGCATGTCGGTGACTGGCGGCGCCTGGCGCAGGAGGGCGGAGGTCGTGTGCTGGTGCGCAATGCGCAGGGCGTGGAGCTGATGTCGAACGTCTGCCGGCACCGGCAGGCGCTGATCCTCGGCGGTGAAACCGGCGACGTGAGAGGGCCCGCCAACCCCAGCGGAAACCTGGATGCGGCAGGCGGACACATCGTCTGCCCGCTGCACCGCTGGACCTACAACGACCGCGGCGAACTGCTCGGCGCGCCGCAGTTCGAGCAGAAGCCCTGCAAGAACCTCCCGCGCTTTCCGCTGTACAACTGCCACGGCCAGCTTTTCGAAGGTGCGCGCGATCCGGCACGGGACATGGCGGCGCTGTTCGCGCGGCCGGAGTTTGATTTCTCGGACTATGTGCTCGACCACGTCGAAGTCCACCAATGCAACTACAACTGGAAGACCTTCATCGAGGTGTACCTGGAGGACTACCACGTCGCGCCGTTCCACCCCGGTCTCGGCAGTTTCGTGGATTGCGATGACCTGAGCTGGGACTTCGCCGATTTCTACAGCATGCAGCGCGTCGGCGTGCACCAGTCGCTGGGCGCGCCGGGTTCGGAGGTCTATCGCGCCTGGCACGATCGCCTGCTCGACTACCGCACCGGCAGCGCGCCCGATTTCGGCGCGGTGTGGGTGACCTACTTCCCGACCCACATGATCGAGCTGTACCCGCATGTGCTGGTTCTGTCCACCCTTTACCCAAAGGGGCCGCAGAGCACGATCAACGTCGTCGAGTTCTACTATCCCGAGGAGATCGCCGCCTTCGAGCGTGAGTTCATCGAGGCGCACCGCGCGGCCTATATGGAAACCGTGAGGGAGGACGACGAGATCGGCGAGCGCATGGATGCGGGGCGCCGCGCGCTGTTCGAGCGGGGCGTCTCCGATGTCGGACCGTACCAGTCGCCGCTGGAAGACGGCATGCGGCACTTCCACGCGTGGTACCGGCGGATGATGGGTGCCTCGATGCTGGCGTGAAGGGCCCGCTGTTCCTAGCCCGGACTGTCGACACCCATGGCGCGCCCGATCGCATCGGCGAGCTGCTGCTGGTCAAAAGGCTTGGCGACCTTGACTGCCAGCGCGCAGGCGCCGGCCGGCAAGTCCGCAAAGCCGGAGGCCAGAATCAGGCGCAGGTCGGGGTGTTCCTGCCGCAGCACTTCAAACAACTGCAAGCCAGTCATCTTGGGCATGACCTGGTCGGAAATCACCAGATCGATTCCGGGTTCGTTCCGGATCAGGCCGAGGGCCTCCACGGCGCCCAAGGCGCTGAACACCGAATGTCCGAGATCCTCCAGCATCGAAGCGGTGCCGGCCAGTACCAACGGGTCGTCATCGACCGCGACAACCTTCAGGGCCGCGGTGCACTGCGCCGCCGCGGGCAGTGGTGTCGCGGGCAGCGGTGCCGCATGGCCCGCAGGGAGCGCCTGGTGCACCGCGCCCCCTGCCAAAGGGAGCCAAAGCAATGCGGTCGTCCCGACGCCCTCGGTGCTGGTCATCATGAATTTGCCGCCGGACTGAACCGCTAGCCCCTGCACCATGGCCAGGCCCAGGCCGGTGCCCTTGCCGACACCCTTCGTCGTGAAGAAGGGCTCCACGGCACGCGTCAGCACTTCGGGGCTCATCCCGCTGCCGCTGTCGGTGACCGACAGGCGCACGAATGTCCCCGCCTGCTGGCCCTGCGAGGCTGCAAGCACCTCTTGCGTTGCCTCCAGACGCAACGTGCCACCGTTGGGCATTGCGTCGCGGGCGTTGACTGCGAGATTCAGGATGGCCAGCTCGAGCTGATGCGGATCCACGAGCACCGGACTGAGCTGCGCCGCAAACTCGCGCTCGATGGGAATCGTCGGCCCGAGCGTGCGCTCGAGCATGTCCGTCATGCCGCCGATGAGAAACGGCAGGTGCACGCTTTCGGGACGCAGCTCCTGCCGGCGCGCGAAAGCCAGCATGCGCTGGGTGAGCGACACGCCGCGCTTGGCGCCCTGCACTGCGTTGTCCAGCAGCTGCCGGAGCTTTTCATCTGCAGGCAAACGACGCCGTAGCAGCTCGAGGCTCGTGAGGATGACCATCAACAGGTTGTTGAAGTCGTGCGCCACGCCCCCGGTGAGTTGCCCGATCGCATCCAGTTTCTGCGACTGGAAAAGCGCTTCGCGGGCCTGCTCGAGCGCGAGCTGGGCATTGCGTTTCTCCGTGATGTCCCGCGTGATCTTGGCAAATCCGCGCAGCTCACCGTTGCTGCCGTAGATCGGATCGATCACCACGTTGGCCCAGAACTCTGTTCCGTCCTTGCGCACGCGCCAGCCTTCGCCTTCGAACCGGCCCTCGGCGGTTGCAATCGCAAGTGCTCTTGCGGGAAGGCCCTGGTTCCGGTCTTCGACACGGTAGAAGCGCGAAAAGTGGGTGCCGATGACGTCGGCAGGCTCATAGCCCTTGATTCGCCGCCCCCCGGAGTTCCAGTTCGTGACGATGCCCCGGGGATCGAGCATGTAGATCGCGTAGTCGGTCACCGCCTGGACAAGAAGCCTGAACTGCTCCTCGCTGCGCCGCAAGGCCTCTTCGACAGCCCGTCGCTCGCTGAGATCGCGGGTCACCTTCGCGTAGCCGAGCAGTTCCTTGCCGGGTGACCAGATGGGATGCACAACCACCTGCGCCCAGAAGCGACGCCCTCCCTTGGCGTAGCGCCAACCTTCTGCTTCGAACCGGCCCGTCTGCAAGGCACTCGCCAGCGCCCTGGCCGGCAGCCCGCTTTGAACATCTTCAGACCCGTAGAACAGCGAAAAATGGCGGCCTACGACCTCGGATTCCTTGTAGCCCTTGAGCCGCTCTGCGCCGACATTCCAGCTGACAACAAATCCGTCCGGATCCAGCATGTAGATCGCAGAGTCTGCGACGGCGTCCACGAGCAGGCGATACCGCTCCTCGGTGCTAATGCTGGTTGGACGCTGCTGTTGTTCCATTGCAATCGGGCTCATTCTGTCGATCCGGCACTGTCCGCAAGCGATTCTGGGGGGTGCTGCCTGCAAGCGTCTGGACGTTTACCCGGGGAGCTGCTTTGGGAGAACACAGCCGGTGGCCGGTCGGGAGGAATGCGCTTCACGGCAGGCGACGCAGGGACGGATACGGGTTGATGGCCGTGCCCTGCCACCAATGCTTGTCGGCGCCGAGCCGGAACACAGCGAAGTGCAGGTGCGGTGCATTCTTCGGCGCGTTGCCTGTGGTTCCGACGTAGCCGATCAGGTCGCCGCGTCGCAAGGCCATGCCCTCGTGCAGTTGGTCGGCGTAGCGGTCCAGGTGCGCGTAGTAGTAGGCGAGCTGACCGTCAGGATCGAACTGATAGATCGTGAGCCCGCCCGGCACGCTCGTGAAGAGCTTGACCAGGGTGCCGTCGTCCACGGCATGCACCGGCGTCCCGCGCCGCGCGGGGATGTCGATGCCCTCGTGCACCCCACCCGCGCGGCCGTCGTTGAAGGTGTCCTGCAGCGCCTGCGCCTGCACGCCGGCCACGGGCATCACGAGCGAGCGCGCGGCGAGCAGCGCGGGGCCGTCGCCGGGCATCGCCACCTGCGCCCATGCCGCGCCCAGGCCGAGGCCCCAGGCGACGCCCAGAAGACAACGCGCGCACGCCACGATGCCGCGCATGCCGATGCCCGTCATGCCCGTCCTCAGGCCTTGACCTCGACCGCGAAACCGGCCTTGGCCAGCTGCGCCACGCGCGCGGCATTCCAGTTGGTCAGGTGGATGCAGCCGTTGGTCTCTTCATGGCCGACACGCTCTGGCGCCGGCGTGCCATGAATGCCCCAGTGCGGTTTCGACAAGCCCATCCAGATATTGCCCACGGGATTGTTCGGCCCCGCAGCGATGTCGACCTTCCGTGCATCGGCCGGCACATTCTTCTTGAGGAGCGCGGGGTTATAGGTGAAGGTCGGATTCTTCACCTCGTTGGTGATCTTCATCTTGCCGAGCGGCAACGGGTCAAGCGGCCCGCCGATGCTGATCGGAAAGCCCGCGAGCGGCTTGCCCGCGCGATCCAGCACGAACAACATGTGGTCACCCTTGTCGATCTCGATCGACTTCGCCGCCGCCACCACGCCAGCGTCGGCATCGGTCGTTGCGTTGACCACGACGATCGAATCGCCGGCCTTGAAGCCCGCGCCCTTGTTCAGATCCGCAAGCAGCCGCGGCGCCATGTGATGCCGCTCCGACAGTGCCTCCTGGATGTTCTCGTAGTCGAGCGACTTGAGCTCGGCGCGCTCGGCCATGTCACGGGGCGTCGGGGTAAAGGGGCCGGCCGCGTCCTTGTCAGTGATCGTGTAGGCAGCGAAGAGCGGTACAGTGTCCTTCGTCAAGGCATCCCAGGTGGGCGCATCGACCTTGCCGGTGCCCGGAATGCCGTTGGCCTTCTGGTAGGCGGCCACGACGCGGCGCATGTTGGCGCCGAAGCCACCGTCGATCTCGCCGGGTGAAAACCATGCACGGTCGAGCAGGATCTGCGCACGCACCACCGCGGCGCCGCGCGAGCCTTGCGCCAGCAGGGGCGTCACGTTGGCGGCGTTGAGCTTCGCCATATCGCCGCCCGCGTCCGGCTCGGACGCCGCCTTCTTCGTGGACGACCTGGCCGCCCAAGCGACCCACGGCGTGAAGACACCGGCCACCCCCGTGGATGCCACAAGGAAGGCGCGGCGGGAAGCGCTCACGCCCCCGATGCCCATTCGGCCATCGGCGATGGTGCTGTCGTCGTTCGGCATCAGGTGCTCCGCTCCAGGTACAAGATCGAGCCTTACCCTAGCCGCCGCAAACGCCGCGCCGTGTAGTCTCAGGCGACGATCTGGCCTCGTCCAGCGCGCTGGCGGAGTGCGGCGGCTTTGCGTCCGAGGCATTTCATGTCAGAAGGGCGTGTCGCCCTGGATGGTGGTTCGGTAGAGCTTGCGCCGCAGGTGGTCGGGCGTGCCGGCCGCGAGATGCATCACCGAGCGGTTGTCCCAGAACACCAGGTCGTGCGGTTGCCAGCGATGGCAGTAGACGAACTCGGGCTTCACGCTGTGCGCGAACAGTTCGGCCAGCAGCGCGTCACCCTCCTCCCGCGGCAGGCCGACGATGCCGGTCGTGAAATGCTCGCTGACGAACAGCGCCTTGCGGCCCGTTTCGGGATGCGTGCGCACCACCGGCTGCACAGCGGGCGCGACCTGGTCGATCTGCTCCTGCGAAAGCTTGGGCCGCCACGGATTCTTTGCCCGCAGTTCCTCGTACTTGGCGAGGTAGCTGTGCTCGGCTTTCAGCGGCAGGATGCGCCGCTGCAGCGCCGGGCTCAGCGCTTCCCAAGCCAGGTGCTGATTGGCGAACAGCGTGTCGCCGCCTTCGGCCGGCAGTTCCTGCGCGTGCAGCAGCGAGCCGAGGCTGGGCTTGGGCTTGTACGAGATGTCCGAGTGCCAGTAGGCGCCGGCGTCGCCGAGGCCGATGGGCTCGCCGTTCTCCTTGATGTTGGAGACGATCAGGATCTCGGGATGGCCCGCCAGGTGGTACTGGTGCAGCACATGGATCTCGAGCGGGCCGAAGCGTCGGCTGAAGGCGATGTGTGCATCGGGCGACATCTGCTGGCCGCGAAACACGACCACGTGATGGTCGAGGTGCGCGCGATGGATGCGCGCGAAATCGGCGTCGTTGATCGGCCGGGAGATGTCGAGGCCGATGACTTCGGCGCCGAGCGGGGCGTTGAGCCGCCGGATCTCGAAAGTCTGGGCAGGTGCGTGAAGCGACGGAACGGCCGGCATGAAGAAACCAGTGGTAAATGACAGCGAACCCGCAACTATAGGGGCCAATCAGCCCGCGCGGCGTTGCCCCGCCAGCTTGCGCACCACCGCCACCAGCCGGTCGATCTCAGTTGCGGTTTCCGTTGGATCCGCAAGCGGATGCCAGCGCGAGAGCTCAGATCATTCCCTTATTTGAAAGCAACGAATCGGTAGTTCGGAATCTGAAGGCACGCCCGCAGAATCGGCCGCAGAGTGCTGATCGGCACTGCTTTCTCGCTTGGGCTCCATGAATTTCCAACAGTTGCGCTCCGTGCGCGAAGCCGTTCGATGCGGCTTCAATCTCACCGAAGCGGCGCATGCGCTGCACACCTCCCAGCCCGGCGTGAGCCGACAGATCCGCGAACTGGAGGACGAGCTCGGCATCGCCCTTTTTGCGCGTGCGGGCAAGCGCCTGACCGGCCTGACGGCGCCGGGCGACCACCTGCTGCCGATCATCGAGCGCGTGCTGCTCGAGAGCCACAACCTGCGGCGGGCCGGGCAGGAGTTCCTCGCGCAGGAGCAGGGCCTGCTCTCGATCGCCGCGACGCACTCGCAGGCGCGCTACGCGTTGCCGATGGCGGTGCAGGAAATCCGCGGCAGGTTCCCCAATGTGCAGTTGCACCTGCGCCAGGGTTCGCCCAAGCAGATCGCGCAGATGCTGCTCGACGGCGAGGCCGATGTGGGCATCGCCACGGAAGCGCTGGGTGACTACCCGCAACTCGTGGCACTGCCCTCCTTTCGCTGGACCCATTCTTTGATCGCGCCACCCGGCCACCCCTTGCTCGA
>JBDUCH010000459.1:0-2866 GCA_040003555.1 Variovorax sp. | reverse complement strand
CGCTTCAACAAGAGCCAGCAGGACGCGTTCCTGCCGCACGTCGAATCGGGCCTTTTCACCTTCATCGGCGCGACCACCGAGAATCCTTCGTTCGAAGTCAATTCGGCGCTGTTGTCGCGTGCCGCGGTGTATGTGCTGCAGCCGCTCAACGAAGACGACCTCCGGCAGATCGTCACGCGCGCGCAAGACATCAAGGCCGTGCCCGCCGTCGCCGGCACGGCGGTCGACCGGCTGGTGGCCTACGCCGACGGCGATGCGCGCCGCCTGCTCAACACGCTCGAAACCCTGGCCGTCGCGGCGTCCGCCGAAAAGCTCGCCGAGATCAACGACGAGTGGCTGCTGCGCGTGCTCGGCGAGCGCATGCGCCGCTACGACAAGGGCGGCGAGCAGTTCTACGACACCATCAGCGCGCTGCACAAATCGGTGCGCGGCAGCGACCCCGACGCGTCGCTCTACTGGTTCGTGCGCATGCTCGACGGCGGCGCCGATCCGCGCTACATGGCACGCCGGCTGGTGCGCATGGCCAGCGAAGACATCGGCCTGGCCGACCCGCGCGCCCTGCGGCTGGCGCTCGATGCGGCCGAGGTGTACGAACGGCTCGGCACGCCCGAAGGCGAGCTGGCGCTGGCCGAGTGCGTGATCTACCTTGCGATGGCGCCCAAGTCGAACGCGGTCTACAAGGCCTACAACGACGTGCGCGCGCTGATCAAGAAAGACGGCACGCGGCCGGTGCCCATGCACCTGCGCAATGCACCGACGAAGCTCATGAAAGAGCTCGACTACGGCCGTGGCTACCGCTACGCGCACGACGAGGAAGGCGGCTTCGCCGCCGGCGAGCGCTACCTGCCCGACGGGCTGGAAGCGCAGCGCTTCTACGAGCCGGTCGAGCGCGGCCTCGAAATCCGCATTGCCGAAAAGCTGCGCGAGCTGCGACGGCTGAACAAAAAAGACGGCAGCTGATCCCCCCGTACGCGCGGCGCTCATCCCGTGCATGGGCGCAAGCAAAAACAGCATGAGACAGAACGGGTAAACCCGGGTAAGCGCGCACCGATTCGGTGAAGGCCCGTGACTACAATCCCGCCCACTCATTGGCCAACCCCCTTTGGTTGGCTGGCTTTTTGCTAGTCAGATGCATGGCACCGGATCGGTGCCGTGGACGGCGAACTGCACCAGCATCGGTGCATCAAACGAGGGATTTCTCTATGGAAATATTGCTGCAGCAGATCATCAACGGTCTGGTTCTCGGCAGCATGTATGCCTTGATAGCCTTGGGCTACACCATGGTGTACGGCATCATCAACCTGATCAATTTTGCGCACGGTGAAGTGCTGATGGTGGGCGCGCTCACGAGCTGGACCATCATCGGCCTCATGAAGGAAGCGATGCCCGGCACGCCGGGCTGGCTGATCCTTCTGATCGCGCTGATCATTGCCTGCGTGGTTGCTGCCACGCTCAATTTCGTGATCGAGAAAGTGGCCTACCGGCCGCTGCGCAACAGCCCCAAGCTGGCGCCGCTCATCACGGCCATCGGCATGTCGATCCTGCTGCAGACACTGGCCATGATCATCTGGCGCCCGACCAACAAGGCCTATCCGACCTTGCTGCCGAGCGAATCGATCATCGTCGGCGGCGCCGCGATTTCGCCCACGCAGATCATGATCCTCGTGGTCACCGCCATCTCGCTCGCCATCCTCACCTGGCTGGTCAACTACACCAAGCTCGGTCGCGCGATGCGGGCCACGGCAGAGAACCCGCGCGTCGCCTCGCTCATGGGCATCCGGCCCGACATGGTGATCTCGGCCACCTTCATCATCGGCGCCGTGCTGGCGGCCATCGCCGGCGTGATGTACGCCTCCAACTACGGCATCGCGCAGCACGCGATGGGCTTCGGCCCCGGCCTCAAGGCCTTCACGGCCGCGGTGTTCGGCGGCATCGGCAACCTGGCAGGCGCGGTGGTCGGCGGCATCCTGCTCGGGCTGATCGAAGCCATCGGCGCCGGCTACCTCGGCACCGTCACCGGCGGCGTGCTGGGCAGCCAGCACAGCGACATCTTCGCCTTCGTCATCCTGATCCTCACGCTCACGGTGCGGCCATCCGGCCTGCTCGGCGAGCGTGTGGCGGACCGTGCCTGAAGGAGCAGCTATCATGAAAAAGAATATCGTCTGGTTCCTGATCGCCGCGGTCGGCCTGCTGGTACTGCCACTGCTGCTCCAAACCCAGGGCAATGCCTGGGTTCGCATCGTCGACATCGCGCTGCTCTACGTGCTGCTGTCGCTCGGGCTCAACATCGTGGTCGGCTACGCCGGCCTGCTCGACCTCGGGTACGTGGCCTTCTTTGCGATCGGGGCCTACATGTTCGCATTGCTCGGTTCGCCGCACCTGACCGACACCTTCCCGGCCATCAAGGCCATGTTCCCGAACGGGCTGCACATCTCGGTGTTCGTGGTGGTGCCGCTGGCGCTGGTGCTGGCGGGCATGTTCGGCGTGCTGCTCGGCGCGCCGACGCTGCGGTTGCGCGGCGACTACCTGGCGATCGTGACGCTCGGCTTCGGTGAAATCATCCGCGTGTTCCTGAACACGCTCGACCACCCGGTCAACGTGACCAACGGCCCCAAGGGCCTCGATGCGATCGACCCCATCCACTTCCTGGGCGTGAACCTCGGCCGGCCCCTGAAGCTGGGCGACTACACGATCTCGTCGGTGTCGCTCTACTACTACCTGTTCCTCGCGCTGGTGATCTTCACCGTGATCATTTCCCATCGCCTGCAGCTGTCGCGCGTCGGGCGCGCCTGGATGGCGATTCGTGAAGACGAGATCGCCGCCAAGGCGATGGGCATCAACACCCGCAACATGAAGCTGCTGGCCT